>JBBQAT010000075.1:0-20372 GCA_038316625.1 Burkholderiales bacterium
CCCCCCGAAGCAGATACAACCGCCTGCCCGGCGAGTTCGAGCGTATCGCACACCGCTTCACGCAAATTGGGGTCATCCTCGACAACCAGTATTGGCAATCCCTGAGCCATTGTTTTCCTGTCGTTATTGTTCTACTGCCGAGCCGATAGGCAACCGCATGATGAATTCCGATCCATCCCCCGGAACCGAACTGACTTCAATGCTACCCCCATGAGCGCGCGTCACGCCAAGCGCAATCGCCAGACCAAGTCCTGTCCCCTGGCCACGAGTCGTGAAGAAAGGCTCGAAAATACGTGATTGCGCTTCCGGAGCGATTCCTTCACCCGTATCACGCACGCTAACCCTCAGGTAGCGCCCATCAATGGTCGCGCTTAACTTGACCGCAGCCACACCATCATTTCGCCCTTCGCACGCCTGCAGCGCATTTTCCAGCAGGTTCAAAAGCGCACCACCAAGAGCCTTGCGACTGCCTGTGATTATAGAGTTAGCTACCTCGGAAGCAACGCCAAAGCTGACTCCTTTTTCCAGACACAGTGGCTCCATTGTTTGAACAGCTTCGGCGATCAGAGCGACGACCGGGATGACATCACGACCAATGCTCTCTCCACGGGCGAAAAGCAGCACATCCTGAATCAGTCGCTCCAGGCGCTTCAGTTGCTCGGTTGCTTTCCCCGCAAAGCGCGTACGCGCCGCATCGGAGAGATCCGGCTGGGTCAGGTTCGAGCTATAAAGCAAGGCCGTTGCCAGCGGCGTGCGCAACTGGTGCGCCAGCGACGCCGCCATCTCGCCCATCGCGGCCAGGCGCTGGTTACGTTCAACATTGGCCTTGAGGTCATGAGCAACCGTAATGTCGTGGATCAACAGCAGGCGACCTCCCGACGAATCCAGCGGGCTTTCGGCGATGGAAACACGCCGTTCTTCAAGCTGCCACTCGTCCGGAGCATCGGTTGCCGCCAGTTTCGCCAGCGCAAGCATCGGCCAATCGCGACCGATGATGTCGGCCCCCAACAGGTGCTGCGCAACCGGGTTGGCTTCACTGACGACGGCGACGCTGTCGAGCACGACCACCCCGGCGGGAAGAGCATTCAGTAATAGTGAAAGCCGCTCGGAAAGCGCTTCTTTCTCCTGGTACTGCCGCCGCAACTCGCCATTAGCGACCGCCAGCTCGGTGGTCAACGATTCAACCCGCGCCTGCAGTCCCTCATAGGCTTGGGTGAGTTCAAGCGAAACCTGATTGAACACATCAAACGCCCGCTGCAATTCCTGCGCCTTCAAGTCGGGAACTGCAATTTGCGCCACGTCACTCATTGGAAGGTAAATCCCATGCATTTAACAGATACAATAGTAGAATAATTCTTAGCACATTTCGCTTTTTGCTTGATTAATCGCAGAGTTAACCCATTATCGCAAGCATGGCGGCAACCGGAACGACGACCAGAACACCCGCAGACGCAGAAAATCTGACCGATCGTCTGCGCTATGCACTGTCACGTTTGAGCAACCAGCAAAAAGTCCTGCTGATGGTTGCACTCGCCGCCGTCATTGCTCTGCTGGTGGCTAGCAGCACCTGGCTCAAACAGGCTGACTATCGCGTCCTTTTCTCCAATATCACCGAACGTGACGGTGGCGCTATCATCGCCTCGCTTGATCAGCTGAACATTCCCTACAAATTCAGCGACAGCGGCGGTGCCATTCTTGTCCCAGGCGCGCAAGTACATGAAGTTCGGCTGCGCCTTGCTTCGCAAGGGCTGCCGAAGGGCGGTGCCGTCGGCTTCGAACTGATGGAGAACCAGAAGTTCGGAATCAGTCAGTTTGCCGAACAGGTCAACTACCAGCGCGGGCTTGAGGGCGAGTTGTCGCGGACTATCCAGTCGATTGGCGCGGTTCAGGTTGCGCGCGTTCATCTGGCGATCCCAAAGCCAACCGTGTTCGTGCGCGAAGACTTGAAGCCATCGGCTTCCGTGTTGCTCAACCTGTACCCTGGACGTTTGCTGGAGACCTCGCAAATTGCCGGTATCCAGAATCTGGTCGCCGCCAGCGTCCCGAATCTGGCCGTATCCAGCGTCACGATCATCGACCAGACCGGGGCGATGCTCTCACAGCTGAAAAGCAAGCTGATGGAAGTCGGGCTTGATCCGATGCAAATCAGCTACGTGCAGGAAATCGAGGCGAGCGCCATCAAGCGAGTTAACGACATTCTCGCCCCTATCGTTGGACCGGGCAACGCCCGTGTTCAGGTTGCAGCTGACGTTGATTTTTCTCAAACCGAGCAGACCGCAGAAACGCATCGTCCGAATACGACGCCGCCGGACATCAGCATTCGCAGCCAGCAGACCAGTGAATCGGCGAGTACCATGCCGTCGGCGCAAGGCGTACCGGGTGCGCTGAGCAACCAGCCGCCCGTACCCGCCACGGCACCAATTACACAACCGGCCGTTCCTGGGGTTGGTACAGCCGCCGCTCCTGCCGTACCAGTTCCGGGCCAGATCAACGCCGCCGGAGTTCAGGCTCAGATCTCCAGTGTCGGCCAGCCAATCAATACCCGTAAGGATGCAACGATCAATTACGAGCTTGACAAGACCATTCGTCACACCAAACAAGCGGTGGGCACGATCAAGCGCCTGTCAGCCGCCGTTGTGGTCAATCATCGCAAGGATGCAAAAGGTCTCTCAAAACCCCTGGCTGACGCCGAACTCAAACAGATCAATGATCTGGTCAAGGAAGCCATGGGATTCAACAAGGATCGAGGTGATACGGTTTCGGTGGCCAACGCACCCTTCTCCACCATTGACCGCAATGATTCCGAAATACCGCTCTGGAAAGACCCCGAAATTCTCTCGCTGCTCAAGGAAATCTTCAAATACGTGGCCATCGCCGCCATCATTGCCTACCTGATGCTCAAGATCGTCATTCCGCTCAGCAAGACCATGCTTGCACCACCGCCGATCAGGGTTAACCAGACCTTGGGCAGCAACGTCAACATCGTCGATGATGAGGAAAATGGAGTTAGACAACCACCTACCGGAGCGGAAGCGCTGGAACGAAAACTCGGACAAGCGCGCGATCTGGCGCAGCAAGACCCCAAGGTCGTCGCCAATATAATCAAGGATTGGACAAACGCCAATGCCAGCTGACGACGGCGTAGAAAGAAGCGCCATTCTCCTCATTGCTCTGGGTGAAGACTACGCTTCGGAAGTGCTAAAGCATCTCGGCCCGAAGGAAGTCCAGAAGCTTGGGCATGCCATGGCAGCGCTGAAATCGGTGCCACGCGCGCGAGTGGAAGGGGTGCTTGAGGATTTCCACAAAACCGCCAATGAATCTGCAGCCGTCCACGTAGACACGGATGCCTATGTCCGCGCGGTTCTGACCAAGGCACTGGGCGATGACAAGGCCGCGAACCTGATTTCGCGCATCCTCCAGGGCGGCGACACAAATGGCATCGAGGGCCTCAAGTGGATGGATGCGCCGACTGTTGCCGATCTCATCCGCAACGAGCACCCACAGATTATTGCCACGATTCTCGTGCACCTCGAAAACGATCACGCCAGCGATATTCTCAACCACTTCACCGAGCGCCTGCGCAACGATGTCGTCCTCCGCATCGCGACGCTTGAAGGCATTCAGCCCGAGGCGCTAAAGGAGTTGAATGATGTCATGCTGCGCCTTCTCTCTGGCTCGGCTAACATCAAGAAATCAGCCATGGGGGGAGTACGCGCTGTCGCTGAGATCCTGAATTTCATGGGTACCGCCAACGAAACCACGGTTGTAGATTCGATCCGTGAATACGATCCCGACCTCGCGCAAAAGATTCTCGATGAAATGTTTGTCTTCGAGAATCTGCTTGATCTCGATGACCGTGGCGTCCAGCTGCTTCTGCGCGAAATCCAGTCCGACTCGCTGATTCTGGCGATGAAAGGTGCTTCAGAACCCCTGCGCGAAAAGATCTTCAAGAACATGTCGCAGCGCGCGTCGGAAATGTTGCGCGAAGACCTCGAATCTCGTGGTCCCGTGCGCCTCTCGGAGGTCGAAGGCGAACAGAAGGAAATCCTCAAGATCGTCCGCCGCCTGGCCGACGAAGGCCAACTCGTGCTTGGCGGCGCGGGTGGCGAGGAAATGATCTGAGTATCTTGCAGCCATGACCGGCTTCGTCCCCAAGGAGAAGCTCACCGCCTACCAGCGCTGGGAAGTTGCCGCCTTCGACGAGGCGGAGCAAGCGGCGGCGCGTGCTGCAAAAGCACCCATCGTAACCGTAAATCCCGACCAGGACGAACAAACACCACTTGTCCTGCCAACAGCATCCGATATCGAGCGCATGCACATCGAAGCTCATCAGCAGGGTTATGCCGCCGGCTATGCGGAAGGTATCGCCGAAGCCCGCACCAGCGCAGGAAAGATCGATGCCGTAATGCTGTCCCTGCAACAGTCACTCAGCGAACTTGACCAGCACGTTGCCGATCAGTTGCTGGCCACCTCGGTCGAAATTGCCAGCCAGATGCTGCGTCAAAGCCTGCGTGTCAAACCAGAGCTGCTGCTCCCGGTCGTCAGAGAAGCCGTTGCCACGCTCCACCCGCACTCCGGTCACCCTGCACTTTTTGCCCACCCTGACGATGTAGCGCTAATCCGTACTCAGCTTGGCGATCAGCTCGCGCATAACAACTGGCGGATCATTGAAGACGACACATTGACTGCGGGCGGTTGTCGGGTCGAACTCGGCGCCAGTGAAGTCGACGCCACGCTGGAGACACGCTGGCGCCGCGTCATCGAATCCATCGGCATCAGCCAGGAGTGGCTGAGCGACAAACCGTGATGGCTTTGCCATGAGCGACCTCGTTGACAACAAGCACCTAGCTGCCTGGTGCAACTTTCTTGACAACTGCCGTGAAGGTGCCAGCCAAGCCGCGCCGCTTCTACCCAGCGGTCACCTGACACGAATCAACGGCCTGGTTATGGAAGCGTCTGGCCTCAAATTGCCGCTGGGCAGTTCGTGCCGAATTCTTCCCGTCGGCGGATCAGCGATCGAAGCCGAAGTGGTCGGATTCAACGGTGAGCGGCTTTTTCTCATGCCGTCAGAAGATGTCTACGGACTCTCGCCCGGTGCCAGGGTTGTCGCAGTTGAACAACCTAGCGTGGTGCCAAAAATTGGACAACCACCGCCTTCAAGACGACGCGCGGTTGACCGGGCCAAACTGCTCCCTGTCGGCGATGCATTGCTCGGTCGAATTCTTGATGGCGCAGGCCGGCCGCTCGACAAGCTCGGTCCGCTCAACGCGAACGTTCTGCGGCCATTGCAAGGGCGTCCGGTCAATCCGATGTCGCGGGCACCAATCGAACAGTCGCTGGACGTTGGTGTGCGCGCCATTAATGCGCTCCTGACAGTTGGCCGCGGACAGCGCATGGGACTTTTCGCGGGCTCCGGCGTCGGTAAAAGTGTGCTGCTTGGCATGATGGCGCGTTACACCGAGGCCGAAATCATCGTCGTCGGCCTGATTGGCGAACGCGGCCGCGAAGTGAAAGAGTTCATCGAGCAGATTCTTGGCGAGGAAGGTCTGCGCCGATCGGTCGTCGTCGCCGCGCCCGCCGACGTCAGTCCGCTGATGCGCTTGCAGGGGGCCTCTTACGCTACAGCGATTGCCGAACATTTTCGCGATCAGGGCCGACACGTGCTGCTGATCATGGATTCACTGACGCGTTACGCCATGGCCCAACGCGAGATTGCCCTGGCCATCGGCGAGCCACCGGTCACACGCGGCTATCCCCCTTCGGTTTTCGCGCGGCTGCCACAACTGGTCGAACGTGCGGGTAACGGCGCCGATGACGGCGGATCGATCACCGCGTTCTATACCGTACTGGCTGAAGGAGACGACCAGCAGGATCCGATTGCCGATGCGGCACGCGCCATTCTTGATGGTCACATCATCCTGACACGGACGCTGGCTGACGCCGGGCATTACCCGGCAATCGATATTGAGCAGTCAATTTCGCGCGCCATGGTCAATTTGATCAAACCAGAGCATCTCGAGCAAATCCGCCATTTCAAGCAATTGTTTTCGCGCTATCAACGTTCTCGCGACTTGATCAGCGTCGGCGCCTATGCCGCCGGCTCCGATCCGCTGCTTGACCAAGCCATCAGACTTTACCCGGCATTTGAAGGCTTTCTGCAGCAAGCGCTTAGCGAGCGAGCCGATTTTGACAGCAGCGTAGATCGCCTCTACGCCCTGTTTGGTGCACACCGCTGAGTCGGGGCATGACTAAGCCTTTTTCACTCCAAACCGTGCTTGACCTGATGCAGGTTCGTTCAGATGAGGCAACGCAACATCTTGCACGACTGATTGCCATTGAACACGATGCAAAAGGCAAGCTCGAAATGCTGGAGCAGTACCGCGACGAATATGCTGCACGTTTCCGGCTAGCGGCTCAAAACGGAATCACTCAGCGCGAATGGCACAACTATCAGGAATTTCTTAATCGCCTGGATGAAGCCATTGATTCTCAGCGACAGTCGGTCGCGTTGCAAGCCCAAAATACAGCCGACGGCCAGGCGCGCTGGCAGCAACAAAGAAAAAAGCTCAAGGCCTTCGATACGCTTTCCGAACGACACAACGCCAGCGAAAACGCCCAGGAACTGCGACGGGAACAAAAGACTCAGGACGAATTTGCTGCACGGAGCAAGGAAGACAAAGAAACGCCGTAGTTCCGTAAGTAACGTATTGTTTGTGCTGAATTACACCACGGGCCACCTATAGATATAAATATAGGTATAAATATTGCTAAGGACATAGCAACACTTGCCACCAAGGAACGCCATGTCCGTGACCATCGTTTTGACACTGCCGAAACCAAGCCAGACCACTACGACCGAAAATTCAGCCAGGAATGTCTCCAATGGCGACAATTCGGCCGTTTCCAGTTTTTCAAGCCTGCTACGAGACCAGCAAGCCTCAACCGCACCAAAAGCGGCTACTCAAACTCAAACAGATTCACCAGCGGAAGATTCGGCGCCATCAGATGCAGCCGCACTCCTTGCAGCACTTGGGCTCATATCAGGCGAGCCGGGGAAAAAATCCGAAACCACTGAAGTCGAGGACACATCTCATCCAGACATTTCCAAGATAGATAAATCAGACTCAGACATTTCCGATTTGGCACAAAATGTTCTGCAAACAACAGCGCCAATTGGGCAAATCCTTGACGAAACGAAGGCCGCAGGCGCTTCTTCTCGAGGGACTGGCAAGATCGACGTGACAACGAGTGAATCATCATCAGCGCCAAGGGCCACAGCAGTATTCGACGAGCAGAGCCTTAGAGAATCCATCAAGACCAATTCAGCGCCATCTGAAACAACTGCTGCCGATGACAAACCGGCAAAATTTGCCGCTCTTACAGCTATTGAACAAGACCGCGTTAGCCTAACCTCCAGAACGGTATCTGTGGACACAGCGGCGAACAACATTGCGGCACCTGCAGGAAACACACAAGGCAATCTGCACACAACCCCAATCCGCAACGAAGTATCGCTATCCGTACCCACATCGATTCGGGATCAAGGCTGGGCTAGTGATTTTGGCCAAAAAATCGTATGGCTCGCCGGCAACGACAAGCATTCTGCTCAAATCACCCTCAACCCACCGCAAATGGGGCCGATAGAGATATCGTTGAGTCTTGATAAAGGCAGCGCCACTGCTTCCTTTACCTCTGCGAATTCGGAGGTTCGGAACGCACTGGAAACGGCGATGCCAAAACTGCGTGAAATGTTTGCCAGTGCGGGAATTGAACTGGGACAAACCAATGTCAGCGCCGAATCGTTCAGGCAGCAAGCAGAAAACGGGGCCGCGAATCGGGGTTCATCCCAATGGCGATCTGATAACGCTATACTGGTCGCCGATTCTGCGATATCTCTGACAGCCAGAGCGTTTTCAGCTCAGCAGGGAAATGGATTGGTTGATATTTTCGCTTGATTCTTGCAGCAAACCGGATTTGAAGAAAAGACAACCATACAAGAAAACATGAGAGGTTTTGTAAATGGCCAAAGAAGCCAAGCATGAAACGGAGAGTGCAGATGTCGCACCTCCAAAAAAGAGCAAAAAACTGCTGATTATGGTGGCTGCGGCGCTGGTACTGCTTTTGATTATCGGTGGCGGTGCTACCTTCTTCATCATGAAGAGTCACGCACCGACGGGAGAAGACGGGGAAGTTGCCACCGAAAAAGCCAATGCCGAAAAAAAGAAGAACACTAAGGAAGTCGATCCGGTTTATGTTGCACTTGACGCGTTTGTCGTCAATCTTGGCTCCGAGAATGGCGGTCCTTTCCTGCAGCTGACGATTTCAGTTGAAGTCGAGGACTTGAAAATGGGCGAAAAGCTCAAGAAAAGTACACCTAAGCTGCGCAACAACGTGATCATGCTGCTGTCAGGGAAGAAGGCCGACGAGTTGATTACCAAAGAAGGCAAGGCCACCTTGGCAAACGAGGTCCGTGACCTGATGAATGAAATTCTTGAGCCGGGCGGCAAGGGAGCCGAAGGCCCGGTCAAGGAAGTCCTGTTTACGTCCTTCATTATTCAGTAGCGTGTAATGGCCACCGATTTTCTTTCTCAGGACGAGGTTGACGCTCTACTCAAGGGCGTTACCGGCGAGTCTGACGAACCGACGGCGGCTGATGAGGACGATGGTGGCGTTCGCACCTACAACCTGGGAACGCAGGAGCGCATCGTCCGCGGACGCATGCCAACGCTCGAACTCATCAACGAACGTTTCGCTCGCTTCCTGCGTATCGGTTTGTTCAACTATATGCACCGGACAACGGAAATTTCCGTGGGACCGATCCGTGTCCAGAAATACAGCGAATTCATCCGGAATCTGGTCGTACCGACCAACCTCAATCTGGTTGCAGCGAAACCGCTTCGCGGAACATCACTTTTCGTTCTCGACCCCAATCTTGTTTTTCTTGTCGTTGACAACATGTTTGGCGGCGACGGCCGTTTCCATACGCGCGTCGAAGGCCGCGACTTCACGCCGACTGAGCAACGCATCATCCAGGGACTCTTGAACGTCGTGTTCCACGAGTATTCGCGCTCATGGAAACCCGTCTACGAGCTTTCGTTCGAATACATCCGTTCCGAGATGAATTCGCAGTTCGCCAACATCGCCACACCATCCGAGATCGTTATCTCGACGACGTTTTCATTGGAGTTCGGTGGAACGGCGGCCGATATGCACATCTGTTTCCCGTATTCGATGGTCGAACCGATTCGTGATTTGCTCTACAGCTCGATGCAAAGCGATCAGCTTTCGACGGATCAACGTTGGATCGTCATGCTGCGCAAGCAGTTGAAAGATGCGGAGGTTGAAATTTCCGCACAATTGGCCACAACGACCGTCAGTCTTGACCAGATTCTCAGGATGAAGACTGGCGACATCATTCCGATCAGCATTGAGAACAAAATCATCGCGCATGTGGACGATATTCCATTGATGGAATGCAGTTACGGCCAGCAAGGTGGCCAATACGCACTAAAAATCGAACGATTCATAACATCGGCAGGCGATGAAATCGTCCCGGGAGCTCACCATGGTTGATGAAACAGAAAACACGAACGCTGAGGATGATTGGGCCGCCGCGATGGCCGAGCAGGCAATTTCTGAGGCATCACCGGGCTTGAATGCACAACCCGCCCAGATATTTCCTTCGTTCGAAGAAACCGGCGGCAAGGCATCAATGATGAACGAGCTTGACATGATTCTGGACATCCCGGTTCAGATGGCTGTCGAGTTGGGGCGCACCAAGATTACGATCAAGAATCTGCTGCAACTGGCCCACGGCTCTGTGGTTGAACTCGACGCGATGGCCGGCGAACCGATGAGCGTTTTTGTTAACGGAACCCTCATCGCCCAAGGCGAAGTTGTCGTGGTCAACGATAAATTCGGTATCCGCCTCACCGATATCGTCACCCCCTCGGAACGCATGCGGAAAGTCGGACGCTAGTCGGAAGGCGCCTTTGTTCGGTCACCGAGGTTTCACCTTACGCTCGCTTGCTTTAAGATAGCGGCCAGAACGAACACTGGCCGACTAACTTGATTCGACACTCCCGATTTTTTCCCCTGCGCAATCTCGATTTCTGCGCCCTGATGCTCGCCATGATTCCGGCGAGTTCATTTGCCCAGGCGACTACGGCAGAGACCCCGGGTGTTTCTGGAGCCGCCATCCTCCAGATGCTGCTTGGCCTGATGCTGATCATCGGCCTCTTGTTTTTTGGTGCCTACTTTCTGCGCAAGCTCAATGGCGGAAAGAGTTTCGGCAACACCGGCCCCATGAAGATTGTCGGCGGGTTGATGCTGAGCACACGTGAGCGCATCGTCCTTGTTGAAGTTGGCGACACGTGGGTTGTTGTCGGTATCGTCCCGGGGCAGATCAAAACGCTGCATACCCTGCCCAAGGGAGACCTTCCCGCTACGAATAGCAGCGAAAGGCCGTTTGGCCAATGGCTGAAGCAAATGACCGAGCGCAAGAATGAACAAAAATAGGCTCACCAACTGGCCTGCAGCATTTGCCCTGCCCCTCGTTCTCCTCCTGCTCTCGCCACTTGCAGCCTGGGCGCAGGCAGCGGGTGGACTACCGGCGCTGACCAGCACGCCTAGCGCAGGCGGTAGCCAGACCTACACGCTTTCGATCCAGACCTTGATCACGATCACCGCGCTAACCTTCATCCCCGCCGCACTGCTGATGATGACCTGCTTTACGCGCATCATCATCGTCCTCGGTCTACTGCGACATGCTCTTGGCACGCAAACATCGCCCCCCAATCAAGTTCTGGTGGGCCTTTCGCTGTTCTTGACGATCTTCATCATGTCGCCCGTTCTGGATACAATTTATGTTGACGCCTACCTGCCTCTTTCGGAGAGCAGGATCACGTTTCTCCAGGCGGTTGATCGCGGCGCAGTCCCCCTGCGCAGCTTCATGCTCAAGCAAACGCGCGAGGCCGACATTGGACTCTTTGCCCGCCTAGCCAATACGCCCAAGCTTGAGTCGGCGAACGATGTGCCAATGCGTGTCCTGATTCCAGCCTTTGTAACCAGTGAATTGAAAACAGCCTTCCAGATCGGGTTCATCATCTTCATTCCCTTTCTGATCATCGATATGGTGGTCGCCAGTGTGCTGATGTCCATGGGCATGATGATGATGTCACCGGTTCAGATATCGTTGCCATTCAAACTGATGCTGTTTGTTCTGGTCGACGGCTGGCATCTTCTCCTGGGCTCACTGGTCATGAGCTTCTCGACATGACGCCTGAACTGGTCATGAACATCGGCCGTGAGGCCATCGAGATGACGCTGCTTCTATCCGGCCCTCTGCTGCTCGCTGCACTTGTTATCGGCCTGATCATCAGCATCTTCCAGGCGGCAACGCAAATCAACGAACAAACACTATCGTTCATTCCCAAGCTGGTGGGGACATTCCTGGTACTGATCCTGGCCGGCCCATGGATGCTGCAAATGATGGTTGACTACATTCGGCGGCTGTTCGAGAGCATTCCCCAGATCATCGGCTGAACGCCCCATGATCAGCCTGACCACTGCCGAAATAAACGCCTGGATCGTCGCCTTTTTTTTCCCGCTGGCGCGCATTTTGTCCTTGCTTGTTGCAGCGCCGCCGTTCAACAACCCGGCACTTCCCGTGCGCGTAAGTCTTCTTCTCGGGCTCGCCATTGCGGTCGCCATCACGCCAGCCCTCCCGGCAATCCCTTTCATCGAACCCGCCTCAGGTCTGGGTCTCCTGATTCTCGCCCAGCAAATGATCATTGGTTTTGCCATGGGCTTTACCATGCGACTCGTTTTTAGCGCGGTTGACATGACGGGCAACATGATCAGCAACCAGATGGGGCTGGGCTTTGCTACCGCTTACGATCCGCAAAGCGCCTCCCAAACCGTCGTGATCTCTGAGTTCCTCGGCATGCTGGCCTTGCTGATATTCATGGCCATCGACGGCCATCTCATGGTCATTGCCACGCTGACGCGCAGCTTTACCGTTCTTCCGATCGGGGCCGAAGCCATCGCTAATGGCACATGGTCGAACATTGCCAACGCTGGCGGCGTCATTTTCTCTTCCGGGGTTTTACTGGCGCTACCAATAGTGGTAGCACTGATGATCACCAATATTGCGCTGGGCGTATTGGGACGCGTTGCGCCGCAGCTCAACCTGATGGCCATCGGTTTCCCGATAACCATCGTACTGGGATTTGCCGCACTCTTCATCAGCATGTCGCATCTGGGTGCACCGCTTCAGCAGATGTTCGAATACGGACTCAACTCAATGCTGGGCGTCTTTGTGACCCGATAGAGCCGATAGACTCAGGCCTACCGCCCCGGAACGCCTTGCACTTTTACAAGCTGGATGGTGCCCTCCGAAATACGGTGTGTAAACGGGGTACTTGATTCGACGCCCTCAGAGTATTCCAGTATTCGATAGGCAGAAAAACCCTTTTCCCGTTGAAGTTGCAGTGCCCGTCGTTTCACGATCTGCATGGCTTCGCCATCGCCACCAGTGCGGAAACTCTTGGCGCGCAAAGCAAGCCGGTACGTATCCCCAGTCAAGGCCTGCTCCTTGATACTCCAGTTTGGTGCCAGGGGATCGTAGATGATATAGAGCAACGCGGCATTGCTCGGGCTAAAGACCACACCAGGGAGACCCAGCGTGCTCTCAGGAATCCCAAACAGGTACAAAGCCCCGGCGGCGCCAAGGGTTTCGGAGCTAACTTCGACATTCGGAGGTAATTTAACGGCTGGCTGGGAACGTATTTCCCCGGTCGAGGTATTCAAATCGCCGGTTGATCCCAATGGATTGTACGGACCCGTCGTTTCGCACGCAGCAAGAAACAGGAACATTACCAAAACGGAAAAAGTGCGCACGCCACCACTCACAGATAGTTAAACAGACTCAGGCCACTGATCGTTACGAACGATTTCTGCGCAGCCTCCAGATTAACCTTCTGCAACGTCAAGTCCGAGTACGCCTTGACTACATCCAGATCCTGCAGGTCCGACAGTGATGATTGATACTGAATATCCAGATCACTGGACATATTGCCAAGCGAATCCAGCTCAGCCATGCGCGTGCCGACTATCGCCTGAACACGACTGACATTGTCAAACGTCTGATCAATGTTTTTCAACTGAGCGCCAAGTGCGTTGGTGAATTCGGTCGACGTAAAATTCGTCGAATTGATAGGCGTGCGCAAAGTTCCAATCAGGCTCTGCATGGTCTGGAAGATGCTCTGGCTAGAACTCGGTTTGATCGAAAACGAATCGCCAACTTGTGGTTGTCCTTGCACAACAACTTGCGAGCCAAAATCGACTCCTCCCGCTGTAATCAGGGATATCGACATCCCCGGCGTATATTTTGCGAGTGCCGTCGCCCCGCCAACAGGATCGGATATCTGGAAGCTCATTACTCCCGCAGGGTCTGTCGTATAGTCAAGACTAAAGCGAATCGTAAGTGGCTGAACGGCAGGCAACGTATTCACTGCAGCCTGCCATTTTTGCTGATCGATCACCGATCCGACGTCTATCGTCCCCGACCCTTTGTTATTTCCGATCGGAGCAACATTATTCCCGCTTGTACTGGTTACAAAGGTACCGTTCCCCCCTTTTATATCCATGAACACATCACCACCCGCCACATTGACCGCCATCTGCCGGGAAGAAGACACCTGCAACAAGCGCTCGCCATCATCTCCGGCGTAGGCATAAGCTCCGGAGGTTCCGTTGATGGCGAACGGCAGCGTCGCCCCCTGATACCCTGAAAAGAGGTAGTCGCCGGCACCGTTCTGGCTGTTGGCAAGGCCGACCAATTCACTCAGACGTGCCTCAAGTTCGGTGGCGATCGCCTGCCGATCCGAATTTGTCATCGCTCCGGAATTGCCCGCCTGTACAACCCGATCTCGGACATTATTCAGAAGATCAACCATTGAATTCAGCTGGCTATCAACCAGACCCAATTGACTACTGGCGCTCCCTTGGTTATCCACGTGCTGCGCATTCACGTCCCTGGACTGGGTGACAATCAGCGCTTGTGCGGCTGCAACAGGATCATCTTCGGGCGTAAGGACACGACGTCCGGTTGAAATCTGGTTCTGAAGCTTGTAGAGCGCACTCTGATTGCGCTGGATTCCGAGTGTGCCGTTGTCGTAGATCTGGCTGGTGCTGATACGCATGGAATACCCCTTAGGACATGATCGACAATAAGGAATCAAACAACTTGTTGCCGATATCCATCATTTTTGCAGAGGCCTGATAGGCCTGCTGATAACGCATAAGATTGGCGGCTTCTTCATCGAGATTAACGCCCGACAGAGAATCCCGAGCGTCCGTGGATTGCTTTAACAAAGCACTCTGCGATTGCCCCTTGACCGATATCTCGCGTGATTTGTTACCCACGTCGCTGACCATCTGGGCGTAGGCCGACTGGAAACTCGCCGTCTTTCCTGACATGGTGTTTTGTGCCTGAAGCTGACCCAGTGCTAGCGCATTGCGTCCATCAGATACCCCGGAAGCATTCTTCGACAAGGTAAAGGTATCGCTATTGTTGGGGGTCCCGCGAACCTGGAAACTAACACCGGCGACCGAAATCTGCGCATCAGATGTGTAGGGTATGTTCGCCGTTGGATCATAAAGCGTGGTGGAATTGCCAACCGTCACGGAAACCTTGGCACCGCTCGGCACGCCAGCAAGCGTGAAATTTCCGTTGCTGTAGGTCAATGTTACCCCGCCAGCTGGAAATACCGGCGTTCCATAACCAAGTACCGATTTGGCTTCCGAGATTGTTCCACCTCCCGTATTCGCAATGGCAGCCGCCGTGCGAACGGGCATTGCGGCAGCAACCAGGCGAACGTCAGCCGCTACCGATGCATTCACAGAAAGGTTCTTTGCAGCATTTCTCGTTGGTTGAATGATGAAGGAATCACCCGCTACCATCCCTGCAGAAATGACGAGTTTGAAACCTTCGCTACCAGCAACCTTTGCGATCAAATCAGCCTGCGTCATGGTCGGACCTGTCGTCCATTGCTTCGTGACGTCCGACAAATTAGTTAAGGTGTAATTAGTCCCGTCGTAACTGAGGCGATAATCAGAATTGGTCAATTTGGTGTAAAAATTGGCTCCTGCAGCTGCCGAGCCAAGGACTTGAGTAGTATCACCTACGGCCAGCGTGGCCGCACCCAGCGTCAAGCCTTCGCTGGCAGGAACAACTGCCTGCAATGCAGCCAGCGTGGCCGCCGGTGCAGCTGGGGACGCCGGCCAAACCTGACCGTCCGACTGACGGGTCAGAGTGTAACCGGCGGCAGTGCGTGCCAACGAATAGAAGCCGTCAATCGGCGGCGGGGCAACCAGCGTTGCTGAAACAGTGGCTGTTCCGGTATTTTTCGTGTGGGCGATTACCGTCGGCTGCGAGATGGAAAAAAAATCCTTCTGAAAGGTGCCGACGCCAGTCGACTGCCCCAGCAAATCCTGACCAAGCGCATTCTGCGCATTGAAGGTTAATGCCAGGGACGCTGCATTGCGCCCGAGATCGTTGGCAATACGGTCCAGAGAACCGCTTCTGAAGCTCAGCAAGCCGCCAAGGCTTCCACCGGTGATCAGCGATTCCGGCAATTCCTGCGTGCCGCCAGTCGATTTGAGGCCGATAGCAAAGCGCGATGGGTCGGCCACAGAAGGCTGCGACGTCATGGTCGTTACCTGACTCCCGGTCACTAATTGCTGTCCATTTCCGATATAGACATTAAACGTACCGTCCGTGTTGGTCGTCGTCGTCACTTTGACAAGCTTGTTCAACTCGAGAACCAGTTGGTCCCGTTGATCGAGCAAGTCATTGGGAGGCTGGTTGTTGGATGAGCGGGCAATAACAATGGTTTCGTTGAGATTGGCGATCTGCTGTGAGTAGGAATTGATCGTGGCGACCGTTGTCGTCAATTGGCTATTAACGCCGTCATACATTTGACCGATTCGCGCTTCCAGTCCTTGATAACGTGCAACCAGTGCCTGAGCCGAAGAAACCATGGCCTGACGAGCCGGCAACTGGGAGGGATTGGCCGTTACCTTCTGGATTCCCGTAAAAAATTCCTGCAGGGCAGGCGACACACCGGCATTTGCATCCGCCAACATGTTATCGATCTGCGTGATCTGGGTATAGTAGGCTTCAAGCTCGCTGCTGGTCGTTTGCGCCTTATTGACCTGGCCGGACAGGAAACTGTCATACATGCGTTCGATGGTCGACACATGGGCTCCCTGCCCCACGAAGCCTGAACCCGTCGACATCGCAATATTGCTCGCCTGAATCGTACGCTGACGGTTGAATCCCGCCGTATGTGCATTGGTAATATTGTGTTCGGCCGTCAGCAAACCAAGTTGTGCAACTTGTATGCCTGAAATGCCTGTACTGATTATTCCTGTTGCCATGGAGAAAACTCCTGTTCCATGTTGCTAACGGCAAATTCGCCGAAAAATTAAGCTTTGTTTGCTAATGCATCAAGCAAAAACAAGTTGAACGTGTAATCGAAACCTCGTAGGTCGGGTTAGCGTAGCGTAACCCGACGATTGACCAGCGATGCGTCGGGTTACGCTACGCTAACCCGACCTACAGGGTTCGTCATGTTCACGTTATTTTTGCTCACCTCCTAGCCGGCCAGTGCTTGCCTTAGCGTCGTTCCGTTGATGATACGGCTTAGCTTGTCGGCGTACATCGGGTCGGTGGCATAACCCGACTGTTGCAGTGAACGAGCAAACTGCGTGCCATCCTGCTGGCCGAGCACCGTGGAAAATCGTGAATTATTGCGAAGCAGGCTCGCGTAATCGCGGAAGGACTCGGCGTACGAGCCATATACCCGGAACTTTTCGGTCGACGACTGAGCGACGCCATTCACGTATTCGGTGGTTTGCACATCGACCGAAGGGCCTTGCCAGTTACGCCCAGCCTTGACGCCAAACAGGTTATAGGTCGGCGAACCGTCCGCCGAACGAATCTCACTCTTGCCCCAGCCGCTCTCGAGCGCCGAATGGGCGACCAGGAACTGGGGCGGCACGCCAATGGCGCTTGCTGCTTCAACCGCATGCGGCCAGATGCGATTGACGAAATCGCTGCCACTCCCGACACCCACTGGCGAAGGAGCTACGCTGGACGACGTATCAACGGGCGCGCTGCGAATACGTTCGGCACCGGAACCTGTGCCTGCTGCCGGCATAAAACCGGCAGAACTTGCCGCCTGCCGTTGAATCAGGCTCTGCTGCAGGAGTTCGAGCGAAGATGCCGGATCCGACGACGTACCAGACGCCATGTTGCGACCGAGTTGCTGCTCGATCAATTTGGCGAAACCCAACTTGCCCTGCGCCGAAAGATTCTGCGCCAGCTGCTGGTCCATGATGGAGGTGAAGAATCGCGTCTGATCGCTGTCCATCAAGCCGTCCTGCGGCGTGGCATCGCGCATGCTCTTGAGCATCATCTGCAGGAGCATGCCCTCGAACTGCTGTGCCGCTTGCTTCAATCCGGCTTGTGGGTCGCTCTTCATTTTGCTGCGAAGATCGGCGGCCGCTTTCGGATCAAGGACAAAACGATTGTTAGTGAGGTCTTCGGCTTTCATACAGCGAGTCATAGCAATTTTCGCGCCTGACGCTCGCCATCTATGCGTTTATCGCCCAGCGAAGCTGGGCTCCTACAGGATTCTTATTTTTTGCATCGGGCTGAAAGGCCCGTCAATGGGCGATCCATAAGCCCTATGCCTTGAGAAGCCCATGGATAATTGATCTCACGGGCACATCGTTGCAGACGCCCGTATTCATTGGCTTGCAGAGCGACTATATAACTTCCAGATCCGCTCGTAACGCCCCAGCCGCCTTCATCGCCTGCAGGATCGATACCAGATCCTGTGGATTCGCACCCAGCGCGTTGATCGCCTTGACGACGTCGGAAAGGTTGGCACCGGCCTTCAGTTGCATCAGCGCCCCGCCCGACTGCTTGATTTCGATGCCAGACTGCGCGGTCGTCACGGTCTGTCCGCCCGCCAGGGCATTCGGCTGACTGACCTGCTGGTCAGCATTGATCACCACCGACAGCGCGCCGTGCGCGACGGCACAGGACTCGATGGAAACCATCTGGTTCATCACCACCGAACCCGTGCGCGGATTGACGATGATTTTGGCCATCGACTTCATCGGCCGCACTTCAAGATTCTCGATACGTCCCATGAAGGCCACACGGTCATTGGCATCCGTCGGCGCATTGACGCGAACCACCCGCCCATCAAGCGCCTGCGCCGTGCCCGGACCCATTTCGCGGTTGATCACTTCGACCACTCGCTGCGTGGTGCCAAAATCGGTAATACCCATCTCGTAATGAACAAATGGACCTTGCCCAAGCGATGTCGGCACCTCGCGCTCGACCGTCGCCCCGGCCGCGATGCGTCCAGCCAGGAGATGGTTGATGACCGCTTTGCTCCCATTTGAAGACGCACCAACGCCACCGACCATCAGATTGCCTTGCGCTTGCGCATAGATCTGCCCATCAGCACCCTTCAAGGGCGTAAGAATCAGCGTACCGCCGCGCAGACTCTTGGCGTTCCCCATTGAGGATACGGTGATATCAATCTGCTGGCCGATTCTGGCGAAGGGCGGCAGGTTCGTGGTGATCATCACGGCGGCCACATTTTTCAGCTGCAATGATTGCGTGGTTGGCAACGTGGTGCCTAACTGCGCCAGCATGTTGATGATGCTCTGCGTGGTGAATGGCGTCTGTGTCGTCTGGTCGCCAGTACCGTCGAGGCCAACCACCAGTCCGTAGCCTACCAGTTGGTTGTTGCGTACGCCCTGAACCGAAGCAAGGTCCTTGATACGGTCAGCCCATGCCGCGCCACTTAGAAGCGGCAATAGGCAG
The DNA here is from genome assembly GCA_038316625.1 of Burkholderiales bacterium. Classification (GTDB taxonomy): domain Bacteria; phylum Pseudomonadota; class Gammaproteobacteria; order Burkholderiales; family Rhodocyclaceae; genus Propionivibrio. The sequence continues at coordinate 18,911 of JBBQAT010000075.1, forward strand.
CAGGCAAAAATTGCCACGAGACGCTGAAATTTGCCGGTTTGCATGGTCATCAGGACAAGCTCCTTAGAACGGCAACACGGACATGAAGAAGCGTGCAAGCCACCCCATGACCTGTGCTTCGCTGATCACGCCGGCCTCCTTGTATTCGATGCGCGCATCGGCCACCTGAGCCGAGCTGATCGTATTCGCGGCGTTGATGAAGTAGGGATTAACGATTCCCGAGAGCCGTATGTATTCGGTGCCGGCACCGATCGACACCTGTTTTTCGCCCGAAACCAAGAGATTGCCGTTGGGCAGCACTTCAATCACGGTGACCGTGATGGTGCCCGTGAAGACGTTGTTGGCAGCGGCATCGCCCTTGCCGGCCAAGCTGTTTGCGCTACTGGCCGACAAGTCCAATCCCTGCAAGGACTTGCCAGGTATTCCAACCACCGTCGGCACGGAAGCCGTAATGCTGGATGCCCGGCTGGCGTTGGTATTCGATTTGGTCGCAGCGGTTGTGTTCTCCGCGATGCCGATGGTCATCGTGTCGCCCACATAACGGGCGCGCCGATCCTCGAACAAGGTTCGAGAGACTCCGGCCTGATAGATGCTGCCGGTGGTTGACACGCTTTCCTGACGCGGTGCCGGGCGCGCGGTCATCGGCTGATGCACATTGGTGGGCGGTACGGTTGTGCAGGCGCTGATCGACAAGGCGGCAAGAATCAGGATTAGCCCGTTTTTCATCATCGCTCCATTACAACTGCGTCAGGCGCGCGAGCATCTGGTCAGAGGTCGACACGACTTTTGAGTTCAGCTCATAGGCGCGCTGGGTCTGGATCATGCTCACCAGTTCCTCGGCCACATTGACGTTGGAGGTTTCGACGTAACGGTGGTTGAGCACGCCTGCACCATTGGTACCCGGCGTGTTCGGTGTCGGCGTTCCGCTTGATGCAGTTTCCAGAAAAAGGTTCTCGCCGACGCTCTGCAGCCCGCCGACATTGATGAAGGTCGCCACCTGCAGCGAGCCAATCTGCGTGGCAGCCGACGTTCCCGGTGTTGTAACCGACACCACACCGTCCGTGCCAATCGTAATGGTTAGGGCGTTGGCCGGGATGGTGATGCTTGGCTGCACGGTATAACCGCTGGACGTCACCAGCTGACCCTGATTGTCCTTCTGGAAAGAACCGTCGCGGGTATACGCCGTCGTACCATCGGGCAGCAAAACCTGCATAAAGCCCGCACCATTGATCGCCACATCAAGGTCATTGCCAGTCTGCTGCAAAGACCCCTGCGTGAAGGTTCGTGCAGTCGAAATGGGCCGCACCCCGGTACCCAGCTGCAAGCCGCCGGGAATTTGCGTTGACTGGGAAGATTGGGCGCCCGGCTGGCGCAGCGTTTGGTAGAGCAGGTCCTCGAAGACGGGGCGCGCGCGCTTGAAGCCGTTGGTGCTGGTGTTGGCCAGATTGTTGGCGATCACGTC
>JBBQAT010000076.1:0-20341 GCA_038316625.1 Burkholderiales bacterium
TTCCAGCGCGGAAAAGATCACCTGCGTGGTCGTGGTACCCACGTCGATACCCACCGAGAAGAGGCGCCGGGTGTTCATCCGGCCCGTACCTCGCGGCCCGCACGGTGGTAGGCATGCAGATACACACCGACGATCTGATCCTTGCTGGCGGTCCGGGGATTGGCCGTCAGGCACGGATCTTTCAGCGCATCTTCGGCAAAACGCGAAAAATCTTCCTTGCGCGCACCGGCTTCGATCAGATTGGCCGGCAAGTCGATTTCAACGATCAGTTGTTGCACGCAGCGGATGGTTTCGGCCGCATCCATCATGCGTCCACTAAGCGCCAGCCCGATTTCCGGGTAGGTCTTCTTGCACACCAGCTGGTTGTAGTGCATGACCGAGGGCAGCATGATGGCGTTGGCCACGCCGTGCGGAATGTTATAAGCGGCGCCAATCTGGTGCGACATGGCATGGCACAGGCCCAGTCCGGCGTTGGAAAACGCGATGCCGGCCATGTACGAGGCCAACGCCATGGCTTCGCGCGCCGCCACGTCGGAGCCCTTGCCGACGACGATGGGCAAGGCCTCACCAATCAGGCTGATGGCGCGATAGGCCAACGCCTGAGTCATCGACGTGGCCCCACTGGCCACATAGGCCTCAATGGCATGCGACAGCGCATCCATACCGGTCGCGGCGGTTACGTGCTGCGGTACACCAAGCATCAGACAGGCGTCGATAATGGCCAGATCCGGCATCAGCGAGTCATGCACCAATATCCGCTTTACATGGCGGATGCTGTCGGTAATCACGGTGACGGTAGTTGCTTCCGAGCCCGTACCGGCGGTGGTCGGTACCGCGACCAGAGGCATGGTGCGCGGCAGGATGTGCGCTGAGTCTTCGAGATCGCTGACGGTGGTCCCTGGATTGGCGAGCAGCAGCGCTACCGCCTTTGCCGCATCGAGCGCGGAACCGCCACCGAAGGCGACAATCGCCCCACAGCCGGACTCCGCCGCCTGCCGCGCAGCGGCTTCAACGTCTGCACTCTTGGGTTCGCCGATCGGCATGCAAAAGACGCTGTATTGGATATTCGAGTAGTTCAGCGCGCGATACATGCCCTCGGGCAGTCCCATCTTTTCCAGCATTTCATCAGTCAACACCAACACCCGGTGAACGCCGCATTTTTCAATCGCCTCGCCAGTTCGGGCGATTGCTCCGGCACCGATGTAGGTATTGGGTGGCAGACTGAACTGGCGCACCGACAGTGCATTCATCATGTCGACCGTGTGCGTGACGATCTGTCCGACTTCGTGTTCCTGCATCATGTCGACGACTCCTTTTCAGCAGTGCGCCGCAGGCTTATGCCGTGCGCGTCTGCGCTCTCAACCACGCCATGTACGCTGGCATGCAGCGTGACGCCGCCGGATTCGGGCTGTGTAGCAATGGCCTGCCCGCGTGTCACCTGCGCGCCAGAGGCGATGCACGGCAGGAAAACACGACCGTGCCCGCTGGGTGTGATCCGCACGGCAGCAGGCAGATCATCGGCTGAGCCGAGCGCACGAAAGGCGAGGCGTGCGCGTCGATAGGGCACCAAATCGAATAGGGCATAGGCCGCGCTCATGGCGCTGGTGCGGCCGGCCAGTGTGTTCTCGAAAAAAGCGGCCCGTCGTTCGGCAAGCCGCTTACTCATGACATCGCCTTCCCTCACTTTTCCCACGGCCGAGTGCGTATTGGGAAGCAGTACATACCCCAGAGTTGTGGCACTGACCCAGGCTTGCGCCGGGTCAATTGGCTTGCCGGCCAGGACGCCGTTGTGAAATACCGTGTAGCGATCATCAATAGCGCCACCGGCCAAGGCCAGGCAATCTTGGAACGAGGTGCCAATCGGCACTTGCAAGCTTGTCGGGTGAGCTACCGCTCCGCCGACAGTGATCAGTTTGGTCGTCACCGGGCGCTTCAAGTTGACCGCCCAGGAGAGGTTGCGCAAGGTTTCAGCGTTAACGACCAGCACATCGTCGGCCCGGCCATCGTTCATCGGAATACCGAGCAACTCGCGTTTCAAAACCCGTTCGTACCCGAGCGGGTAGATATCGGGAAGGCGCGCCACGGTTACTTTGCGGCGGCGCGCGGCCGCAGGCAGCTCTGGAAGCGCGGCAGAAAACTCTTCGCGAGTGGCGAGAAACGCCTTACTCAGCCCGAATGTTTCGATCAGCAACTGCGCGCCATCAAGCACGCAGTTACCGTAATGTGCCAATGCGGCCCAGTCCTTGCAAATCAGCGGCTCGCTTTGGGCCGCGTTGATGATAAGGGTGCAATAGTTACGCGCGACGAGCTTGTCGGCCAGCGAGAATCCGCCGCCGCCAGCGCCCACCACCCCGGCGCTTCGGGCACAATCGGCAAGCGCCTGAACGTTGGCGGTCACATGGCTCATGCGGCCCCCCGAGCCGTCGCGGCGATAGCCAGTGGAGTCAGGTAAAGGCAGGGTTGCGGCAGAACAACCTCAACTCCGGGGAAGGCTTCGGCAAACAAATGTTGTACGCCGGGCAAGGCACACGATCCGCCAGAAAGATAAAGCGTATTTACCGGCGCATGGCCTTTGAGGTGCGCATGCACGATGTCGGTCATTTTTTCGAATACCGGTCGCGCGATATCCCAGGCTTCCTTGCCCCGCGCGCGCTTGAACTGCTCGGCTTCATCAATGCTGGTTTTCAATGCACCGGCGATGGTCAGGGTGACGTGATGGCCGCCGGTCGCTTCGTCACCGGAATAAACCACTTTGCCATTTTCGATCAGGGCAACCCCCGTCGTTCCGCCGCCAATATCGACCACTGCACCCCGCGAGATGCCAAGCAAGGACGCGACGGCGGAAGGCTCGTCGATGATCGCCGCTACTTGCAATCCGGCCGCCTCGATTACGTTGGCGGAGATACGTGGGTCGGTACCTGGCGGGAATGAGGTGGCTGCATGGGTAAAGCGCCGCCCCAGCTTGGCTTCGATCTGTGCCACTTGAGCGCGCACAATCTGCACCGCTTCATAAAAGGCATAGACCACGCCATCGCGTACGACATCCGCCCATTCCAGGAACACCGCAACCGGCGCACCATTCTCATCGACGACCATGCTGACCAAGTCGCTGGTACCGAGGTCAATACCCAGGTACAGCGCGTCGGGAACCGCTGCCGGCGTTCGATCATTGACCAGAAGCGCCGCCCGCGCGAGTTGCGGTTCAAGCCAGGTGGGTAGAGGCGGCGCGGAGGGCATGATCGTAAGCTCGATCAAACGATGCGGAAATTGTCGACCAGCACGCAACGGCGCAGGCGAATGAAGGTACTAGCATTAGTCACGCCCTCACCGGTCGGCGTCGAGATGGTCATCGACGTCCAGCCTTCGCCACCAAAACCCAGCCCGGCGATACACGGGCCGTTTTTGACAAAGATGCTGGTATTGATCAGGTTGGCCATACGGTCAAGGTTGTTCAGATCACGCGAGTGCATGGCGGCAGTGTGGCGGCACCCACCCTCCAGCTTCACCGCCAGATCGATGGCCTGGTTGGCGTTGGCGGCACGGATGAGCGGAATGACGGGCATCATCAACTCGGTCACCGCAAAGGGGTGGTCTGCTTCAGTTTCGACAAAAAGGAGCTTTGTATCGGCGGGAACCTCCAGCCCGATGGCGGCAGCGATCTTGGCGGCATCACGGCCGACCCAATCGCGACAGACGGCACCGTGACCGTCGGCATCAACCTTGGTAAGCAGGACAGGTAGCAGTTTGTCGGCCTGCGCGCGTGTGAGTTCTACCGCCTTGTGCTTCTTCATCTCGGCCTTGAGTTGATCGGCGACGCTGGCAACGACGATGATCTCCTTCTCGTCGGCACAGATGATGTTGTTGTCAAACGATGCGCCAAACACGATGTCGCGCGCAGCGCGGGGGATGTCGGCGGTTTCGTCGACGACCACTGGCGGATTACCGGCACCGGCAGCAATCAGGCGCTTGTCGGTGTGTTTGCGTGCTTCAACGACGACGGCTTCGCCGCCCGTCACCACCAACAGATTAATGCCGGGATAACGGAACAGTTTTTGTGCCGTTTCAATATTCGGTTCGGCAACGGTCACCACCACGTTATCCGGTCCACCTGCAGCAACGACCATCTCGTTGATGCGGGTAACAGCGAGTTGCGAGACTCTCTTTGCCGCCGGATGCGGAGCAAAGACGACGGTGTTCCCCGCCGCGATCATGCTGATCGCGTTGTTGATCACGGTTGCAGCCGGATTAGTCGACGGAGTAACCGAGGCGATCACACCCCAAGCGGCGTTTTCGATCAGGGTGAGCCCGTTGTCGCCGGAAAGCACTCGCGGCGTGAGGCATTCCACGCCCGGCGTATGGCCGGCTTGCGCCAGGTTCTTGGCAATCTTGTCTTCGACTCGACCCATGCCGGTTTCGGCGACAGCCAGTTCCGCCAATTCGCGGCTGTATTCAATTCCTGCGCGACGAATGGCCTCGACGACGAGTGTTCGCATGGCCACCGATTTAAGTTGCTTTTGTGCCACCGTGGCGGCGGCAACGGCGTCATCGAGCTGTTCGAACACGCCGGGAGCACGTTTGCTTGCAGCGCGCACCGGAGCGACCAGCGCCCCTTTGTTAAGCGATTGCAGCACAGCTCGCACGATCTGTTCGATATCATTTGGATTTGCGACATCCATGATCTTCAGCCTCCTTCTTTGCCTACTTGTGATAGAGAACGCGGCCTTCGACGACGACCTCATCGACGATGCCGACAATACTCATGTCAATCGGCAGCGATTCACCGTCGTGGGTCGCACGGCGAGCCGAGCTGCCTTGTGTGATCAGCACCCATTCGCCATTACCGGCCCCGATGCTGTCGGCGGCGACATGGGGTTCGCCACGGGGCTTTCCATCGGCATCGACGAAGTCAACAAGCAGCAGACGTTCGATGTGAATGCCCGGGCATTTGACGGTAGAAACGACTTGTCCGATTACCACTGCGAGTTCCATTGCCGGCTCCTCTCCACTGATTTGTTGCCAACTACTTGCGCGCACCAACCCGCCCCGCCTGATCCCAGACGAAAGCACTCTTGTTCGAAACAACCAAGGGGGTGCGTGTTCCGGCGTGACGCCCGTCATCGGGCGCCACTTGCCGCGTCAGTGTGTTTAGTCCTTGATTTCGCTCATCGCCTTGATCGGGAATACTTCTTCCAGGTCGGCATGCGGGCGCGGAATGACGTGGACGGCAACCAGTTCGCCCAATCGCTGAGCGACCGCAGCGCCAGCATCGGTAGCCGCCTTACAGGCCGCCACATCGCCACGCACCATCGCCGTGACATAGCCTCCGCCGATTTGTTTGACACCCACCAGCTTTACGCGGGCGGCTTTGACCATGGCGTCGGATGCTTCGATCAACGCGACCAGGCCTTTGGTTTCGATCATGCCAAGAGCTTCCATTTGATTCACTCCTTGATTACTGACTTAAGTTGCGGCAAAGAAAACGGGATGAGCCCGTCAGGTAGTGCCCGGTGGAGACCACCGGACGGAAAAAAATGTGGGTGAAGAGCCTCACGCTCAGGCTTCCTTCAAGGGACTGCGAGTGGTTTGCCCAATGGGCTGGACCAGTCCGCCCATGCGCATCGCCAGCAGCGTGGTCTGCACCATGTCCTCCATGCTGCAACCACGCGATAGATCGTGCATTGGCAGGCGCAGCCCCTGGATCATCGGTCCCAGCGCGTTGTATTTACCGATGCGCTGGGCAATCTTGGCGCCGATGTTGCCGGCGGAAAGCGAGGGGAAGACGAAAACATTGGCATTGCCCTGCAACGGACTATCGGGCGCTTTTTGTTCCGCTACCGAAGGAACGATCGCCGCGTCAAATTGCAGTTCACCATCGAGAAGCAGGTCCGGACGACGGCTGTGCGCCAGTTCCGTGGCTTGGCGTACAGTATCCACGGCGGAATGCCTGGCACTACCTTTGGTCGAAAATGAAAGCATGGCGACACGAGGTACATTCCCGGTGACATTGCGATAACTGTCAGCACTGGCAATGGCGATATCGGCAAGTTGCTCGACCGTGGGGTCCGGGACCACGCCACAGTCGGCGAAACCGAGTACCCGCCCGCCATCCGGCGATATCAGGAACATGACGGAGGACAGTGTCTTCATCCCTGGTGCCAGTCCGATTACACGCAATCCCGCGCGCAACACCGAGGCGGTGGCCGACAGATTGCCCGCGATGCACAGATCGGTATCGCCCTGCGCCAGCATCATGGCACCGAACCACAGCGGATCGCGCATCTGGGCGCTGGCATCTTCCGGCAGCACGCCGGCGCGGTGAGCGCAGTAGTGCTGAACGTAGATCTCCAGAGATGCGCTGTATTGCGGGTCGATGACTGGCACATCGCCGAGCACCAGGCCGCGCTGTTTGCAGTAGCGGCGTAACTCAAACGGATTAGCAAGCAAAACCGGGTGCGCCCAGCCCTGACGCGCCAGTTGCTGGGCGGCGAGAATGGCGCGTTCGTCGATGGCGTCGGGGAACACCACGCGCACCGGGTGGGCTTTGGCCGCCGCCATGCAGGATTCAATCAGATTCATGAGTGCCGGCCTGATTTTTCGTGAGTCCAACAGATGAGCATCAGCACATAAACGGCACTGGAGAGGCGATTCAGCGCTTGCAACACGTCACCGCGACTTATCGAAAAATCCTTGTTGATGAAGGCTTGCGCGCCCGCCACCTCAGCCTCACGGATGACGGTGCGCAACAGGTTGAGGCGGGCAACGATCAGGCCGTGCTCGATGGCCGGGACGATGTGATCGTGCCCCAGGTATTTGAGCGGATTATGGGAAAGCGCATGGATCTGTGCTTCATCGAACTCGCCCATGATGATGGCTGGCATCGGCTCGCCCAAGGTTTCGGAACGCAGCACATTGCCCAGCGCCGCACGGATGTCGGCCAGCATGCGCTGCGCTGCCGCAGGTGCTGAGGCAGCCAGCCATTCCGTCTGCAGCAAGACGGCGTGCGCAATCGCACTATCGACCCGTCCGCGAAAAGCAATTCGGGTATCGTTCTTGGCCACCATCGTTGTGGCATTCAGATGCGTCAGGGCTTCCGGCTTTTTGCCGACGACCTGTTGACAAAGCAGGCAATGCGCACTTTCGTGGGTAGCGCTGCTGGTCAGCGGATGCACCTGTTGCAGTGCTTCGCCGTCTCGTTCGGTGCCATCGACAAAGACCCGTCCGATTTCATCTGTATAGCGGATACGAATATTGCGGTCATTCAGCACATCGCGCGCGGCTGGCGTCAACCGACTTGACACCGGTAACCGCACCTCACCACCCGGGGTGAGGCTGGCGTTCTCGGCCAACCAGTTTTCGGTGATGTAGGGCGCTGCGTTCATGTTGAAACGACTCAGCCTTGCCAGTTGGCAGGGTAGGTGACGTAGAAAAAGCGCACGGTGCTGGGTGTACCAAATTCGATGGCGCTGCCCTTGGGGATGTAAAGCACATCACCGGATTTTCCAACATGGGTTTGGCCGTTGCACCGGATGTGCAGTTCTCCCTCGAGCACCAGATCAATTTCGTCGTAGTCCAGCGTCCAGGGGAAGAAGCACTGGCTCCAGGCCATGAACCCGGCAGCGATGGGCGCGCCATCTGCAGCCGTAATCACGTCGGCGATGCCAACCTGCTTGTCGGTGCCAGCACCCGGAAACACGCCGAGATGGACATCAGCGCTTTTGACCAGCTTAATACTCGGTACCGCCGTGCCGGGCGTCAGGACAGCGGGTGCCGGGGTGGCCGATTGAGAAAAAGAGACGAGTGAAGCGTTCTTCTGTGCCGCGCAAATTTTGTTCATGATCTGCTCAACGAGTTCCGGCTTACTGGCGACCTCGGCGGGCAACTTGGCGAGGACGGCGGCGCGAATGGTCGCCGTTTGCAAGTCATCCTGAGCAATGAGTGGAGCAGAGAGGTCGTTGCTTTCTGGATCAAGAAAAATGCCCAGTTGGTCTGCAACGCTTCGAGCTTCGGGTGTAATCAGCACGTTCTTACCAGCTGGCAGGCAGGTCTGCCCGCTTGATCGAGCCTGGCGAACGGTTTCCGCACTAATGAGAGTTTTCATGCAAAGCACTCCTTGGCAAGCGTTGTCGTTCCCAGCAGCACCTCTTTCAAGGCTTCAATTGAGCCGCTATCGGTGTTGGAAACGCGATAGATGGATCCATGGATACCGTTTTCGCGCAGCAGGGCCTCAACGGCATCGGGGTGTGCTGCGGGAAGATCGGTTTTGGTGATAACGCCGATGACGTGCTTGCCCGCATAAACATCAAGAAGACCCGGTGGCAGGCGGCAGGTGTCACGATCCGCCGGGTGCACATAAACCAGCGTCGACATATCCTGAGCCGAACATAACAGCGCCGCATAGAGCCGGGGATGGCAGAAGTATTCGCCAGGCGTATCCATGCCATTGCCTTCGAACTCGATGGCTTGAGTCTTACGCGCCACCTCATCCTTGCCGAACAGCGCGTTGAGCAAAGTGGTCTTCCCCGCTTCGATATCGCCGATCAGCATGAATTTTCCTGCGTTATGCATGGTTAGCACTCAGGTCCGCGTCAGCGAGCAACCGCTATAGCTCAACTGGCTGGACAAGACATCGACCACGCGCCGCAGCGCTTCTTCCACCGCACCGACCGTGCCGTACACCACGAGCGACCCGGTAAAACGATCGAGGAACCCGATCTGTACATCCGCCGCCTTGGTGGCGATGTCGGCCGCTATCATGGCCGTTTCCCCAGGTGTCAGCGTCATGATGCCGATCGCGTCGGCACCCGGCACTCCGATCTTCTTGCTCAGATCGTCAGTAGGATGCGCGATCAAGTGCGCCAGCGTGACCTGCTTGCCGGGGACGAATTCCTGAATGCTTCGTGGGATCGAATCTTCCATTGCCTGTGCTTAGCTTGAAACACGACTGCTGCGGTCGCATCAAATTGATCGGTGATCTTCATCATAATCATTGATGCCCGTGAGGTGATATCAAGAATCGGCACAAATCAGGGGAGGGTGCTTTTTGTACTGTCTCTAAGAATCCGCCCTTCAATCGAAAAGCCGGCTTAAAGCGAGGGCGTTCGTTCTTTTGTATAAGCGGTCATTTGGCAGGAGATTGCCGCGTTTCGAGGAGCGATGATGACCGTAAAAAAAGCCGCACGGAAAGAACTTCTGGATAGCCTGCTGGCTGACTACCCGAAGCCGAAAGAACTAATTGCAAAGAACGGGATGCTCAAGCACCACATATTCGGTGGTTCCGGCTTAGAACCTCAAATATGGGGTTATCGGAATCTTGCGGTTCATGGTCGGGTTTAGCCGATTTTGTAATGAAAAGCTGCCGTTCAGACGGAATTGACTACCGCGCGGCGGACAAGCAGCGCATAGCGGACCTGGTCGCTACGGAATCCCGCCGACCGTTCAGGCCGAATTATTCGCGCAAGCCGTCAGACCGGTTCCGAGGTCGAGCAGGCGTTCAAATGGCCCGTCAGCAGAGGGGATGACGGACCGCTCCTAGCCGGTTGTTGCCCTCTAATATCCACGAAAAGGCATGACATCCCGATGCTGGTCTGCAGCAATTGCGGCTGGTGCTTTTGTCCGTCCACTCGAAAATCCGGAATCTGCAAATCTTGCGGAACCACATCGGCGGTTGCCGTCCATCGATTATTCCGGATGCCCCGAAAATCAGCCTGGATTTTCATGGCTGCCCTGCAAGCCAATGAATACGGCTGTCTTCGAGGTATGCGTCGCGGGAGCCAATATCCATGCGGGTTCCAAGGCATGCCTCTTGAAGTTCTACGCGACCTTGCTTTCCTTGCCTCTATTCTCGGCAAGACGAAACCATTGCGATTTGATGGCTTCCAGGATGAACAGGCTGGACAGCCCGGCACCGGCGCCGACCGCAAGTTCATTCATATGCAACTGACCGAAATGAAACAGCGATTGCGCCGGTGGCCAGAACAGGGCGGTCGCCAGCAGTGCGCTGATGCTGCCGATCAGTATCCAGAGTGAGCGGTTGGGGCGCAGGAAGGCGCGAATCAGGGAGGACTTGAATGATCGATTGACGAGAATCAGCCCGATGTTGATGAGAATCAGCGATGTGAAAACAAGTGCGCGCAAGTCAAGTTCAGGCATGTTCATACGCGAGGCACTGATGAGAACGCCGGCCAGGATGCCGAACACGATCAGGCCCTGAAGCACCGCCCACAAGATTCGCTTTGGCAGCAACAGGGGGCTTGCCGGGTCGCGCGGAGGCCGCTTCATCACGTCGTCCTCTTCTTGCTCGGCTTCAAAGACGATGGAACACGCCGGATCAATCACCATTTCCAGAAAGGCGATGTGGATCGGCGTGAGGATCAGCGGCAGGCCCAGCACGAGCGGCAGGATGGCGAGTCCGGCAATGGGAATGTGCACGGCGACAATGAATTCGATGGCTTTGCGCAGGTTGTCGTAGATGCGCCGCCCGAGGCGGATGGTCTTGACGATGGAGCCGAAATCATCATCGAGCAGGACGATGGCAGACGCTTCGCGGGCCACGTCGGTACCGCGTCCGCCCATGGCGATGCCGATGTGAGCGGCTTTGATGGCGGGCGCGTCATTTACGCCGTCGCCCGTCATGGCGACAATTTCTCCGTTGGTTTTGAGACTCTGGACAATGCGCAGTTTCTGCTCGGGGCGGATGCGGGCGAAGATCGACGTTGTTTTCACGCGCAGGGCGAGCTGATCGTCGGGCATGGCTTCAAGGTCGTCGCCGGAGAGGACTTCGGTCGCGTCGATTCCTGCCTGAGCGCCTATGGCGCGCGCCGTTGCCGGGTAATCACCCGTGATCATGACCACCCGGATTCCGGCGGACCGACATTCGGCGACGGCGGCGGGTACATTGGAACGCAAAGGGTCGGCAAAACCGATCAGTCCGACATACTCAAAATCAAGGCCGCGCGGTGTGTCAGGCAGGCTCTGCTCTTGTGTGGCGTTGGTCATTCTGGCCTTGGCCAGAGCGAGCACGCGCGTGCCTTCGCCTGCGAGCGCATCAACCTGTTCGCTGATTTTTGCCAGTCGATCCGCCGGCAGCTTGCATAGCTCTGCGATGGCTTCAAGCGCGCCCTTGGCGTAGGCGGTGCCGTTTTCATCACCGTCGTTTTTCGTGACATTTGCCACCGCAAACAAATCCGGTCGGAGGCCATAGGCGCGGATGAGCGGGTGCTTGGCGAAGCTATCAGCGTTCGCGCCGACCTGTGCCTCGGCGAGTTTGTGAACCGCGAGATCCATCGGATCGGTGGGTTCGCGCGGACAGGCAAGCAGCGCCACTTCCAGCGTTTCCCGGATCGTGTCCGTTATCGGTGTCGTCAAGTGCACGTCCCAGCGCGTCTCTCCGCCAAGGATTGAAACAACGTTCATGCGATTGACGGTCAGCGTCCCTGTCTTGTCGGTACAGAGCACCGTCGTTGCGCCCAGTGTTTCAATGGCCGACGCGCGGCGGGTGAGCACGCGTGCCTGTGAAATGCGCCAGGCACCCATGGCCATGAATACGGCAAGGACGAGGGGGAACTCTTCGGGAAGCAAGGACATTCCGATAGCGATGCCGCCCAGCAGGGCCTCAAGCCATGATCCGCGCAGCAGGCCGTAGAGCAGGACTGTCAATCCGCCGGCGAGCGCGCCGACGATGGCGAAATTGCGTACCAGCCCGCTAATCTGGGTTTGCAGCCGCGGCTGTTCAGTTTCAATCGTTTCAAGGGCGCGCCCGATCTTGCCCATTTCGCTCTTGATGCCGGTGGCGTGTACGACGGCCTGGCCTGTGCCGCGCACCACCAGTGTTCCGGCAAAGAGATAGGGCAGATCTTCTCCGCCCGGTTTCGGTTCAGACGGCTTTGCCTCGGTTTTGATGGACGCGTCCGGTGCCAGCTTGCGCACGGGAACGGATTCGCCGGTCAGCAAGGATTCGTCGAGCAACAAATCTTCTGAGGAAACGAGCGTTGCGTCAGCGGCAACCCGGTCGCCCTCGGAAATCACGATCAGATCCTCGCGCACGACCTCGCGGCCGGCGATTTGAATGCGCTCGCCGTCTCGGATGACGAGCGCGCGTGGACTCGCGAGATTGCGCAAGGCCTCCAACACGTTCTCGCTGCGCGTCTCCTGCACGATGGTGATGGTTACCGAGAGTGAGGCGAACAGCAGCAGGAGCAGGGCTTCGATCCGGTCGCCGAGCAGCAGATAAACCAAGCCGCCACCAATCAGCAGCGCGAACATGGGCTGGCGGATGACCTCGCCAAGGATGCGCAGAAATCCTCGCTTGTCAGGCGAAGGCAATTCGTTGAAGCCGTCCTGTTTCAGGCGTTCTGCGGCTGACGCGGTGCTCAGTCCCTGGTTTGCTTGCGGCTTGATCGTCAAGTCCTGCATTTTTATTCCTTTATTTTTTTACTACTTGAATGCTTTGAGCAAGGCTTCAAACTGAGTTTGCAGTGATTTGGCGTGAGGTGTCACGACCGGGATTTCGCGCTTGATACCGAGCAATTCATAAACCGCCATCTGCGCTGCACGCACCGAATACTCGACCGTAAAGACGACATCGTCGGGTATTTCGACGAATTGGCTGATGAACGCGAAATTCTTCGAGCCGCTTGGCACTGGCAGCGGTCGATCACTAGCCAAACGCGGCATGAACATGCTGGTGATGTACGGCATCCGGCATGGAATGCAATTGGCGGAGGCAACCGTTTCCGGGTCAAAGCGCAGGTGGCCGCATAGCTCCTGCAGGATTTCAGCACCATTGCAGTCAGCCATCGATTTGGGAACAAAATTGCCGATCCGGTCAGGAAACAGGGCGTAGCCCCAGAACACCTGCACATCGGCTGGCTGGTTCAGGAAGTGAGGCTGGAAGGCCAGCACAATCGACATTAGCCAGTTCGAGTCCTTGAACGTTACCAGTCCGCCGATTCCCGGCGAATTGCCGCTGAATTGCTGCATCTGGTCGAAAAAGGCCGTGTCCTTCAGCGTGACGGTAAATGAGGCCCAATAGGATTGCGCGACGCAACTGTTGAAAACGGCGGGCTGGCCAAATTCTGGACGATCCTGAGCCAGTTTTTCCCAAAGCGTCCAGCCGCCGCTATCGGCCTTGGTCAGCTTGGCGGGTGTGCTGGTCATCGACCCGAGGCTGGAAGCGTCGGTCATCGAACCGTTTTGCATGAAGACGAGGTCACCGTCATTGACCACAAGCATGTCGGCGACGCCTTCCCGCAGGCAGTGTAGGCCGGTGACGATGAATTGGCCGTCAACGGTCTGGTGTTCAAAATCGGTCACTTTGCAATCGGTAATCAGCTTGACGCCCTGGTCGTTGAGCCAGGTCTGCAGGGGGAGAACCAGCGAGTCATATTGGTTGTAGACGGTTCGCTTGACGCCGGCGAGCGTCTCGATACGCGAGAACTCGAGCATGAAGCGCAACAGATAGCGCTTGAACTCCGTGGCGCTGTGCCAGGGCTGGAAAGCAAAGGTGGTGGACCACATGTACCAGAATTCAGTCTCGAAAAACTCGGGTGAAAGCCAATCGGTGATGCGACTTGCGCCGAGCGTCTCTTCCTCCGCCGTGCTGAGCTTCAGCAATTCAAGGCGATCCTGCATCGAGAAGCCCATCGAGCTGACGGGCACCAGCGCACGGCGACAATCAACCAGTCTTGCCATCGAATGCGCCTCGTGTAGCTCATTGAATTCCACGGTTTCAGCAAAAACAGTCTTGAACGGGTTTTTGAGCGAAGGAATGGATTTGAAAAGATCCCAAGTGCACTCATAGTTATCGGTGGTCAACATGCGTCCGCCGCGCAATGAATAGCTTCTTTCTGCGTCACCGGCTCCGTCCAGGCTTCCCCCCAGCAGAGGCGATGCTTCCAGTATGGTGATGTTGGCGCCGGGCAGCTTGCCGTCGCGGATCATGAAAGCGGCGGCGGCCAGAGAGCCGATGCCGCCCCCGACGAGAAAGGCTTTGGTGGTCATGCTCATGTTGTCCCCTTGTAAAAGTTGGCGTGTTTGAATCTGCAGGCACACTGAATCTCTATCGTCATACACTGTGGATCAGACGTGGTACAGGGACTTATAACGAGAATTCAGAACCGGATCGGTACGCTGACGCACATACGGCAACCTGTTTTGGGTATTCGAATTATCCGGTGGACACAGAGGTGAGGCAGGGTGCCTCGCACTATTCGTCGACTTTGCACCTGCAGTTAACGCCGCCTTTTTTGCGATGCAGCACAATGCCGCCATTTCATTTGGCTGGTTGTTCTGCGCGTGGCGGCCAACGCCAACTCAGTCCGCAGTGCGATGACTACCTGCCGTTCGCCGAAAAATATAACCGTATGGTTTTTTCGATGAGCATAGTCAGAATGTCGATTGAACGATCACCGGTACGCCGCGCTGCCACTCAGTGCGGTAGCGCACAGACCGTGCATCGCCTCATGGATAGGATGCCCTTCATCCAGACCTTGCACGAGAACAATATGACTCACCATAACGCACCCACGATATATAGCTCTCGTCTGCAAATCCCTATTGATGCGATGATCGCGCAAGCCGTGGATATAGCACCTGATGCCTCGTCCAGACATCTGCACAATGGCCTCGACACCTCGCTTCCTCCGGCGGACTTCCACGGAAGCTATACCAATAATCGCCCGCTCCCGACCGAAGGCATCGCTGACCGCCATGCCTATATTATTGGCAGCGGCATCGCCGGCCTATCCGCCGCCTTCTTCCTGATCCGTGACGGCCATATGCCAGCCGGAAACATTACCCTCCTGGAAGCGCTGAATGTCGAAGGGGGCGCTCTTGATGGCTCGGGAAATGCGGAGCAAGGCTATATCGTGCGCGGCGGCCGCGAGATGGATATCACCTATCAGAACTTCTGGGATGTCTTCTCGGAAATACCGGCGCTTGAACTACCCGCGCCCTTTACCGTGCTTGATGAATTCCGGATCGTCAATGACGCCGACAAGAACTTCTCAAAGGCGCGGCTTCTGGAAAAACAGGGCCAGATCAAGGATTTCTCCACCATGGAGCTGAGTAAGCTGCAGCAGATAGAACTGATGAGGCTGCTACTGGCGCGCAAGGAGGATCTCGACGATATTTCGGTGGAGGAATGGTTCAGCAAAGATTTCCTAAGTACTAATTTCTACATGTTCTGGCGCACTATGTTTGCCTTCCAGAACTGGCACTCGGTGTTGGAGATGAAGCTGTATATGCACCGCTTTCTGCACCTTATGGACGGCCTGAATGATATGACCTCGCTCGTCTTTCCCAAGTACAACCAGTACGACAGCTTCGTGCGCCCCTTAATGGATTGGCTCAAGGAGCAGGGCGTAAAAACCCAATACAACACGATCGCTTCAGACCTCGAGATTGACGCCAGCGACAAGACGCTAACCACCACGGCGATCAAATGCCACCGCGATGACAAGGACGAGACGATCACAATCGAGCCGCGCGATCTGGTCTTCGTCACCACCGGCTCGATCGTCGAGGACACCGCCTATGGTGACGGCGATACGGTGCCGAAATTAACGATGGGTGAGCATTGTCCGAATGCTGCCTCGGGATGGCAGTTGTGGAAGAACCTGGCGCAAAAATCCCCGGCTTTTGGGCGACCCGAGAAATTCTGCGGCAATGTCTCCGCCTCAATGTGGGAGTCTGCAACGCTGACCTGCAAACGCTCGCCACTGATGGACAAACTCAAAGCGTTGTCGGTCAATGACCCCTATTCAGGTAAGACGGTATCCGGCGGCATCATTACCTTCACTGATTCAAGCTGGTTGATGAGTTTTACCGTCAATCGCCAACCGCATTTCCCAGACCAGCCCGATGATGTGATTGTGATGTGGGTTTATGCGCTTATAATGGACAAGCTTGGAGATCACATCAAAAAGCCGATGGTCGAGTGCACCGGGAATGAAATACTGACTGAAATGTGTTTTCACCTTGGATTGATTGATCAAGTCGAAGAAGTGATTGCGGCCACCAAAGTACGTACCGCACTGATGCCTTACATCACAGGACAATTCATGCCGCGCGCCAAAGGCGACCGTCCCTGGGTCGTGCCTGATGGCAGCACCAATCTGGCCTGCCTTGGTCAGTTTGTGGAAACCCACAACGACGTGGTATTCACCCTGGAAAGTTCAGTCAGAACGGCCCGCATTGGGGTGTACAGCCTGCTGGGCATTAAGAAGCAGGTACCCGATATCTTTCCAGGCCAGTACGACATTCGTCGATTGCTTCGTGCTACGCGGACTCTAAATAACGACGAGGCGTTTTTGGGCGAAGGCATCCTGCGCCACCTTTTGGGTGGGACTTATTTCGAACATATCCTTCCCCTCGGCCCCGATGAGAAACCCGAAGATCTGCACAAGCCTGGGATGTTCGAACAGCAACTGAGCGCTCTGCGCAGTCTGATCGAAAACAGCGATACGCTGGAAACCCCGAAAAAATGGATTCAGACTGCGATAGGCGCGTTGCGCGGACAGCGCTGAGGCGGATCATGACTGCTTGTCCGTTAAAAATGCCGCAATCGGTAATGTTGATCGCCCTGATTTCCATGTTCCTCGGCGCTTGCCAGGAAAAAGAGGCACTCCCGCTGATCGGCATGGTGGATACGCGCGAGATCATGGTGGCATCCAAACTGGCGGGTCGTCTTGCGGAAGTGCTGGTCGCCGAAGGGGATACTGTCAGTGAAGGCCAGCCGGTCGCCCGCTTGTCCAGTCCGGAAGTGATGGCCAAGGTCGAGCAGGCGCGTGGCGCGCTGAAGAGCGCCGATGCCCGTTTGACGCTGGTCCGCAAGGGGGCTCGCGAAGAGGAAACGCGAATTGCACAAACTGCCCTGGCCCAGGCCACCGAAGCGAGAAAGCTGGCCGAAGCATCGCTCAGCCGTCAGCAAAAACTGATTGCTAACGGCATGATAGCCCGGCAGAAGCTCGACGAAGCAGAGTACGCCTTTCGTTCCGCCCAACAAGCCGAATCCGCCGCGCTGGCACGCAACGAAATGCTGAAAAACGGTGCCCGTCCGGAAGAGCGTGATGCGGCCGAAGGAACGTCGCAGAGTGCATCCAACGCGCTCGTCGAGGCTGAAAGCTGGCACAAGGAAATGCAGATTAATAGCCCGACCAGCGGCCGCGTGCAGAAGCGCTATCTGACTACCGGAGAAATCGCGGCAGCCGGCGCGCCCATTCTGGTCATCATCCGTCCCGAAGATGCCTGGGTCGCCGTGGCCGCGCGCGAGGACCAACTGCCGGGGCTTAAAATCGGCAACGTGCTCAAAGGCGAACTACCTGCACTGGGGCTCAAGGACGTCGAATTCAAAGTGACCTGGCTGACCGCGATGGGTGATTTTGCCACCTGGCGCGCCACCAGTCGCAAAGGCGATACCGACTTGCGTTCGTTCGAGGTTCGCTTGGAGCCCGTCAAACCAGTCCCCGGCATGCTGCCAGGAATGACGGTTCGTCTTACGCTTGCTGCCGAGAAATCGTGACGGAAGAGCTCAGGTTTTTTAACCGGAGCGACGAATGATCACGCAAATCGCGCACTTCGCCTGGGCCGAAGTGCGCCGGCTGGCGCACGACAAACAACGTCTGATGCTCTGGCTGGCGCCCATTGTGGCCAGCGTACTCTGTCTCTGGGTCTATTCCGACCGCATCGCCCGCGAACTGCCCGTTGGTTTTGTCGATCAGGATCACTCAGCCCTGTCGCGCAGTCTGGAACGTTCGTTTGACGCAGCGCCACAGATCGCCTTGCGCCGCATGCCGGATGCCGCTGAAGTTAACGAAGCCTTGTTGCGCGGCGAGATTCGCGGCGCCATCGTCGTTGCCGATGGATTGGGCGAAACCGTACGCGAAGGCCGTACCGGCGTGGTGACGGTATGGCGGGACGGTTCGATGCCGGTACCGGCTAACCAGATCTACGCGGCCACCGCCGGTGTAGTCAGCACCGAGTCCGCACGTCAATCCGTCGGACGACTGATGGTCGCTGGAATTCCCTACAACCAGGCCACCGAGATGGTGCTGCCCCTGCGCGTCGATTCCCGCCTCCCCGAAAACCCCTACCTCGACTACATGCGTTATATGGCGCCTGGCCTGATCGCTTCCTTCCTGCAACTGGCGCTGATGCTAGCGGGCGGAAGTCTCTTGCCCCATGGCTGGCGGCATTCGCCCGACGCCCGTTGCGAAATGGTCGGTCGCGCGCTGCCGTGGCTCCTGGGCCTGGGCGGCGTTTTCACGCTCGGGCTGATGTGGCTGGTGCAACATACGGGCTATGCCCTGCCGGCGATTCCCGCCACGATTGGCGTCGGCGGTTTATTGATGGTGGCTTCGCTCATCACCGGCGCGGCCTTCTCACGCGTTATCCCCAACATCCACCGAAGCGCGCAAATGCTGTTGGCGTTCAACGCTCCGGCCTTTCTGCTCTCCGGCTACGCGTTTCCCGAATGGGCCTTTCCGCCGATTCTCGAAGCCTTGACGCGCCCGCTGCCATTCAGCCTGTTTGTCGATGCCTGGTTGGCCATCTCCGGCGGTCCGCAAGGGAAAGGCCTGAGCGGCCTGCTGGGACTTGCTTGTTACGTACTCATTCCACTGCTCATCCTGCTGGCCCCACGTCGCCTTCCGCTACTGGCACCGCACGAACGCCCCGTGCATCAGTTTGACACGCGGCGCCGCGCGCCTTGGCATGAGCTGCGCAGCGCCTTGACCACACCCGGTTTGTCGCTGCTATTCGCCATCGCCCTGCCCAGCTACTTCGCGATCTATGGCAGCGTTTACGCCCAAAAGGAAGAGCTCAAACTGCCTCTGGCGATTACCGGCGCACAGAACTCCGAAGTGTCGCGACTACTCACCCGCAGTCTCGATGCGCATCGGCGCCTGCACGTTCTGCCGATGGACGAACCGGAAGCCAATGAAGCCATGCGCCTCGGCACGGTGCGCGGCATCCTGCACATTCCGGACGACCTCGATGCGCGTCTGCGCCACAGTCAGGCGACCGGCATCCCGCTTGAAGTCCATGCTGATCACCTGCTGCCGGCCGGAGATATCCAGCGCGCCGTCGGCGAAGTCATGCAGGCCCAAAGCGCGGCAATCAATACCGGCACCTTCATGCGAACCGGACTGAGCCCAATGGCGGCCAAAGAGCGCGCCATTCCGATTGCGATCGACGACCACCCGGCCTTCAATCCGCTGGAAACCTATGGTGATTACATGCTCCCTTTCCTCGGCGCGCTTGTCTTGCACCAGATCCTGCTCATCGCCAGCGCCTATGCCAGCGCCTACCGTGCGCCGAGCATTACCCGCTGGATCACCTACGTCCTCTGGTTCTCGGCGTGGATGGCCATCTGGCTGGGTTTTGGCCTGCGCGTCTTTGATGTGCCCAACGAAGCCAACTGGGCGAGCATTGCGGCGCTGAGCTTCCTCGGCATTGGCGCCGCCGCGTGCCTTGGAATGACATTGGGTACCCTGCTCAAGCACGAATTGTCGGTATTGCAGCTGCTCGCTTTTACCAGTTACCCGTTCTTCTTTCTCTCCGGTTCAAGCTGGCCGCGCGAAATGATGCCCCCGTTCGCGCAAATGCTCGGCGACCTGATCCCTCTAACTCCACTCTGCACGGGTCTTAACCGGGCGTATCGCATGGGAGCAGATTTCAATCAGATCAGGCCCGAACTGATCCACCTCGGCATGCTTCTGGCGGCCTACGGTTTCATCGCCTGGTTGACGCGCTGGCTGGTCGTACGGCGCAACACGCGTCGGCCGGCGCCACCCGACCTACCGAGATCGGGAACGTCCGATGCCTCCCGATTGGAAAGCGGCCATTTCGTTTCCTGATCCTTTCGCTGGCACCGATTGTCATGACTGAAGTAATCGGAATCGACCACATCGAGGTCACCGAGGCTGAGCTTCAGCGTTCGGATGCTTTCTACGGGAAATTGACTTATTACCCCCGCCCTGGAACGCCCGTGAATTGGTCATTTACGAGAATGAGTACGCTGAAAGCCAATGTTTACGGGCATTTCAAAGACCTCGTTCGAGTAATGCATAGTGGACTACAACACGCTGTTCACTCTGACCGATGCCCTGGCCGACAAGCCAGAAGATCGAGAATCCGGTTTGTGAGCAGAATGACATCGAAATTTCGGGCCGCAGCAATGGCGGTTGGTTCTTTTGTCTGCCCGCCCGATAATCCGGACTCTAAAAACGGATACGAAACTACGCAGGCAGTTGCCGTCCTCCATTTAATCTCGATACCCCCAGTTTTAAACCCAGATTATCCATTAGCCCAAAATCCGTTCGCCCTAAGCCTGTCGAAGGGCTGT
>JBBQAT010000077.1:0-19983 GCA_038316625.1 Burkholderiales bacterium
CCAAGGATCAAGTCGACATCTGAAGCGTTTGCCAACTCATGCTCTCTATATCCGCCAGGTCGCACTTGGTATATATCAACAAATTCGGCTCAGCATTTTAAGACCGGCCAAACTCATGCATCATGGCTCCGGCGGCCACACTTGCGCACCAAGTAACTGTTTTGCCCGCCTTCGCGCTTTTCCAGCGAAACGAGATCGTTGCTGGTCATGCGACACCAGGCCGGCAAGTCAACTTCGACCGTAGCGTCGGTTGAGAGGATTTCCAGTGTTTGCCCGGCGGCAATGGGGTCGATGTGGCGGCGGATGAGCAGCAGCAATCCGCTGCCGCAATCGAGGTCGCCGCCGTCGAAACTGACGTCGGGGCTCTGCGTATGCTTGTTTTCCATGATCAGAAACTGAGCGATGCCGCGCCCTGTGAGAGGAATTCGACCAGTTTGGCACCGCCGACAATCAGAGCGCCGTCGATCAACTGGCTTTCGTCGAGCGCGCGCTTCTTGAAGCACGGCGAACAGACAAATATCTGGCCGCCTGCAGCGATGTAGTTGTCCATCAATTGCTTGAGGGGGGCAAAACCTTCCTCGTGGATATCGTCGTTATAACCCTTGACGGCGAGGCGCACAGCCTCGGTGCTCAGGAAGACCAGCGTTTCCTGGCCTGAGCCGAGGGCGGCATTGGCGACAACGAAGGCAACGGTGGCTTTATCAGTATCATTTTTGGCAGCCATAAGACTGACGCAGAATTTTCCGGACATGGGATTCCCTTTCTATGGACGTTGAATGAAATACAGCGGTGCGACAGGATCGGTAAAAACAAGGAGGTGGCGAGTCATGCGGCACCACGCGGGGATGTCGGCGGGAGCGCCGGGGTCGAGCGCTGTCAGGCGAAGAACCTGGCCGCTGTCGAGTTTTCGCATGCGCAAGCGCAGTTCGAGGACCAGTTCGCCGCAAGCGAGATCGCCTGCATCCCACTCGGCGTGGTGAATCGGCGCGCCAACAGGCAGCGCCTCGCCGCCGCGCGGCGGCGGGGAAGAAAGGGGCATTGCTCTACTCCCGATAAAAGTCGGCAGACTGGCTGCCAACTTTAGCCGCCACGGTGCGGAAGCCGCCGTGGCTTAAATGAGGCATCGAATCGATACCATTCGCTGTTGCAAGCGGTACTCAGACCGCAATTCCGTACTCGGTAATGCTTAAAAAACCATGACCCGCCATTCGGGGTCAAGATTGCGCATGATAAACGTTGCCGCCCCGGCCGTGCCGGAAAATTCCGCTATTTTTCTGTCCTCATCCGTGAGGTATTCACGCAGTGCCATGCTGCAACCCAGAAAACGCGCCCCGTGCTCGGCCGCATCCTGCATGAAGCTGTAAACCGATTTTGTATTCACCGGCTCTGAACGGAGATTGGCCGCGACTCCCTCGACCAGAAGGCGAACGGACGGGCCGGTGAAATGGATTTCGACTTCGCAGTCCATCGCCGCCGCAACGGCGGCATAGACAAAAGGCATGCTGCACAATTCAGGTCGGTCCGGCGTTGTCGCCCAGAGTAACAAGGCGAGTTTGTTGTGCATCGGTGGTTCACAGTCAGAATTACTCATGTTGGCTCATTCAGGTTGATGTGTGCCCATTCGACGAGGGCGCATGGCCGGCATTTTGCCAGCTTGTGCTGACGTTTCGGGAGAAGATGGATTTGCCCCAAACTCTCCCAGCCGTTACGCTTGGGCCCTAATCCGTTTCAGTGGGACACGGAGGCGTTTATCTTTGGTAGCTCATGAACAAACTCATTGCAGAATTGCGGCGGCTTTATTTCCTTCCTGAGCAGCCGTTCCAGAATCTTGATGGGAGCGCCGCGACGGCAGAAATCAAGCTTGCAGAGCAGGGCGGTAGGGTACGGGCCATGGTGGTCGGCTTCGACCGGGCTGCAGATTGGGAACACGCCGCAACACTCTATCAGGCGGTCCAAGAGGATCTGGAACTGCCGGCTCTCGCCGTCTCGGTTTCTGGTAGCGAGGGGTATCAGCTTTGGTTCTCGCTCGCAGAGCCTGTTCCCGCAGAGCGGGCCCGGCTATTCATGAATGCGCTGCATCGCACCTATTTGCATGAAATTCGTCCCGCTCATCTCAAATTCTGGCCGGATGTTGATGCGTCGTCGTCCGCCGAACCGAGTTTGTTGAAGCTTCCGCCCGCCCTTCATGAGACCACCGGAAAGTGGTCGGCCTTCATCGACCCCGAAATGGGAAGCATGTTTATCGAAGAGCCGGGACTGGGCATGTCGCCCACGATGGATCGGCAGGCGGATCTGCTGGCTGGACTCAAAAGTATCAAGGCGAATGCCTTTGAACGGGCGCTGGAGATCTTGCAAACACGGAGCGAAGCCGTGACTAAACCATCCGATTTCGCCGCTGCAGGACCGCAGGAATCTGGTAGTCCTGTTACGCCCATTCGATCAACACTGAACGTTGGCAGCAATTTTACCGATCCGAAAAGCTTTCTTCTGGCGGTCATGAATGATCCGTCCGTAAGCGCGGATTGCCGAATCGAGGCCGCAAGGGCGCTTCTGCCGTATTTTGAAAATGTCCCGAACAAGTAGGCGTCAGGTGCTACTTGCCCCGATCAGTAAGCTTCAAAACGATCACAAAGGACCATTCCTTGAATCTGCTTGAACGCGTCGCAGGCCACATCAGAGCTAGGTTTTTGTCTGAAAATTCCGGGCATGACTGGCACCATATTCATCGCGTCTGGACGCTGGCTCGCCAGATCGCCGTCCAAGAGGGGGCCAACCAGGAAATCGTCGAATTGGGAGCCCTGGTGCATGATATTGCCGACTGGAAGTTTCACAACGGGGATGAATCAGTCGGCCCACGTGAAGCTGAGCGCCTGCTCGTTCAGGAAGGTGCGTCGGCAGGCATCATCGGACCGGTCGTTGAGATTGTGGCGACCATCTCGTATAAAGGTGCAGGCGTAAACACCGAAATGCGTACCCTCGAAGGTCAATGCGTTCAGGATGCCGACCGGCTGGATGCCATGGGGGCCATCGGAATCGCGCGTTGCTTCGCGTACGGTGGGCATGCTGGTCGCCTGATCCATGACCCGGATGTTCCGCCCGTGCTTCATGAGACGGCAGAGGCCTACAAAACGGCAAAAGGCACCAGCCTCAACCATTTCTACGAAAAGCTGTTTCTTCTGAAAGGGCGGATGAACACGTCCAGCGGCCGTGTCCTTGCGGAGGTTCGGCATCAATTCATGGAGGATTTTGTCAGAGAATTTCTCATTGAGTGGGGCGATACTCGACAGACGCCGTTTTCTGACACCCTGTAAAATGGACTCATGAAACCAATACTTCGCCCCAGCCTGGACGGCATGACGCTTGAGGCTATCGTCACCCTGTTATCCGAAAACCTGGGTTGGGAAGCCATGGCGGCGGCTGTCCCCGTGCGCTGCTTCACGCTCGACCCCAGCATCAAATCCAGTTTGAAATTTCTGCGCCGAACGCCGTGGGCGCGTGAAAAAGTTGAGCAGTTGTATTTGCAACACGCACGCTCACTGGTTGACATAGGGCACTCATGACTCATTCAGGCTATCAGGCAATGGTTCGGGAAAAAGAGTTGCCCGTACCGTTGACTGATCGAGGAATTCGTATCGCATTGATCTTTGCGCTTGTCGCTGAACGATTGACGGCCTTCTACGAGCATGGCCAATGGTTGACTGATTCACAGGGGGCCAGCATGGCGTTAGACTGGTTGGCGCGCGGCAAACGCAATCTTCCCCTCAAGGAAAGAAAGCAATTGTCTGCGTTGAGCGATCAACTGGCCAGGGAGATAGCAGGCCCTCTATCACGTGAAGCCGGTCTATATACCGCGCATGAAATGATGGAATCGCTCGATTCGAACTATCACTCCGAGATAGGCGAATCCTTTATGATGGAATGCGAACGAATACTCGACGGTTGTCTTGCGGAGAAAACTGAGTTCGAATAGCGGCGGGGGCTCGATTTCGGTCAAATGTCCCGATGACCGCAAGGAGCAACAATCAACTGTAACGGGCCGTTCGAATACCATCGCTGGCAGTTTGTTCGTGTCTTATCCAAAAAAGCGTCAAAAATTGACTCAGTACACTCGACAGCCGTTCCAGACTGAGTAATGATGTAACCGATTACAAATAGTGCGAGGATCAAAGTGCTGACTATCAGTCAAGTTGCCAAAATTGCCGGGGTTTCCGTGGCGACCATTTCACGTGTACTTAACGATAGTCCATTGGTGACTGAAGATACCAAACGGCATGTCCAGAAAGTCATCGATGAACTCGACTACCATCCCAATGTGGTGGCACGCAGCCTGCGTTCTGCCAAGAGCAGACTTCTGCTGGCCCTGGTGCCAAACATCTCCAATCCGTTTCATGCCGAGATTGTGCATGGCATCAACAAGGTGGTCTATGCCCACGACTACAACCTGCTGCTCTGCGAGACCCATGGTATCAGGGAGCGAGAAAACGCGTTCTTCAGCATGCTCAAGCAGAAGATCGTCGATGGAATATTGGCGATTGATCCTGCAGTAAGCGCCGAAAACTTGCTGGAATACGGCGCGAGATACCCGATCATTCAGTGTTGCGAATACAAGACGATTCCCGATCTCCCCTATGTTGTTATCGACGACGAGGAGGGGGCCTTTTCAGCGGTATCTCACCTGATCGCGACCGGCTGTCGCAGAATTGCCATGGTGAATGCTTCTGGCCCGTTCGGATTTGCCCGACTCCGCCGGGAAGGCTATCTGCGTGCCTTGCAGGCGCATGGCTTGACAACTGATCCGGGCCTTATAATCGAATACGATATTGGTAAGGATAGCGGGGAGATGGTCGCCAAGCGCTTGATGTCCCTCTCGGTCGCGGCAGATGGAGTCTTTTTCGACTATGACGTCATTGCCGTAGGTGCCCAGCGTGCGCTGATTGAGGCTGGAATTCAAGTACCGGAGGACATCTCCATCGTCGGTTTCGACGGCAGTGACATGACTTTGATCTGTACGCCAACGCTCACAACGGTTGCCCAGCCGGCGTATCAGATCGGGCTTAAGTCGGCGGAAATGCTGTTCACGTTGCTGGATGGAAAATCGCTCGAACAGCGGAAGGTTATTCTGGATTTCGAACTTAAGATACGACAGTCGACCCGTCCCGTGCCTTGTTAAGGGGAACGTAGGTTCGCCAATCGAACTGAGGCGCTCTTTCGGTTCTAGGGCATCCTGGTTGCGGAGTAAGTTCGAACAAAAAGAGGTAATGAAATGCTTGACAGAAACCCAAAGTCGTTACAAAATGAAATCGATTACACGGCGGTGTTGTTTTTTTTGCGCTGAAATGTAATCGACTACATTTTACGGAACTTAACGCGAAAGCATAACGGAGGTTCGACATGAAGAAGTTGCATAAAGGCTTGGTAATAGGGGTCTCGCTTGTTATTTCAGGACTATGGGGGGCCACTGCTCAGGCTGCTCAAGAAAAGATTGCGTTCATCGCCGCTAACATGGCCAACGAGTCACAGGCGTTTTCATCGAAGCAGTTTCAAAAGTTTGGCAAGGATTACGGTTTTGACGTGGTCGTTCTCGATGCCAAGGGCGACGCGCAGGCCGAGTCGCAGTTGGTCACCAATGCTATTGCCCAGAAAATAAAGGCTATCTTCCTAAATCCTAATGACATCAATGCCATCGTCCCGGCCGTGATGAAAGCCAAGCAAGCGGGCGTGGTTGTCGGCATGTTCTCGTCCGACCTGGCACCAGCGAATCAAAAGTTCCGTGATTTCTTTGTGGGCGTTAACGACACGATGGCAGGCGAAGCGGCCGCGGATGCCTTCCTCAAGAGGTTCCCGAACGGTGCGACCATCGTCGAAGTCGGCGGCCAGGCCGGTCATGATGCGCAGATCAAACGCCATGATGGTTTCAACAAGAAGATCAAAGGCTCAAAGATCACGGTCATCGACTACAAGACGCCCCAACAATGGGCCACGGCCGAAGCCATGTCAATCACGGAGGACTTGGTGGTCAAGCATGGCAAGAAGATCCAGGGCGTTTTCTGTCACTGGGATAACGGCGTCACCGGTGTTTCACAAGCCCTGAAGGCGGCCAGCATGATGGATGGCATGTTCATCGTCGGCGTTGACGGCAACCGTGCCGGATTCGACCAAGTTCGCAAGGGGACCCAGTCGGTCACCATCATGCAGAATTTTGAAGTCATGTCCAAGAAGTCGATGGAAAACGCACGTGCCGTCATTGATGGCAAGAGCATCGTAGCGATCAATTTCGTTCCCCTAGACATCGTCGATCTGAAAAACATCGACCAGTTTACAGCTCCGGAATGGTGATCGAAGCATAAGCACGTGGGACGGCCCATTTCAACCGTGTATTGAAGTGGGCCATCGTGTCTAGTGGGAGGGGAAAGACAAGTGGAAAAACAAACATCTGAATCCATTCTATCGATCATGGACGTCAGCAAGACGTTTCCCGGCGTCAGGGCACTGCAAGGGGTTTCGTTCGACATCAAGCGTGGCAGTGTCCACGGTCTGGTGGGCGAAAACGGTGCAGGCAAATCAACCCTGATGAAGATCCTGTCCGGGGTGTACAAAAAAGACGCCGGCACCGGAACGATAGTGTTTGACGGTGAAACGATTGAACACACGACGCCTCACGAGTCGATGCAGCGTGGTTTAGCGATCATTTATCAGGAGCTTAACCTGGTCAACACCATGAGTGTGGGCGAGAACATCTTCCTTGGTCGTTTCAATGAAATGAAGGGCATGCGGGGTACGCACATCGCGGCGCGAGAACTGCTCGACCGAATCGATTGCAAGATTGATACACACAAACTGGTTTCCGAACTGAGTGTGTCCGAAAAGCAGATGGTGGAAATTGCCAAGGCACTATCGTTCAAATCCAAACTCATCATCATGGACGAGCCGAGCAGCAGCCTGACAGCCGAGGAACTGGTCGAACTGGTAAAAATCATTCATCAGTTGAGGGAACAGGGCATTTCGATCATTTACATTAGCCACAAGCTCGACGAAATCTTTGATTTCTGTGATGTTGTGACCATCATGCGCGATGGTCAGATCATCGATACCAAGGCCAAGGTCGATCTGACGCGCGATGAAATGATCACCAAAATGGTTGGTCGATCCATTGAGAACGAATACCCAGAACGTGCGCAAAATGTCGGCGCAACGTTGATGGAAGTTCGATCCCTGAATACCCGCAAGCTCCATAACGTGTCTTTTACCCTCAAGCAGGGCGAAATCCTTGGACTGGTGGGGTTGGTTGGCGCGGGACGTACCGAGATCGTTCGTGCGCTTTTCGGCGCTGACAAAACCGAGGGGCACCAGATTCTTATCAACGGTTCGGTCGTTCGAATCAAGAACCCGAACGATGCAAAACACGCAGGTTTTGGTTTTGTGCCAGAAGACCGCAAGTTGCAAGGACTTGTTCTACCGTTTTCGGTGGAGTCCAACATCTCGATGGCCAGCTTCGAAAAGTTCACCAAATTCGGGTTTATTCGCAAGTCAAAGGAAAGCGAGATCGGCATCCGGCAGGCCAAAGCCCTTGCGGTGAAAACGCCATCAACCAAGACGCCGGTCAAGAATCTGTCGGGCGGTAACCAGCAGAAATGCATCATCGGGCGCTGGCTGGAAAACGACCCGCGCATCTTTATCATGGATGAGCCCACCCGTGGCATCGATGTCGGCGCGAAGTATGAAATTTACGTCCTGATGAAGGCGATTGCGGAAAAAGGGGGGGCGGTCATTCTCATTTCTTCCGAATTGCCGGAGGTGTTGAACATGAGCAACCGTGTGTTGACTCTGTTCGAAGGCAGGATCACCGGTGAATTCGATCCCCAGGCGGCATCGGCGGACGAGATCATGCGCGCGGCACTGGGAATATCGGAAGGAAGCAAAAATCCATGAAGAAGAATATTGCGTTGGTCGGCCAGTCGTTTTTTAAAAACTACGTCCTGATCGCTATCCTGGCGCTCGTCGTGGTTACGATGCTGGTCGAACCCAATTTCATGACCTTCGCCAACCTGATCAACATCATGCGACAGTTTGGTCCCTTGGTCATGGTTTCGCTCGGCATGACTTTCGTGATCATCGGTGGCTTTATTGACTTGTCAGTGGCCGGAACGATTTCACTCGTGGCCGTCGTTACCGTCACCCTGATTGATCCAATCGGGCAGGTTCCGGCAATCCTTGTCGGGCTGGGCGTCGGTGCCCTCTGTGGTTATATCAACAGCGTTCTGGTGTTGAGTTCCGGCGCATTGACCCAGGCCGAAGCCTTGTTTATCACCTTCGGCATGAGTACGGTCTATTCCGCCATCGCACTGATGTACAGCGGTGGCTCGACCAAACATATGCGTTTCCTGAAGGGCGATACCTCAGTCATCGAAGCATTGGGTCAAGGTAGCGTCGGCATCTTCTCTGTCTCTTTCCTCGTTTTCCTGGTATGCCTCGCCGTCTTGTGGGTATTCCAGACACAAACGCGCATGGGCCGCGCCATCTGCCTGACAGGTGGCAACAAGACTGCCGCGCACTTGTGCGGGGTTCCAGTCAGTCGGTCCATCATTGCCATCTATACGATATCCGGGTTCATGGCGGCCATCGGCGCCATCATTCTGTTCTCCCGCATTACCACAGCCTCACCGGTGATCGGCGCAGGCTATGAGACCAACGCCATCCTGGCAGTGGTCGTCGGCGGGACCACCCTCAAAGGCGGCAAGGGCAGTGTTCTGCGTACCGTGATGGGCGTGCTGCTGGTCATCCTTATGTCGAATTGCCTGAACTTGCTGGGGGTTACTCCTTATATGCAAGTAGTGACGAAGGGTGCCATCCTGGTCCTCGCCATCTGGCTCGACAACCGCACGCAGATTTAGGAGCGATTCTGAATGAGTATTCTGGAAAGTAGCGCGCCGCTCTTGAAGCTGGCGACCAAACAGAAAGCCTTCCTGGCTATTGTGGGCATGCTGGTGCTCATGCTGTTCTTCGATACGAATTTCTACACGACGTACAACCTGCTGGATATGTTGAATTCGACCTCTATCCTGTTGATCCTTGCGTTCGGAGTATCGCTGACCGTGATTAGCGCAGCGTGCGATCTGTCTATCGGTGGAATCATGGTGGTGGCCGGGATCATCGCGATCAAGTTGATGGACGTGATGCCCATGTGGGGAGCCATTCTGTGCGCACTGGCGTTTGGGGCCTTCGTCGGCTTCATCAACGGGTTCCTGGTCGTACAGCAGAAGACGGAACCTTTCATCATCACGCTCGGCATGGGCATGCTGCTAACCGGCGTCGCGCAGCAGCTTACGGATGCCCGACCAGTTCCAGCCAGCAATCCGGATTTCATGATGATCGGCAACGGTGATTTCTTCGGGATGCCCTATCTGGTCATCATCATGCTGGTCTGTTTCGCTTTCGCGCATTGGCTCATGCGCTATACGCAGTATGGACGTAATCTTTACGCCATCGGGGGCGACTACGAAGTGGCCCTGTATTCGGGCATCAACGTGGTGCGCACCAAATGGATCGCCTTCGTAATCAGTGGCGTCGGGGCGGCCTTGGCCGGGGTGCTGCTGTCATCCAAGCTCAACACCGGTTCGTCGATCTATGGCGAGACCGCTGCGCTGATCGTCAACTGCGGCGTCGTTGTAGGCGGAACCTCGTTCGCTGGCGGAATTGGAGGTATACCGCAATCGGCTCTCGGCCTGCTGGTCTTCGGTATTCTGGATAATGCCATGAACATGATTGGCATTACGTCCTACATCCAGATCCTGCTCAAGGGCGCAATCATCGTAGGCATCATCTGGATGGATTGCTTCTACCAGAAACGCAAGCGCGAATTAGTCTGATCACGAACGGAATCACGGAGGGGGAACGAAGGACTCCCAACTGGATACTTGCGCCTTTGTTTCTTCGAAACCGTTGTTATAGCCGGGCAGAATTGACATGTGTCACCGAACAATCGACGCACTTTTTCACCAAGAAAAAGGATAGTTACCATGGAAACGAAGCACTCTAACCGCATATCCTGGCTCAAAGCTGCGCTCTTTTGCCGGCCGCGTGAAATCTCGCTTGAGCGTGCCCTGTTATACACGGAAAGCCATAGGCAGACCGAAGGAGAGCACGTTCAATTGAGCCGTGCAAAGGCGGAAGCACATGTGTTGCGCAAGGTAGCCATTTCGATCCGTGAGGACGAACTGATCGCCGGCAATCGCACCATCAAGCCGCGTGCAGGGATCGTGTCTCCTGAAATGGAT
This sequence comes from Burkholderiales bacterium, assembly GCA_038316625.1. Lineage (GTDB taxonomy): Bacteria > Pseudomonadota > Gammaproteobacteria > Burkholderiales > Rhodocyclaceae > Propionivibrio. The sequence goes on from JBBQAT010000077.1 coordinate 10,275, forward strand.
CCGTACTGGATATTGAAGGAACTGGACATCTTCCACAGTCGCCCGCAAGACAAGTTCATCATTTCCGAGCGTGACAAGGAAATTTACCGGAGCGAACTTTATCCCTACTGGGAAGGGCGTTCGATGAAGGATTTCATCAACGCCCAATTCACGCAAGAAACGAAGGATGCGGTCGCCACCAAGATATTCAGTATCAACCAGACCGACAAGGGACAGGGGCACATCATTGTCGACTTCCCGAAGTTCTTGAAAACCGGACTACAGGCGCTTGCTGAAGACGTGGCGCGGCGCGCCGAAGAGCAACCTCAAAATGTGTTCTTCCAGTCAGTCGGTATTCTGGTCGCCGCGGCGTCTGACCACATTCTGCGCTACCGCGATCTGGCCATTGAGATGGCGACCCAGTGCACTGATGCAATTCGCCGACAGGAACTGGAACGCATCGCCGCCATCTCCGGAAAAATCGCTTTTGCGCCGCCGGAAGATTTCCACGAAGCCTGCCAGTTGTTCTGGTACATGAACATCATTCTTCAGTACGAGTCGAATGCCAGCTCGCTTTCGCTTGGGCGCTTTGACCAGTACATGTGGCCGTACTACCAGGTCTCGCTGCAAAAGGGCGAAGAACCGGCGGAGCTCCGGGAGTTGATGGAGACGCTATGGGTCAAGATGAACGACGTGGTCTTGCTGCGCTCTGCGAGCAGCGCCAAATTCTTTGCCGGATTCCCGACGGGCTACACCATTCTGCTGGGCGGTCAGAACGCGCTTGGGCACGATGCCGAAACACCGCTTTCCACGCTTTGCCTTGATACCTATCAGTCGGTACTGTTACCGCAGCCCAATCTGGGGGTGCGAGTGCATGAGGGGATGAGTCGCTCGTTCTTGCTGAAGGCCGCTGAGACGATCCGGATCGGAACCGGCATCCCGCAGGTGTTCAATGATGAAGGAGTCATTCCTTCGCAGTTGAACCGGGGCGTGTCGATGCAGGACGCTCGCGATTATTCGGTGGTCGGTTGTGTCGAGCTATCGATTCCGGGCAAGACCTACGGCTTGCACGATATCGCGATGTTCAACCTGCTCAAGGTCATGGAACTCACGCTCAAATCCTTCCGGGGCGACCCAAAGGTCAGTTACGAACGGATTTGCGAGCGCATTGATGACAACATTCGCCATTACGTGAAACTGATGGTCGAGGGTGCCAATATCTGCGACATCGGTCACCGCGATTGGGCACCGGTTCCCTTGCTGTCATCGCTGATGACTGATTGTCTGGAAAATGGGCGTGACGTCACTGAAGGAGGAGCGCGCTACAACCTTTCGGGAGTGCAGGGGATTGGCACGGCTAATCTCGCTGATTCGCTGTTGGCGTTGAAGGGAATCGTGTTCGACGAAAAGCGTCTGAACTTCGACGCGTTACTCGATGTGCTGGATGCCGATTTCAACGTGCCTGATGGTGAAAAAACACGAACCCGGCTTATCAACAAATACATCAAGTATGGCAACGATATCGATGAAGTCGACATGGTCGGTGTCCATGTGTTGAAAGTGTTCTGCGACGAAGTCGAAAAATACACGAATCCGCGAGGCGGAAAGTTTTCGCCAGGGTCCTACACCGTTTCGGCGCATATGCCCCTGGGTGAAGTGGTCGGTGCTACACCCGATGGTCGGCGCGCGCGCGAACAACTGGCCGATGGCGGTCTCTCTCCAATGGGTGGGCGCGACGAATTGGGGCCAACAGCGGTACTCAAGTCGGTCAGCAAGCTAGATAACTTGCTGCTTTCGAATGGCAGTTTGCTGAACCTCAAGATGATGCCCAGTACGCTGGAAGGCGAGCAGGGACTGAACAAGATGGCGGATTTTCTGACCGCCTTCATGCGGCTAAAGCTCCTTCATGTGCAGTTCAACGTGGTTAATGTGGACACTCTGCTAGAGGCGCAAAAGAACCCGCAGGATTTCTCGGGCTTGCTGGTGCGCGTCGCGGGCTACAGCGCTTTCTTTGTGGAACTTTCCAGGGAAATTCAGGATGACATCATCCGCCGTACCGCTCATCGACTGTAGAGCCAGGCCCATGAAGGATAAGGCGCGGATCTTCAATATCCAGCGCTATTCGCTTAACGATGGTGCTGGGATTCGCACCCTGGTTTTCTTCAAAGGCTGCCCTCTGCATTGTCCGTGGTGCTCCAATCCTGAGTCCCGGTCCCGTGATTCGGTGTTCGTGCGGCGTGAATCTCGCTGCATCAGTTGCGAAACATGTGAGATGGATACTGATGAATGCCCGTCCGGTGCCTACCAGCGAATGGGGATCGACTACACGCTCGATCAATTGCTGGCGGAAATCATGAAGGACGAAGTCTTCTACCGGGTATCGGGTGGTGGGGTGACACTTTCTGGCGGCGAAGTCTTGAGCCAGGCAGCATTTGCGACCCGTTTGCTAAGGAAACTCAAGGCGTGGGGAATTGCAACCGCGATTGAAACCACGGGTCACGGCAATAAAGTCGGTCTGCTTGAGCTGGCGAAATACTGCGACGAAGTGCTTTACGACTTCAAGATCATGGACCCCAAGCGCGCGCATGCCGTCACCGGAATCAATCTTCATCTGGTGCTCGACAACTTTGCGGCCCTTTGTGCACAAAGTACCAAAGTGATCCCGCGACTTCCGCTGATCCCCGGATACACCATGAGTCTGGAGAACCTGGAGCAGGTTCTGGCTTACCTTGCTCCGTATGGGCTAAAGGAATTGCACTTGCTTCCATTTCATCAATACGGAGAAAGCAAATACGGACTGGTCGGATTGGACTACGTGATGAAGGATGTGAAGCCGCCCGAAGAGCACGAAGTTGAACCCTATATCCGGCGCGCTGAAGCAGCGGGTTATCGCGTCACCGTTGGAGGGTAGCCAAGTGCAGCCCCTTCGGAATTGCTCTTTAACGATAAATGAAGTGTTCATTTTTTGAGATGAATATGAAATCGTACGATGTAGTGATAATCGGCTCCGGTTGCGGTGGCGGGGCCGTTGCCCTGCAGCTTGCCGGTAGCAATGCGCGCACCCTCATTCTTGAGCGAGGCCATTCGCTGCCTCGGGAAACTCAGAACTGGGATCCGGAATCGGTATTCGGTGAGCGTCGTTACCACACGGACGAAACTTGGTGGGCCGATAGCGAGGCCTTCAAGCCTGGAATGTTCTATTACGTGGGCGGAAACACGAAATTTTACGGGGCGGCGATGTTCCGCTTCCGTGAGAAGGACTTCTGCGAGGTTGTACATGAGGAAGGTGTTTCGCCCGCGTGGCCGATTAGCTATACCGATCTTGAGTCGTGGTATGGGCAAGCGGAAACCTTGTTTGGCGTGCGAGGTCTGGGCGGTGCCGATCCAACCGACCCGCCACGCAGCAAGGATTACGTTCTGAAGCCAGTCCCGCATGAGCTTGTGATGAGCGCAATTGAACAACGGCTGCGCGAGAATGGGTTGAAGCCGTTCCCGATGCCGTGTGCGGTTGATTTTGGTTCTGGCGGTCGATGCCAGCGTTGCGAGAATTGTGATGCCTTTCCCTGCCAAATCGACGCCAAGGGCGATGCCGAGATCAAGCTGATTCGACCTGCTGTCGCGCATTCAAACGTCGAACTCGTGACGGGAGCGCAGGTTGTAAAGCTTGTGGCTGATTCGAGCGGACGACGGATCGTGGCTGTTGAGGCAATGATCAATGGCCAACTTGAGAAGGTCACGGCAAATGTCTTTGTTCTCAGCGCTGGAGCCATCAACTCCGCCGCGCTGCTGCTGCGTTCGGCCGATGTTAAAAATCCTCAAGGATTGGCCAACAGTTCGGACGTGGTCGGGCGTAATTACATGACGCACAACACCAGCGCGATCATGGCTGTGCATCCCTTCAAGATCAACGATACGCATTTCCCGAAGACGCTGGCGGTCCACGACTACTATTTCGGGGAGGGCGATGGAAGCACGCCTCTTGGCAGTCTCCAGCCGCTCGGAAATATCCGCGAACCGATGTTGCGCGACGCCTTGGCGCTGGTGCCTAAGTTTGTACGTTCCGCGCTCGCCGCGAGAAGCGTTGACTGGTACGCGCAGAGCGAGGATCTGCCTCATCCCGACAGCCGGGTGACCCTGCGGCCGGACGGGGCGATCAACCTGCACTGGCACCGAACCAACCTCAAGGCCCACTTCCGCTGGGTTGCCAAGTGCAAGGAAATTCTGCGCGCGACCGGTTACCCGTTTGTGTTTGCAAAATTGTTTGAAACCAAAGTCGTTTCGCACCAGTGCGGCACCGTCCGTTTTGGCAATGACCCGCATACCTCGGCACTTGATCCGCTGTGCAAGGCCTGGGATCAAGACAACCTTTACGTCGTCGATTCCGGTTTCTTCCCGTCGTCGGCTGCGGTCAATCCCGCGCTGACCGTTGTCGCTCAAGGCCTTCGGGTCGGAAAGCATTTGCGCGAGACGCAATTCAGCTAGCTATACCGCTTATCGAGAACAAAGGAGTACGAACTTGATTCATAAGTTGCTACGGGACGCACAGGCCGGCAAGCCAGTCTACATCACCACCATACATGAGGCATTTTCCAGGATGGATGACGCCGAGTCGGAGCGGATCGTCTGTGTAGTGGACCTCCTGGACCAGGATGGACGAATGGCTTATGAGCTGCGGATCCCGCGCCTGAAAAGCCGCTCCGGAGAAGAGATTTCATTCATTGGCGATTATTTGAACGCCGAAATCTACAACATCCTTTCCAGTATCGGCGGTCGTTCGATGACGGTTTTTGTCGATACCGGTAATGCGGCGCTGATGAAATTTGTGTCCTGGCTTGATACGGCCTTTTGCATCGATAGCCCGAGGAATTCAAGGAAGGCTTATGGACGTGCGGTGAATGTCATCGACCGCATGATCAGCGCCGTCCATTCGGGTCACGCGCCATTCCGTTTCCAGATTGACGACATTTCACATCTGCCGGAGTTGCCGGTGACCGGAAGAACACGAGTCGACACCATGGCGTTTTTCAAGGCTTGCACCGAAGGGCTGGTGGGCAAGGCATTTGGCGGTATCGATGTCGGTGGTACCGATATCAAGGCGGTTCTCGTGGTCGACGGGCACATCGTCGACTACAAGGAATATGACTGGTTTCCGGCCAGCTTTACTCGATCCGCCCAACTTATTGATCCGATCTGCTTGATCGCACGTCTTCTCCAAGCGCGTCTGGCGATTCATCGGCTTCCTCGCGATAAACAGGAGGCGTATCTGTCGGTAGTCGAAGAAGCGATGGACAAGGACGCATCCGATGACCTGATGGAGCGGGTTCTGCGCAAGTTGGAGCAGTCCGGTTTGTCGATTGACGAGAGACTCACAGGCATCGGGCTGTGCTTCCCGGATGTTGTCGTCAAGAACAAGATTGTTGGCGGCGAGGTCTATAAGACGCGTGGCATCCGGAACAATCCGGATATTGATTTTGACGCGGATTTTTCGCAACTGACTCATCTTGATGACCGGCTTCGTGCCTCTGTCATTCCAGGTGGAGCCGTTCGGATCATCAACGACGGGCCGATGGCCTCCTTTACCGCCGCCGTGGAAATGGCCTTTTCAGGCGATGCGCCCAAGGTGACTGACGGGGTGTTCGCTCATACCCTCGGCACCGAACTCGGAACCGGCTGGATTACCGAGTCAGGCGCTATTCCAGATATTCCACTCGAAGTCTATAACTTCGTCATCGACCTCGGCAGCTGGCCGGAACGCGAATATGAGAGCGACGATCTGCGCAGCGTCAATAATTTCAATACGGGATTATCGGGAACGCTGCAGAAATACTGCAGCCAGAGCGGTGTCTTCCGTCTGGCCTTGAAATACTTCCCTGCAGAACGTCCGGATCTGTTCGATGAATTGAAGGCCAAGGGCTATGTCGTCTCGCGTCCTCATGCCGGGGGGCAGGGCTTCTACGTGCCCACCGAGCCAATCGACCAGCGCAAGCCATTTCTAGAACACATGATGATGCTGCCGGATCGCGAAAAGGATGAAACCAATTTCAAGATCTGGTGCGAAATCGGTGAGGCGCTGGCGGTCACCGTGGTCGAATGCAAACGCATTCTTGATCCCGGAACCGACGAGCGCTTCCTGTTTGGTCGCCTCGTCAAAAACCAGACGTGCTTTGACCTGATGGTTGACGGTGCGCGCCGGGTCAAGAAGGATATTTCTCTGCTCGTCGCGGGCACCGGAATGGCCAACACCCCTTTGATGAAGCAGCTTGAGAACAACCCGGATTACACCGTCGCCCAGTTCGCCCAGGCAATCGGTGCCGTCTATTACGCCAACAGTTGAAAGGAAACAGAACGTGAATGAGCAAAATTATCTGGATAATCTGGTTGGCGTTTTCGGTCACCCGGTTTCTGAAAACCCTGGCGTCGTGATACAGGAAGCAGCTTTCCGCGCACTGGGACTGGACCGTTGGCGCTTCCTGACCATCGACGTCAATCCGGAAGACATTGCGCAGGCCATCGCGGGCCTGAAGGCCATGAAGATGCGTGGTATCAACTGCACCATCCCGCACAAGATCGAAGTGATCAAATATCTCGACAAAATTGCCCCGAGCGCCAAGTTGATCGGGGCAGTCAATACCATCATCAATGACGAAGGTGTTTTGACGGGTGAGAATACCGACGGCCAAGGGTTCATGATCGCGCTAGACAGCGCCGGTATTTCGGCGAAGGACAAGAACATCGTCGTACTCGGTGCCGGTGGCGCCGCACGCGCAATTTGTGTCGAACTGGCATTGGCTGGTGCGAAAAAGCTCACGATCGTGAACATCCCGAAGGATATGGCCCTTGGGGAAGGACTGGTCCGGACGCTCAAGGAAAACACGATGGTCACGGTGGACTATGTCCCATGGGTCGACAAATTCAAGATCCCGGTTGGTACCGACATCCTGGTGAATGCGACCTCGATCGGTCTGTATCCAAATATTTCCGACAAGCCGGACATCGACTATGACACGCTGACCACGGCTATGTACGTGCAGGACGTGATCCCGAATCCCGCCTTTACACCGTTCCTGCAGGAAGCTGAAAAGCGCGGGGTGAGGTGGCAAAGCGGACTTTCGATGCTGATCAATCAGGCAGCGCTCAACATCACCATGTGGACCGGGCTGGAGCCAGACAAGGAAGTCATGAAGCAGGCTCTCGAAAAGGCCTTGTCGTGAACCAGGAGGGGCTGTTGGAAGAGCTCATCGCGGAGCAGGGCACGCTGCAATTTTCCCGTTTCGATTTTGACGACGCTTATGCAATCGGCCTTGATCTGATCGAAAACGCGCACCAAAACAAACGAGCGATCACCATCGATGTCGCCATCAACGGGCAGCAGCTCTTCCACGCGGCGTTGCCCGGGACATCTCCCGACAACGATCAGTGGGTTGTCCGCAAGAATCGTGTAGTCGGGCGCTTCTTCAGCAGCTCCTTCTACATTGCCAAACTGCTGGAGGCAAAGGGTAAATCAATGGAAGAGCTCTATGGCCTGCCTTCTAGCGACTTTGCTCCGTTTGGAGGTGCCGTACCAATCGCGGTGAAAGGGGCCGGTGTGATCGGAACCATCACGGTTTCAGGACTCGCCGATCACGAGGATCACAAAATGGCGGTCGATGCCATTCGCCGCCATCTGGAGCGGCAGAACGCGGCAAGCCTGCGAGGTTGAGCGCTCCTTTGCCACTAGCCACGGCGCACAGTGCGCCAGCTTTCCACTTAACACAGGAGGAATACATCATGAATCAGGATGACCCGAATCTTCCCTATCGTGACCAGATCATCGCGGCCAAACGCGAATTGCGTGCCCGGATGCCCGATCTTGAAAAGCGTTTCGAAACGCTGACATGCAACATCGAAGCTCAGGTTGAAATGATCGAGAGCGAACGTTCTCAAGGGATCGCGCCGATTCCGGAAGTCCGGTTCAACGAACTGGACTCTTTAAGCACTGCGACGGTTGCACGCATAAAGGAACGCGGGATAGTTATTGTTCGCGGAGTTTTTGAGAAGGAACGCATCAATCGATGGAACGCCGCTCTCGAGACTTATATTGCCGATAACCACTACATCGAAAGACAAAAGGAAAAGCGCGGGCTCGACAAATACTTCAGCACCCTGGCCAGCTCGCGTCCGCAGATTTACGGCCTCTATTGGTCGAAACCGCAGATGGAGGCCCGTCAGTCGGTTGAGCTCGCCCAGGCGCGTCGCTGGTTGAATCGCCTGTGGGACATCAATCAGGACGGCAAACCGGTATTCAATCCAGACCAGGAATGTACCTATGCCGACCGTGTGCGCCAGCGCGAGCCAGGTGACGCATCGCTAGGCCTTTCTCCACACGTCGACGGTGGCTCGATCGAGCGCTGGATTGACCCCGGCTATCGCAGGGTCTACGGCCACGTTTTCGGCGGCGATCTGGCTGCCTACAATCCATTTTCTGCGGCCTATCGCACGGAGACCAAGGAAATCCCTTCGCCGGCGGTATGCAACATGTTCCGAACCTTCCAGGCATGGACCGCGCTTACCGCACAAGGCCCCGGCGACGGCACCTTGAACGTGGTTCCCGTGGCCAACGCCATGGCCTGGATGCTTTTGCGCGCTTTGCAAGACGACATTGCGGAAGACGACCTCTGCGGCGCACGTGCCGGTCGTGCCATGGTCATCACGGAGCAATACCACGCCTTGCTGATGCGTTCTTTCTGCCCCATTCCTCGGGTTGAAGCGGGCGACACCGTGTGGTGGCATCCGGATCTGATCCACGGTGTTGAAGACAAGCATAACGGCAAGAGCTATAGCAACGTGATGTACATCGGTGCTGCTCCTGATTGCGACAAGAACCGTGCATTCCTGCTCAAGCAGCGCGCGGCGTTTGAAGCCGGAAAATCGTCGCCCGATTTTGTTGCCGAGGATTACGAAATGGACTTCACCAATCGCTTCCTGGTCTCGGATCTGACGCCACTGGGTCGCAAACAAATGGGCTACGACTTGTAGACGCCATGTCTGTAATGGTTCTGCTTTGCGTTTTTAAGTTTCTGGTTTGAATAGTTTTGGAGAATAGCAAATGGCGACACCCATCATCATGCCGCGTCAGGGGCAATCGGTAGAGAGCTGCATTATTGGCAAGTGGTACAAGCAGGTGGGCGACAAGGTTGCGGTGGGCGAGGATTTATTCTCGTACGAGACGGACAAAGCGACGTTTGATGAAGCGGCGAAGGTTGATGGCGAGCTACTCGCCATCTTTTTTCCTGAAGAAGACGATGTCCCGTGTTTGATGAACGTCTGCGTGATTGGCAATCCCGGCGAAAGCACCGCCGAATTTGACCCGCGTGGCGCCGAAGCCGCCGCGCCTGCCGCCGCCCCGGTTGCTGCAGCCGCCGTTCAAGCGGCTGCCCCGGCTGCCCAGAATTCTACCGCTGCTCCTGCCGTCGACCTCTCCACCCTCGCCATTTCCCCGCGCGCCCAAGCCCTGGCCCAGAAACAGAACGTCGACTTACGCGCTGCCGCCCCGAGTGGCCCCAAAGGTCGCGTCATCGAACGCGACGTGCGTAGCCTGATCGACGCCGGTCACTTCGCCACTGGCGCCGTCGGCAGCGACTTCGCCACCGGCACGGTCGGCAGCGGCATCGGCGGACGCATTTCCGTCAGCGACCTCGGCAAGACTTCCGTAGCGGTCACCGCCACTCCAAGCGCCGCCCCGGTTGTTACC
>JBBQAT010000078.1:0-19869 GCA_038316625.1 Burkholderiales bacterium
TCTCAACCGTGCCCACGAGGCTGTCCTCAAGGCCAAGCGGCAAGTAGAGCTGCTTGAGCCGCTGGTCGCCGACAGTGATCGCCATTCGGCCTTGGTTACGCAAGCGGAGGGCTTACGCGCCTGCCGCGAAGCGCTACGGCCCTACTTCGCCGGCCTGAAACTCGGCTTGCTGGAGAAACGCATCGCCAGCCTGGGCGACGAATGGGTGCGGCAGGATGCTCAAGTCAAGCGCAGCGACGTCTTGCGCGACAGTCAGCTCATCGAAGAGGGCGAACTTAAACGCAGCATCGCTGAAAACGGTGGTGACCGCCTGGAACGGCTGGCCGGCGAGATTCGCCGGATCGATGAAGAGCGGCAAAAGCGCGGAAACAAGGCGCAGCGTTACACCGAACTGGTGCGCGCCTTGAGTGAGATTCCGGCGGCGGACGAAGCGGGTTTCCTGGAACAGCGCCAACGCTTTTCGGCCTTGATCGAAGCGGCAAAGACGTCGGAAAGCAAGTTTCAGAATCAGGAAAAGGAACACGAATTCGACTTCCGGCAGGGCCGGCAGGAATACGACGCGTTGTCCGGCGAGATCGCCAGCCTGAAAGCCCGGCGGAACAATATCGACGAGAAGCAGGTAGCCATGCGTTCTGCCTTGTGCGCGGCCCTGGGTTTGCCGGAAACGGAGATGCCGTTTGCCGGCGAACTGCTGCAAGTGCGCGAGGAGGAAAAAGACTGGGAAGGCGCTGCCGAACGGCTTCTGCGCAATTTTTCCTTGTCGCTGCTGGTGCCGGATGAGCACTACGCCCGCGTTGCGGAGTGGGTCGATAAAACAAATCTGAAAGGGCGTCTGGTTTACTTCCGTATTCGCCCGGTTTCTCGTAGTGAGGTCGGCAACCTGCATCGGGATTCCTTGGTGCGCAAGCTGGCCATCAAGCCCGATTCGCCTTTTTACGACTGGCTGGAACGCGAGTTGGCGCACCGTTTCGACGTGGCCTGCTGCGCCACGCAAGAGCAGTTTCGGCGGGAAACCCGCGCCATCTCCCGCGCCGGCCAGATCAAGGCACCCGGCGAGCGGCACGAAAAGGACGACCGGCATCGACTGGACGATCGTAGTCGCTACGTTCTGGGCTGGAGCAACACGGCCAAGATCGCCGCACTTGAAGCCAACGCAAGAAAGCTGGAGGCGCGCCTGGCCAAGCTGGGCGGCCTGATCGGGCAGATTCAGACGCTCCAGAGCAAGCTCAAGGAGCGGCTGACGGTGCTGTCGAAACTCGATGAATATGCTGATTTCCGCGAGCTCGACTGGCAGCCGCTGGCCGTCGAGGTAGCGCAGCTGATGGACGAGAAGCAGAAGCTGGAGTCGGCGTCCGATGTCCTGAAGCAACTGAGCGAACGCCTGAAAGAACTTGTTGCAGCGCTGAGGGCTACGCAAGTTCAGCTGGAGGAACACAAGGACAAGCGTTCAAAGGCCGAGCAGAAGAAGATCGATGCCGAAACCTTGCGCGAGCAGACCCAGGCTTTGCTTGAGGACGCGAGTCTTGCCGTTCACTCCTCATGTTTTGAAAAACTTGACGCGCTGCGTACCGAAGCCCTGGGCGAGCATCAACTGACGGTTGAATCCTGCGACAACCGCGAGCATGACCTGCGTGGAGCGTTGCAGGATCGGATTAACGCGGAAGTCAGAAAGATCGATCGTCTGCGCGACCGGATCGTCCAGGCGATGGCCTTCTACAAGGAGGCGTTCAAGCTCGAAACGGCTGAAGTCGATGCCAGCATCGAAGCCGGTTTCGAGTACAAGAATATGCTTAATGCCCTGCAGGCGGACGATCTGCCGCGCTTTGAAGCGCGTTTCAAAGACTTGCTCAACGAAAATACCATCCGCGAGGTGGCCAACTTCAACTCGCAACTGGCCATGTGGCGGGAAACGATCAAGGAACGCATTGCACACATCAACGAATCGCTGACCCAGATCGACTACAACACGGGCCGTTTCATCGTTCTTGAAGCGCAAGCCACGCCTGATGCCGACATCCGCGAGTTCCAGGGCGAATTGCGCGCCTGCACCGAGGGCGCATTGACCGGCTCCGACGAAACCCAGTATTCCGAAGCCAAGTTCCTGCAGGTCAAACGGATTATCGAGCGCTTTCGCGGGCGCGAGGGCTTGTCCGAGATGGACCGGCGCTGGTCGGCCAAGGTCACCGACGTGCGCCACTGGTTCGTTTTTGCCGCCAGCGAGCGCTGGCGTGAAGACAACAGCGAACACGAGCATTACTCGGATTCGGGTGGCAAGTCGGGCGGCCAGAAGGAGAAGCTGGCCTACACCATTCTGGCGGCCAGTCTGGCCTATCAGTTCGGCCTGGAATGGGGCGCGGTGCGCTCGCGTTCCTTCCGTTTCGTGGTCATCGACGAAGCTTTCGGGCGCGGCTCGGACGAGTCGGCACAATACGGCCTGCGCTTGTTTGCCCAGCTCAACCTGCAAATCCTGATCGTCACGCCCTTGCAGAAGATTCACATCATCGAACCATTTGTTTCCAGCGTCGGCTTTGTGCACAACGAGGAAGGCAAGGCCTCGATGCTGCGCAATCTCTCGATTGAAGAGTATCGCGAAGAAAAAGCGAGAAAAGACAAATGAGCTGGACCACGTCGGTAAATCTGCGCGCACAGGTACAAAAGCAGTGGGATCGAGGGGAGATTCTGGCCAGTCTGGTCGCCGGCGAATCCCTATTCCCGAAGCGTCTGGTGCTCAAAGGACCGACGTCGGCAGAGATGGCCGAGCGCTTTGAGGAAGTTCGTGCCTGGATCGCCGACCTGCGCGCCATGGTGCATTGTCGGGTTGAAATGCGCGAATTCAGACACCGGGTTTTTGGTGCCAATGCCGTGCCGCAGGAGGCTTGGATCGATAGCGCCGAAACCGCTCTGGCGCTCATCGGCAAGCAGCGCGACGCCCGGCGCTTTGCGGGTTTGATCGAGATGACGGCGCAGCGTCAGCCGCTCTTGCGCAGCTGGCTGGCCAAACGACCGTTTCGCGCGCTGGAACTGGTCGACGCGTGGAGCCGGCTGCTGGACATCGTCGCCTGGTTGCAGGCGCACCCCCGACCGGGAGTGTACCTCAGGCAAGTCGATATTCCCGGCGTGCACAGCAAGTTCATCGAAGCCCATCGGGGTGTGCTCAACGAGTTGCTTGATGCCGTTTTGGCGCCGGAGTTTATCGACTTGACGGCATCCGGCATCAGTCAGTTTGCAACGCGTTATGGCTTTCGCGATAAACCCGAGCGTATCCGTTTCCGCGTCCTCGATCCGGAACACGCCCTGTTGCCGGGTGAAGGTGTTCAGGACATCAGCCTTGATGCAGCGAGTTTCACCCGGCTTGATTGCACAGTTTCACGGGTTTTCATCACCGAGAACGAGATCAATTTCCTGGCCTTTCCACCGGTCAAAAACAGCCTGGTCATCTTTGGTGCCGGCTACGGCTTTGAGATGCTGCGTGACGTCGAATGGCTCTCGCGTTGCCGTATTCACTATTGGGGCGATATCGATACCCACGGTTTCGCCATCCTCGACCAACTGCGCAGCCAGTTCGAGCACGTCGAATCTTTTCTGATGGATCGCCGTACCTTGCTGGCCTTTGAGTCCCTGTGGGGCGAAGAGGAGAAACAAACACGGCGCGATTTACCCCGGCTGACCACCGCCGAAAGCGTCCTCTACGATGAACTGCGCGACAACCGGATACAAAAGAATCTGCGGCTAGAGCAGGAGAGGATCGGCTTTGGTTTTGTGATGGATGCCGTTTCTGCGCTCTGCCACTTTTAACGCCACCTCGCAAGGCAATAAGGACGCGCCTTCCGGATAAGTCCATCTGAAGATGCCCGTATTCATTGGCCTGCAGGCCTGTGCCTGCTCAAGGCTAACATCCGCTGTCAATGCACGGTCGGCGGCGTTTCCGGCACGTTGCTGAACAGTTCGTCGATGGCTGCTTTTTCGAAGCGGTATTCCTGGTTGGCGAGGTCGTCGCGAATGACGATGACGCCACGCTCCTTGAGTGCGCTGTAGACTTCTTCGCGGCCGAGCGTGCGCAGCATGTTGCCGATTTTTCCCCAATCCTCCGGCGTGTTGTTGGTGACTTCGCTGGCGGCGAAAACGCGCACGGTTTCTTCGTGAAACAGTCGCGTGAGCAGATCTTCGGCCGACAGGTCGAGCAGTTCTTCGGGGGTGATCGTGCTGGCCAGGGCTTCAACGCGCGTCCAGCCGTCCGCATCACGCTGATCGGTGGTCGGCATTTTTTGCAGGAAGAGGCCGGCCGCGCCGGTCGGCGTGGCCGCAAGGAAGAAGCGCGAGGCGAGCTGTTCGGATTGCTTGAGGTAATGCTCGAAGATTTCGGCGATGCTGTTGCCGGTGAGCGGTACGATGCTCTGGTAGGGCTCGCGCATTGACGCCATGTCGAGCGAAAACAGGAGTTGGCCCTTGCCGAGCAAATCGACGAGCGAGCTCGCTTCGATGTTCTCACCGTGTTGTGCCATGCAGCGGATGTTGAGTTCTTCGTTGCAGTCGATCACCAGCAGCGAAACGGGACCGTCACCGCGCAACTGGATGGTGAGTCGCCCTGTCTGTTTGAGGTTGTCGGCCAGGAGCAGGGTGGTCGCGCTCATCTGACCAAGCAGTTCGATTACAGGGGCGGGGTAGTTGCGGTTGGTAAGCAGCTTTTTCCAGACCGAGTCAAGGCGAACAATGGCACCCCGGATGTCGAGGTCGTCGAGCATGAAACGTTGAACGAGGTTTTCTGTCATTTGAGTTCCGTGGTGTAGCGTTCGGGGTCGAAGCCGACCAGCAGGGCCTTGCCGGTATCGAGGACTGGGCGTTTGATAAGCGTCGGATAGTCGGCCATCAGCGTCAGTGCTTTGACTTCATCGACCTCAGCGCGTTCGTCGTCGCTGAGCCGTTTCCACATCATGCCCCGTTTGTTGAGCAGCGTTTCCCAGCCGGCGCGCTGGTTCCAGTCGGGCAGGTTGGCCGCCGTGATGCCGGCCTTCTTGTAGTCGATGAATTCGTAAGCAATACCGTTGGCCTCCAGCCAGGCGAAGGCTTTCGTCATGGTGTCGCAATTCTTTATGCCGTAAATCCGGCATGTGTTGGCATTCGAGTTGGTCATGAATTCTTAAGGTTGGTGAACTGAACAATGGCTTTGAGATTAAGTCGGCCAGTAAATCAAACGGCTATTGCCATCAACATTTCCGCTTGCTTCTGTATTCCCCGAACCAGGTTACGGAAACTGGGCGAACGAGTGTTTTCTGGATCGAGGAATTTACCTATTTTTCGGGATCCACTGATTTTCTGGTACGTATTTTTCGTCAGCCTCACAAGTTCGACGCTTGGCGAACCCAACAAATCTGGCTGGCGGAATTTCTGTTTTTTTTGTTGTTTCTGCAAACCCGTCAGATTCAATCCGGATTCCACTGCCGCCAGATCGGCAAGGTAAATCGTCTCCAGTTCACGGCAGGCAAGCCGCACCAGCGTGGATTCGACTTTGCCTGATTCGCGGCACTTATCCAGAAGATTCTGCTTTAGAACGCGGCAATCGGGCTGGCTGTCCTGATCCCGCAGGACAATGAACCGTGCGTGTGGATTCTGGTAGCCACGTATTCGCTTCACCAGCTGTTTTTCTAGGTCCTGTTTCCCTTCAAAGGGGATACAACGGAACCCGATCTGCGCGTTGAGAATCCGGGGAAGAAGCCCTTCGAGCATGGCTTTTGCAGATTCCTCTTCGAGCAGAAAAACAATCTCCTTCATTGAGGGTCGGCTCCCTCAAAAAAACCTTGTTTCCAGAGATATCCCATCTGATCGCCTTCAGCCATGTAGGCCGCGATTTGCGGATTGTCCTTGGCGCGGCGAATTTCAGTTCCACCCTTGTTTTTAACCAGCCAGCACACTTCATCCAGATTGGCGGCGTTCAAAAAATCCGGCGAATGCGTTGAAACCAGTACCTGACCGCCACGTTTGGCATATTCACGAAATTCTTCGGCCAGTTCGGGCATTAATTTTGGGTACAGCTGGTTTTCCGGTTCTTCGACACAAAGCAGGGGATGAGGGCGCGGATCATGCAATAGCACCAGATAGGCAAACATCTTGATAGTGCCATCGGAAACATAACGATCCAGAAACGGCGTTTTGAACGATCCGTCCTGAAAGCGCAGGGTCAGATAACCATCATCCATCAGTTTAGGCTCGATGGCACTGACACCTGGGACGCGACGGGCCATTGTGGCAAGAATTTCATTGAAAACAGCGGGGTGCTGCTCATGCAGATAACGGGCAACGAGCGGTAAATTGTCGCCCGTTTCTGAGAGGTGCTCGGAATCTCCTGATGCTTCTTTGCGACCTCGTGCTGCACTGATGTGGAAGTCCGAGACATGCCATGATTCCATCAGTTGCCGAAAAGCATTAGCGGCCTTGAATCGCTCGAATTGTCCAAGTCCCTTGATGGCCAGGGTGTCGGGGGCTACCTTTTGATATTCGCGTTCCAGTTCTTCATCACTGATTTTGAAATCTTCTTCATTGTTAATGGCGAAGCCTTCACCGTCAGAGAAGTCAAGGAAGCGATAGGGACTTCCGTACCGACCTCGTTTGTACCGCAAAATTTCGCGTTTCACATAAGGTGATCCGCCACGTTCGGCAATCTCAAGTGAATAGGTGACCAGCCTATCCACACCAGTTATCGGCATACGGTACTGAATTTCAATCAGAATCGCGTCCTCTTCGCTATCCCGGCTGAGTACTTCCCGAAATCGCCCACGACTGTCGAGCGCTTGGCGAACATTGCCTTTCAGGCAATCATGTAGAAATCCAAAAACATCAAACAGGGTCGACTTGCCGGCACCATTGGCACCGACCACAACCAAAAATGAAGGAATATCTTTCAGGTGAACGTCACGAAACGCCTTGAAGTTTTTGAGACGTATGGACTCAATTTTCACAATGATCTCCTCGGTAAGCAGTCATCATACCGCTCGATTCTTGAGCGAGGTAGTGTATCAAGACTCACCATTCATAGGCTTTCTACATGGACGAATGCTGTGTTGCTCCCGATATTGAGAGCAAATCACATTGCCGTCTAATTCATTTAGCGCTTGAGTTTGGCGAAGGCTGAAGCCATCGCGCCGGCCGGTTCGGCCTGTCGTGTCTGCTGCTGGCGCGCCTTGTTCGTCATCGGTACGCTACCCATTTTCGGTGCGGCGGGGGCGTCGTCGGTGAGACGCATGGTGAGCGCGATGCGCTTGCGTGGCAAGTCGATTTCGACGACCTTGACTCTGACCACGTCACCGGCTTTGACGACTTCGCGCGGGTCTTTGACAAACTTGTTGGAGAGCACGGAGATGTGTACCAGACCGTCCTGGTGCACGCCGATGTCGACGAAGGCACCGAAGTTGGCCACGTTGGTGACCACACCTTCGAGAATCATCCCCGGTTGCAAATCCTTGACCTCTTCGATGCCGTCCTTGAAAACGGCGGTTTTGAACTCGGGACGCGGGTCGCGGCCTGGTTTTTCCAGTTCCTTGAGGATGTCCTGGATCGTCGGCAGGCCGAATTTCTCGTCGATATATTTCGTGGCTTGCAGCGATTTCACCAAGCGTGAATCGCCGATGACTTCGCGGATACCCTTCTTGATGTCGGCCAGGATGCGCTCGACCAGCGGATAGGCTTCCGGGTGCACCGACGAGCCGTCGAGCGGGTTGTCGCTGCCAGTGATGCGCAGGAAACCGGCGGCCTGCTCAAACGTCTTCGCGCCCATGCGCGGGACGTCAAGCAGCGCCTTGCGGTTGGGGAAGGCACCGTTCTTGTCGCGGTAGCTGACGATGTTGGCAGCGAGCGTGCTGTTGAGGCCGGAAACGCGGGTCAGCAACGGTGCCGAGGCGGTATTGACATCGACACCGACGGCGTTTACGCAGTCCTCGACCACACCGTCAAGCGCCTTGGCCAGCTTGGTCTGGCTAACATCATGCTGGTACTGGCCGACGCCGATGGACTTGGGATCGATCTTGACCAGTTCGGCCAGCGGGTCTTGCAGGCGACGGGCGATGGACACCGCGCCGCGCAAGCTGACGTCGAGTTCCGGGAATTCACGCGAGGCGTATTCGGAGGCTGAGTATACGGACGCTCCAGCTTCCGAGACAACGATCTTGGTCATATGCAGATCGGGCACCAGCTTGATCAGGTCGGCGGCCAGCTTGTCGGTTTCGCGCGAAGCGGTGCCGTTGCCGATGCTGATCAGGTCGACGTTGTGTTTCTTGGCCAGTACGGCCAGCGTGTGCAGCGAGCCATCCCAGTCGCGGCGCGGTTCATGCGGGTAGACGGTGGCGGTGTCGAGCAACTTGCCGGTGGCGTCGACGACGGCCACTTTGCAACCCGTACGGATGCCGGGATCGAGGCCCATCGTGGCGCGCTGTCCGGCCGGCGCGGCGAGCAGCAGGTCGTGCAGATTGGAGCCGAAAACGCGGATGGCTTCTTCCTCGGCACGTTCGCGCAGGGCGTTCATCAGGTCGAGTTCAAGGTGCATGAAGATCTTGATGCGCCACGTCCAGCGCACCGTGTCGTTCAGCCACTTGTCGGCCGGGCGTCCCAGGTCGCTGATTTCAAAGCGCTTGGCGATGCGTCCCTCGCACGGGTTGTGCCCGACCGGCTTGTTGGCTTCATCCAGTTCGGTATCGAGCAGCAGGGCGATTTGCAGCATGCCCTCGTTGCGGCCGCGCAGCAGCGCCAATGCGCGGTGCGAGGGGATCGTCTTGATCGTCTCGGAATAGTCGAAGTAGTCGCGGAATTTGGCACCGTCGGCTTCCTTGCCTTCGACAACGGTCGATTTCACCACGCCATGCGCTTCCAGGTATTCGCGCAGGGCACCGAGAAGTGGCGCATCTTCGGAGAACTGCTCCATCAGAATCTGGCGCGCACCGTCGAGTACGGCTTTGACGTCGGCAAAACCGGCGTCGGCGTTGATGAAGCGCTCGGCTTCGGTTTCCGGCTTCAGTGTTGGGTCGGCGAGCAGGGCTTCGGCCAGTGGCGCAATCCCCGCCTCGCGGGCGATCTGCGCCTTGGTGCGCCGTTTGGGTTTGTAGGGCAGGTAAAGGTCTTCGAGACTTTGTTTGGTCTCGGCGTTGTTGATCTGGCCGGCGAGTTCGGGCGTCAGTTTGCCCTGTTCATCAATCGACGCCAGGATCGCCGCGCGGCGCTCTTCGAGTTCGCGCAGGTAGGAGAGGCGTTCGTCGAGCAGACGCAACTGGATGTCGTCCAGCCCGCCAGTCACCTCTTTGCGGTAACGCGAGATGAAGGGCACGGTGGAGCCTTCGTCGAGCAGGGTGACGGCGGCGATGACCTGTTCGCGACGGGCGCCGATCTCTTCAGCGATTTTCAGGGTAATGCGTTGTTCAACGGAGGATGCCATCAGTGTTCTATTATCGGAAAAAAGGGCGAACTATGCGCAATCGCGGACGAAAACTCAAGCGTTGACCGGTTGATGCTCTTTTCCCGGTTGCGGGGGCAATACGATTCGGGTTTAATGGCCGCATCGCCGATCTGGCTTTTACGTCTAATAAGGGAGGGTTTATGAAAATCGATATTGAACGCCTTGGTCTAACGAACGTAACGGTTGATCCAGAGACGCTTTTTTCGTTCCCCGAAGGTATTGCTGGTTTTGAGGATTGCAAGCGCTTCAAGCTTTTTCATGAAGAAGGCAAAGCCACCGTTTTCTGGTTGCAGTCCGTGGATGACACGACGGCCATGTTCCCGATCGTGGCACCTGAAGCGCTCGACATCGAGTATCAGATCGAACTCTCGGATGCCGATTGCGCACTGATTGGATTGCAGGATGTCGCCGATGTGGCCGTCGTGGTGATTGTTTATCGGAACGAGGCCGAAGGCGGGAAGATCGCCGCCAACACGCGTTCTCCGGTCATTCTGAATCTGAAAAACCGCAAGGGTATGCAGAAGGTTCTTCAGAACGTTCATCCGACGCTGCTCTATCGCGCCCGCTGATATTCTCGCGGCGGAAAGTCGTTCTCGGCGCATGTCGGGGGCGAATTGGTTTCCAGGCAATTATTACAGTCCCGGTGCGGTCGAGAGTTCTTGACGGCTGGGCGATTATTTAAGTATCGATACACAGTATGGCCTCGATATGACTTCGACGGTTCGGCCAAGAAATTCGCTTAAGACCCGGATCACCCTCGCTACCCTGACCATCTTTCTGGCCAGCTTGTGGTCGCTGTCGTTTTACGCCAACCGTATATTGCATAAGGACATCGAGCGCTTGTCGGCCGAGCAGCAGCTATCGACGGTGTCCATGCTCGCCGCGCACGTTAACCGTGAAGTGGAAGCACGACTGGATGCACTCAATACGGTGGCCTTGTTGTCTGCGCCGGCCATGCAGGACGGTCCGTTCGCTGTGCAGGCTCTTCTTGAGCAGCGACTCGATCTGCAGGCTTTGTTCAACAGCAACGTGTTCATCAGTCAGGGAGACGGCCTTCTCATCGCGGGCGTTCCGCCTGTGCCCGGGATGGTCGGCGTCAATAACATGGACCGCGAATACATGGTCGACGCTCTCAAGGAGGGTAAGCCGACGATCAGCGTACCGGTTATCGGAAAATACTCGCAGTCTCCCATTTTTGTCATGACCGTGCCGATTCGTGATGTTCAGGGAAGAGTAATCGGCGCGCTTTCCGGCACGACCAATCTGGGCAAGCGGAATTTTCAGGATCAGATCACTGATGGTCGTTACGGCAAGACCGGTGGCTATCTGCTTATTGCTCCGCAACGTCGGTTGATCTTTACCGCGACGGATAAGAGCCGCGTTATGGAAACGCTTCCCGCCCAGGGTATCAATCCGGACATTGATCGATTCATGGCGGGGCAGGAAGGTTCTGCTGTTTTTGTCAATCCGGCGGGTGTCGAAGTATTGACGTCGAACAAGCACGTACCCATGGCTGGCTGGCTCATGGCGGTTACACAACCGACGGCTGAAGCCTTCGCGCCAATCCGTGACATGCAGCAGCGTATGCAGATGGCAACACTGCTGGTGACCTTGCTGGCGGCCGGCTTAACCTGGTGGCTGTTACGGCGCCAGCTTTCGCCGCTGGTGCTTACCTCAAAAACGCTGGCTGAGATGGCAGACAACCGTCAGCCTCTGCATGCCTTGCCGATCGGCAAGCACGACGAGATCGGCCAGTTGATTGGTGGCTTTAATCATCTACTTGAAAGCGTGGGCGAGCGCGAAAATGCATTGCGTGAAAGCGAGGAGCGCTTCAGAACGCTTCAAGCCGCTTCCTTTGGCGGCATTTTTATTCATCAGGATGGCGTTATCCTCGATTGCAATGAAGGTCTTTCCAGGATGACCGGTTTTTCGGTCGAGGAACTGATTGGACTGGATGTTTTTGTGCTGGTCGCGCCGCAATGGCGTGAGGTGATATGGCAGAAAGCGCAGAGCGGCGAAGAGTTGTATCTTGATTTCTCAGGCTTGCGCAAGGACGGTACGGAATACCCGGTCAGTATTCGCAGCAAGAACATGCCACACAAGGGGCGGACGATCCGTGTCGTCGAATTCAGGGATGTTACCGAGCGCAAGCAAGCGGAAGCAAAGCTTGTCGAAAGTGAGTTGCGCCTGCAAACACTGATTCACGCCATTCCTGATCTGGTCTGGCTGAAGAGTCCCGAAGGCGTCTATCTGGAGTGTAACCAGCGATTCGAAAGCCTCTATGCTGCTTCGGAAAAGGACATCGTCGGCAAGGCGGACTATGATTTGGTTGGCAAGGAGACGGCCGAAGCCTTTCGTGAAGGTGACAGGCGCGTCATGGAAAAAGGCGAACCCAGTACCCACGAGGAGTGGGCTGTTTTTGCCACGGATGGTCACCGGGAGTTGCTGGAGATTACGAAAACGCCGGTTTTCGACGCTCACCGAAACTTGATCGGGGTGCTCGGCATTGCTCACGACATCACCAAGCGCAAGGTTGCCGAGGAAAAGATCAATACCCTGGCCTTTTTCGATCAATTGACGGGCCTGCCCAATCGGCTGCTCTTCCTGGATCGTTTGGAACTGGCGCTGGCTGCCAGTTCCCGTCATCGGCGCAACGGGGCCCTGTTCTTTATTGACCTCGATCACTTCAAAACAATCAACGATACCCTCGGGCATGACAAAGGCGATCAGTTGCTGCAACAGGTTGCCCAACGCCTGGAAAACAGTGTACGCGAGGGCGATAGCGTTGCTCGACTGGGCGGAGACGAGTTCGTGCTGTTGCTGTCCGATCTGAGTGAGTCGGCGCAGGAAGCGCTTATTCAGGCGGAAACTGTGGGTGAAAAAATCCTCGCGACGCTTAATCAGCCCTACGTGATTTGCGGCAGCGAGCACCACGGTAGCGCCAGCATTGGCATCACCTTGTTCGCGGACCATCGGGAAACGGTCGACGATCTGCTGAAACGTGCCGATCTTGCCATGTACCGGGCCAAGGATGCAGGGCGGAATGCCGTGTGCTTTTTTGACCCGGAAATGCAAGCGGCGGTTTCTTCGCGCGCGGGTCTGGAAGCTGATTTGCGGGTGGCGGTTCTGCAGAATCAGTTTGTTTTGTTTTACCAGCCGCAGGTTGATATTCTGGGTCAACTGATTGGCGTCGAAGTCTTGTTGCGTTGGACGCATGCCGCGCGTGGGAGTGTCTCACCCGGTGCCTTTATCCCGCTGGCCGAGGAAACGGGGCTCATCCTGCCGCTCGGACAGTGGGTGCTGGAAACGGCTTGTGCCCAACTGGCCGAATGGTCAAAGTGCCCAAAAATGTCCCGTCTCTTGGTGGCGGTGAACGTCAGCGCCCGCCAGCTTCGCCATCCAGACTTCGTCGATCAGGTAATGGCGGCGCTTGAGCGGTATGGAGCCAACCCAAGCCGACTCAAACTCGAATTGACCGAGAGTCTGCTGGTCGCCAACGTCGAGGACACGATTGCGAAGATGAACGCCTTGAAAGCGAAAGGTGTGGGCTTTTCGCTCGATGACTTTGGTACGGGCTATTCGTCGCTTTCCTACCTCAAACGGCTGCCGTTGGACCAACTGAAGATCGATCAGAGTTTTGTCCGGGACATCCTGATTGACCCGAACGACGCCGCAATTGCCAAGACCATCGTGGCTTTGGGCGAAAGCCTGGGGTTGACGGTTATTGCTGAGGGCGTTGAAACCGAAGAGCAGAGAGTGATGCTTGCCAGCCAGGGTTGTCTGGCCTATCAGGGCTACCTGTTCAGTCGACCATTGCCGATTGATGCATTCGAACTATTTGCAAATCGGGTTTGATCGTTTCTATTTCGTGACGTCAGATATACTCACGTGCGGCGCAGGCAGCCCCGTGTAGTCCCTGGCAAAGCCCAGTGCTTCTTCCATGGCCTGTTGCAGGATCGGTGCCGCCGGGTTGCGCCAGTAGCTGGCAAATACGGGCAGGGGTGCCAGGGTCAGCACGGTAGAAAGAACACAGATCTTGTCTTTTTTCATCAACTGTTCCGCAACGCCAAGGGGCAGAGTGGCAATGCCGAAACCGCTTTCTGCCAGACGGGCAAGGGCTGATATCGACGACAGCGTATGCACGTGTTTGTCATCGACTCCCGCCGTGTGCAGTGCGTCGACGAGCGCCACATGCGGTTGCGATCCTCGCTGGAAGGTCATGATGTCGTAGGCCAGGATTTCCTCCAGACCCAGTCTTTCCTTGGTGGCCATGCTTTCAGGGCCGACGAAAACCATTTCAAGCGGTGCGAGAGCTTCATTGAGAATGCTGTCGCCTATGGCTGGGGTGGCCGAGAAAACCAGGTCGAGCGCGCCTCGTTTGATCTGCTCGTTCAACATCGGAGTCATTTCGATGGTCAGCTCGAACTCGATGTGTGGCGCGATTTTCTTCAGTCTGTCGACCATCGGGATCAGCCAGGTGTGCAAGACACTTTCGATGGCACCGACACGCAAGGAGAAGGAATGCGCGTCAGGGGTGCCCAGTTCATTCTTGAGCTCGCGTTGCAACGAAAGCAGTCGATCCGCATAGTCGAGAAAACGGGTCCCGGCATCGCTCAGCCGGAAGCCAGGGTTGCGCCGGTCGAGCAACTGTACGCCGAGTTCTTCTTCGAGTGCCGCAATCCGGTTTGAAACCGCAGACTGCGTAAGACAAAGCTTTTCCGCGCCCCGAGTAATGCTTTTCAGGCGGGCAACCCAGACAAAAGCCTCAACAAAGCGCAGATTCATTTCGTTTCCAAGGACTCAGACATTGATGAGGGTACAAATCGCCATCGAAAAAATCGATGACGCCTGAACGAAATATAGCGTTTGTATCGTCGCTCGTGGGAACTTGATAA
This sequence comes from Burkholderiales bacterium, assembly GCA_038316625.1. Taxonomy (GTDB): domain Bacteria; phylum Pseudomonadota; class Gammaproteobacteria; order Burkholderiales; family Rhodocyclaceae; genus Propionivibrio. Next base: position 14,332 of record JBBQAT010000078.1, read on the forward strand.
TCAAGTCCCTCTTTCCAGTCAGGATTACGGCGATGAAATCAGAAAATTCGGCAGAGTTATCGGCATCATCAACCGCGTATGAAGTCCGGCAGGCCATTCGGCGCGGGGACTGGGTCAAGCACACCAGCGGGTTGGCTTCGCGCAATGCCCAGGGCAACATCGCGATTCTGCCTGAATCGCTGGCGATGGACTTTCTCCGCTTCTGCCAGCGTAACCCCAAACCGTGCCCGCTGCTGGCCGTGTCGGAACCCGGTGAACCGCTGCTCCCGACCTTGGGCAACGATGTGGATATCCGTACCGACGTACCGCTTTATCGCGTCTGGAAAAATGGTGTGATGGTTGAAGAAGTGAGCGACATCACGCCGCTATGGCGCGCCGATCTGGTGACCTTCGTGCTTGGATGCTCCTTCTCGTTCGAGCACTCGCTGATCGAGGCCGGGATTGAGTTGCGTCACGTCACCGAGGGCAAGAACGTGGCGATGTACAAGACCAATATCCCGACCATTCCTGCCGGTACCTTCCACGGTCCGACGGTCGTTTCGATGCGTCCGATGACAGCGGCCAATGCCATCCGCGCGGTTCGAATTTCAGCGCGCGTGCCATCCGTTCATGGCGCACCGATCCATCTGGGTGACCCGTCACTCATCGGGATCAAGGACATCAACATGCCGGATTTTGGTGATGCGGTGACGATACGCCCCAACGAGCTGCCGGTCTTCTGGGCCTGTGGTGTGACGCCGCAAGCCGTCGTGATGGCCGCCGCGCCGGAGTTCTGCATTACGCACGCCCCGGGCTGCATGCTGGTCACCGATCTGCTGAACATCGATCTGACGCTGACGTAGTAGGCAGCCATTTTGAAAGGCAAGGACAAAAGCTGCACCACCAAGGCACAAAGGGCACAAAGTTTCACCAAGAAAACAAGAAGTTAACTTGGTGCCCTCTTGGTGATCTTGGTGACTTGGTGGTTCGCATTTTTCATTGACTGACAACTGGTTTTCAGGGAGTAGGGGTTCAAACAGTCGCACATCAATTTTCAGACAACATTCACAGGCAATATAACTTGGGGGACAAGTCAATGGCTGAGGCAGTAATCATCAGATCCGATTCTTCGGGGAAAACAAACTGGTCGGTTCTTCTGGGAGCAGCGTTCATCATGGCCACATCGGCCATTGGTCCGGGCTTTCTCACACAAACGGCGGTGTTTACCGAGAAATTCGGAGCCAATTTTGCCTTCGCTATCCTGGCCTCGATTTTGATCGACATCGGCGCGCAGATGAATGTCTGGCGGGTCATTACCATGAGCCGCATGCGCGGTCAGGACGTGGCCAACGCGGTCTTGCCCGGTTTGGGCCACGTCATCGCGGTTCTCATCGTGGCCGGCGGTCTGGCTTTCAACATCGGCAATATTGCCGGTACCGGTCTGGCGCTGAACGTTCTCTTTGGCTGGAACGTTGAGACCGGAGCGATCATTTCAGGCGTGCTGGCGATCGGTATTTTTGCCTCCAAGGAAGCGGGCGTGGCGATGGATACCGTGGCCAAGGTGCTGGGCGGCCTGATGATTTGTCTTGCCACCTATGTCATGTTCGCCTCCAATCCACCGGTCGGACAGGCCATTGCCAAGGCTGTTCTTCCCGATAATTTCGGCATCCTCATGCTGCCGGTGATTACGCTGGTTGGCGGTACGGTGGGCGGATACATCACGTTTGCCGGCGGCCATCGCCTGCTCGACGCCGGTGTTACGGGCGAGGAAAACCTGCCCCGCGTAAACAAGGCGGCCGTAACCGGCATCCTGATTACCGGCGTGATGCGGGTCATCATTTTCCTGGCCGTTCTGGGGGTCGTCAGCCTGGGCCTGAAGCTGGACCCCGCCAATCCGCCCGCGTCGGTCTTCCAGCATGCCGCAGGTGATATGGGCTACAAGTTCTTCGGCATTGTTCTTTGGTCGGCGGCAATCACCTCGGTGGTCGGTGCGGCCTATACCAGCGTGTCTTTCCTCCGTTCAATGTCAAAAACGGCCAACACGCACAATTCGTACGTGATCATGGCCTTCATCGCGATCTCGACGATTGTTTTTGTTCTGGTCGGTCGTCCGGTTGCAATTCTTGTTCTCGTCGGGTCGCTGAACGGATTGATCCTGCCGATTACCCTGGGCGCCATGTTGATGGCCGCAAGGAACAAGAAGATCGTTGGCGATTACCAGCATCCCATGTGGCTGCAGATCTTCGGGATTCTGGCAGCGGCGGCTGCCGCGTGGGCCGGGTGGGTTTCGCTCCAGGGCATAGCCAATCTGTGGAAGTGATGAGCGTCAAAGTCTATGGAAACCAAGGTGTCTGATCTGTCTGCTCCGCCTCGTTTGCTTCCGGTAGGCGATGCGGCGTGGACGGTTGAATTCGGCGACGTCATCGATCCGGCGCTTCATGCCCGGGTTCTCGGTCTGGCCGGCGCTTTGGGGAAAGCCCGTCTTTTGGGGGGCTCGGGCGAGTTTTCTGGTGTTGTCGATGTGGTGCCAACGTTTCGGTCGCTGACTGTTTATTTCAACCCGCTGCTCAGTGATGGTGAACGGCTTGGCGAAGCGCTGCTGCGGCTGGCTGAATCGGCGGGGACGGCGAGCAGTCAGGGGCGGCACTGGCGCATCCCGGTTTGTTTTGATGATGACTTTGCGCCCGATCTGGACGATCTGGCCGAAGCCAAGGGTCTGAGCCGGGAGGCGGTCATCGCATTGATGACTGAAGCGACATTTAAGGTTTACATGATCGGTTTCATGCCCGGTTTTCCGTACATGGGCGGCTTGCCTTCCGTTCTCGACATTCCGCGTCTGGCCTCGCCGCGCAAGGCGGTGCCGGCGAGGTCGCTGGCGATTGCCGGGACGATGTGTGCTGTTTATCCGTGGCAAAGCCCCGGTGGATGGCGTTTGATCGGGAAGACGCCGGTACCGATGTTCTCTGCGGCGGATGCCGCCTCGCCATCGCTGCTGGCCTCGGGAGATCGCGTTTGCTGGCAAGCCATTGATCGCCCGCTCTATCTGGAGATGGAAGCGGCGGCTCTGGCCGGCGCGCTGGATCGCAAGGATCTCCTGTTGGCGGGAGCGCCGTGATGCAAGGCCTGATTGAAGTCATTGACGGCGGCTTGGGCAACAGCATCCAGGATGCCGGCCGTTTCGGTTTTCGCCACATGGGGATCACGGTTTCCGGCGGCCTGGATGCCATGCTTGCCCGATGCGCCAACGCGCTGGTCGGCAATGCGCCTGACTGCGCCGGCATCGAGATTCGCGGTGCCGGACCGACGCTGGAGGTCAAACAAGGTCGGGTGCGTCTGGCGCTCGCCGGCGAGATTACGGCAACGCTTCGGCGGGCAAGTGGGGAGTCTCTCGATGTTCCCGCCTGGGCCAGCGTGTCGCTCGATCCGCACGATGTGCTGGAGGTCGGCTATTTGCCGGGCGGGACGGCTTTTCTGGCAGTGGCCGGCGGCATTGATTCACCGCTTCAACTGGGCAGTCGCTCAACCTACCAGCGTGCAATGATCGGTGGCATCGACGGAAAGCCAGTGGTGACCGGCAATCGCTTGCTCTGTGCAGCGCAGCCGCGCCGGGAGCAGCACGAGTATCGGGCCGATCCGTGGCACCACCGCGAAGGTCCGATCCGCGTCATGCTGGGTCCGCAGGAGGGGCATTTCAAGGCAGAATCCGTCGCACAGTTTCTTTGCTCGGAGTACCAGGTAACAACGCAGATCGATCGCATGGGCGTTCGTCTGGACGGGTTGCTGCTGCTACATACCCGCCCGGAAGCCGCTGACATTGTCTCGGATGGTGTGACGCCGGGTGTCATTCAGGTGCCGGGTAACGGTCAACCAATTATTTTGCTGGCCGATTGTCAAACAGTGGGCGGCTATCCGAAGATCGCCACGGTCATTACCGCTGATTTGCCCAAACTGGCTCAGTTGCGAGCAGGGCAAACCGTCCGCTTTGATGCTGTGACTGCAGCACAGGCCAAACGGGCCTTGCTGGAACGCGAGAATGCGTGGAACTGGTGGGCGTACGGCGTGACGTTTGATCTGCCGAACGCAACGATAAACAAGGATCTGACCGGTGGCTGGCCTTTGCCGGACTGCTAATGTTTCGAGGAGGGAAAACCATGGCTCAACAACTTAACCTGAATTCCGATCTTGGCGAGAGTTTCGGCGCGTGGGAAATGGGCGGCGACGAGGCCATGCTGCGCATCGTCAATTCAGCCAACGTGGCCTGCGGATTTCATGCCGGCGATCCGCTGGTGATGTTCAATACCGTGGCGCTGGCAAAAACAAACGGCGTGAGCATCGGCGCGCATCCGGGCTTCCCGGACTTGCAAGGCTTTGGCCGACGGCGCATGGATATTCCCCTGGGCGAACTGGAGGCCATGCTGACCTACCAGATCGGAGCGCTTGAGGCGTTCGCCCGTGCGCATGGCGTCCGCGTATCGCACGTCAAGCCGCACGGTGCGCTGAGCAACATCGCCTGCGCTGATCGCAAGGTCGCCGACGCCGTTGCCCGCGCTGTTTTTCGTCTCGATCCGTCGCTGATCCTGCTCGCTCCGGCGGCATCGCAACTGATTGCGGCCGGTCGGGAAAAAGGCTTGCCGGTCGTCGAGGAAATCTTTGCCGATCGTGCTTACATGGACGATGGCAATCTGGTACCGCGCAGTCAGCCGGGGGCGATGGTCCATGGTGCCGAGGCCAGTTTGCAGCACGTGATGCGCATGGTCGAGGAAAGCGCGCTCATCTCGATCAACGGGAAACGCATTCCGGTCAATCCGCAGAGTATCTGCGTGCATGGCGACAACGCCGATGCGGTCGCCACGGCGCAGGCGATCCGGGACGGACTGCAGAGGGCGGGCTATCAGTTGGTGACGATTCCGGAGTTGTCTAGCACGTAGGCCTGCAGGCCAATATCCACGGGCATCCTGGCGTATATATGGCCAGAGCCGTTTATTTATGAGCTTCTTGGCGGTGCCATGCTGTATAAAGCCATTTGATGAGGACCACCAGCAGGTTTTCCTGATCTGCACGCCAATGGCGACGAGTTCGCGCTAGTAGAGCAGCCGGTTCGAGAAAAACGAAAAATGGGAAGAAAACCGTGGTCTGTCCCAAATACATCTTTGAGATGTATTCAAATACCTACAGTGAATCGCAGACCATTTTTAGGTACAACGGCAGCATCCATCCGTTCCCATAGTTTGCATAAGCTTTCTCAGATTTGTTTTCCCAACTGATCGCATCGCCATTTTGATATTGCTTGTATCCGTAGTTGTTGTCGTTTTCTTTGAGCCAATCGGAGGTGGTGTAAGTGCGGCGTGTGCAGTTAACCATCACAGTTTCGGCCTTTTCTGAGGCTGCTAGGGGTGGCTCTTCATAATTGCTTCGTTCCACAAATTTGAGCTCAACGCGATGCCTTCCGTGGACACGGTAATCAAGTAGGACTTTGTATTCATGTGTGGAAGATCCACCGTTAGAAACAAAAGCGGTACCGATGATGCCGTTCTTGAAATCGTTGCTTGGCGTCATTGC
>JBBQAT010000079.1:0-19704 GCA_038316625.1 Burkholderiales bacterium
GTAACCAGGGCCATAAATAGAAATAGAATCACGGGAAGAGGAATGCCAAGGATATAGCCCTGACCGATATACTGATACGACTCAGTCAAGGTGCTGACCGGCCGTCCATCCGAGTAAAGCAATGCCAGCCCTCTTACCGACACATAAGTACCCAGCGTCGCAATAAATGCGGGTATTCCGGTTTTCGCCACCAGAGCACCGTTCACCCACCCAACGATCGTACCAACCAGCATTGCAACGACTATCGGAACGATGACCGGCAATTCTGGAATACCAGGATACATTTTTGCCGCCCAGTCGCCTGCCTGACCAAAGCTGGCGGCCATCACAGCAGCCAGTGCCAGGGTCGAGCCTCCGGAAAGGTCGATGCCCTTCGAAATAATGACTAGTGTCACACCAAGCGAGATCAGGCCGATTACGGAAACCTGCCTGACAATATTCAGGAGATTATCCTGAGAGAGAAACACAGGTGACATAAAACTCATCGCAAATACCATTGCAACCAGCACCAGGTAAATTCCATATTTACCGAGAAACTGCTTCAACTCTTTATTACCAGCCATAAAACCCCCCAAGACCCTCGATTAAAGAACAACCTCAATGAATCCGAACTACAGTTTCATGGTTGCGTATTTCATGATGACTTCCTGCGTTGCGTCTTTTCTGTCAACGATTCCGGTCAGTCGTCCTTCCCGCATCACCACCACCCGGTCGCTCATCCCGAGAATCTCCGGCAATTCAGAAGAAACGAGAATAATCGCCTTCCCTCTCGCCGCCAGATTGGTGATCAGCGTGTGAATTTCAGCTTTAGCGCCCACATCGATCCCTCGCGTAGGCTCATCGAGAATCAGAATGTCAGGGTCAGTAAGCAGCCATCGTGCAACCAGTACTTTTTGCTGGTTGCCGCCGCTCAGATTCATGATCTTTTGCTCAAGGCTCGGCGTTTTTATGCTGATCTTGTTCTTGTACTCATTGCAATCACTCCTGATTTGCGTGTGATTGAGAAACTTCATGAAGCGATTGCGGTATTTGTCGATGACGGCCAACACCATGTTGTCCTTGATGTCGAGCATCGGAAAAATCCCCGATAGTCTTCTATCTTCGGTGAGAAGTGCCATGCGATGCTTGATGGCGCTTTCAGGCGAAAGAATGCTAACAACGTGGCCATCGATGCTGATCGTGCCGGCGGATCGGGTACGCATCCCGAAAAGGGTTTCCATGACCTCTGTTCGGCCAGCGCCGACAAGCCCCGCAAAACCCAGAATCTCGCCTTTGCGAACGTCGAACGAGATATTCTCAAAGACGCCCGGGCTGGACAAATTCTCAACCTTGAGCTTGACGTCGGTTATCGGGCATTCGACCTTGGGAAACAAATCATTAAGTTCTCTTCCCACCATCAGGGAAATGAGTTTGTCCGTGGTCAAGTCTTTTGCGTCATAGGTCCCGACAAATTTCCCGTCGCGTAATACGCTCACCTCGTCGGAAATGGCGAAAATCTCATCCATCTTGTGCGAGATGTAAATAATGGCTTTCCCCTGATCTTTCAGGCGGCCAATAATTTTGAACAGGTGTTCGACTTCCTTTTTTGTCAGCGATGAGGTCGGCTCATCCATGATGACAACTTCGGAATTGTAGGAAACCGCTTTGGCGATCTCGACCATCTGCATCTTTGCGACGGTCAACTTCACCATTTCAATTCTTGGATCGATGATCAAATCAAGATCATCAAGAAGCTTTTTGGTGTCCACAAACATCTTCTTGTGATCAACAAAAGGCGTTCCTTTGATGAGAGGTTCTCGCCCCAGCCAAACGTTTTCCATTACGGAACGATGAGGAACCGGAGACAACTCCTGATGGATCATCGATATGCCCAGCCGAATCGATTCGACGGGTTCGTTAAATACAGTTTCAACGCCCTTGTAAAGCATGACACCTTCAGTGGCCTTGTACATTCCACTCAGTATCTTCATCAAGGTCGATTTTCCGGCACCGTTCTCGCCCATCAGCGAGTGAACCTTGCCCGGACGAAACTTCAGGGAGATCTTGTCAAGCGCTACTACACCCGGGAATACTTTCTTGACATCGCGGGTTTCCAATACGTACTCGTTACCCATAGCCTGCCCTACCCCATGACATGCAAAACCCCAGGGAAGGAACTCCTCCCCCGGGAAAGACTATTTATTTTTTGAATTGTGAAAGATTTGCAGGTGTAACGAGCTTGAACGGGATCCAGGTTTCCGTTGCCACTTTTTCACCCTTCGCCGCCTTCATGGCGACTTCAACACCGCCACCGCCTTGGCCAGCTGCGTCCTGGAACACCGTAGCGGCCAGTTCGCCCTTGGAAACGGAGGTCAGCGCATCCGGCGTCGCATCGACGCCAACAACAATGATGTCGGTTCTCTTCTTGTCTTTGAGCGCTTGAACTGCACCCAGAGCCATGTCGTCGTTGTTGCAAAGGATGGCACTCAGGTCCTTACCGAAGCGGTTGAGCCAGTCTTCCGTCTTGGCCATGCCTTCAGCACGCTGCCACTGGCCGGTCTGCTTGTCGAGAACCTTGATACCCGGGAATTTTTTCTTCAGAACTTCCTCGTTGCCCTCTGTTCTCTTCAAGGCACCTTCGTTATCGAGTTTGCCCATGAGAATGGCAACACTGCCTTTGCCCTTCAGCTTCTCACCCAGGAAATCCATTTGCAGTCTGCCGGCAACGATTTCTTCTGAACCGACATAGTAGGCACCTTTAGGAAGGTTGCCAGGATTGCGATTGACATACACGGCCTTGATGTTCTTGGCGACGATGTTCTTGGTCATTGGAGCCGTGGCGCTGGTGTCCACCGGCACAACGATGATCGCATCCATCTTCTGAACGATGAAGTTTTCGACCTGGTCCATCTGCTTGGCCATGTCTTCCTTGGCATCGGTGAACGTGAGTTCGACGTCTGCGGAATGTGCCTTGGCATAGGACTTCATGCCGTCCATCATGTAGGTTAGGAAGGTGTCATCGAAATTCGCGATGGAAACGCCAACCTTGGCGGGTGCTGCGACTGCAAAAGTGGATGCCATCAACAGTGCGACGCCGGATAAAAGAATCTTTTTCATTTCAATTTCCCCTATGTTTATTGCCAAGAAGTGTTCGGTTGAATCAATTTCTTTGCTTGTCTAATGAAATTAAAAAATGTTTTCTACGGTCCCCTTTGTCTCCTTTCAATTCGCGGATGTGGCCGCTGGTTTGCAACGATTTATCAGAGGGTTGAATACGCGACCATCATTCGCCCTCTCTGTCACTTGTTTCAACGGCGATGCTTACCGGGCCCTGCCCTCAGTTGCTCGCCTTCTTGCTACTTTTTCTTGTCGGGATTCGGAATCATGGTATCGCGCACGATTCCAAGCAGTTCGTGGTAGTGATCGCAGAACGTACGCAAGGTACGCGCGGTTGCGCCGAATCCTTCGAACTCCTGAATCGTCATTCCGTCTTCGTCGTAAGCGCGGCGGAAGTCCGGAATGAGCGCGTAGAGTTCGTCGATGATTTTCTGGTCGACCGGATTGTTCATCCGTTCTTTCACTTCGACGCTGGATTTATTAAACAGTACCTGCCAGTCATAGGGAATCGTGAGAATCACGTCGCCACCGATGAATTCTGACCAGTGCAGGTGGTTGCGATACGCCGCCGCAAGCAGGCGCGTACGGTAGCCCCTTTCGCGATAGAGACCATAAGCCTTCTTGAACGCCGCGACGCCAGCCCAGTCGGCATAACCAGGTGTCAGCAGGATGCCGTCACGCCCCGCAACGATCTTCATCCAGTCGTCCAGGCGGCCAACCATGATCGTACACGCCGGGTGGATATGATCCGTTGGCTTGCCTTCCTTCTCGCGCCGACGCAGGCCGCGCTCAACGGCCTCAGCAACGGCAATCGCCTGTGGGACAGTAAATGAAACGGTGGCGTTGATGGTGACGCCCCGATAGGTGGCTTCTTCAAAAGCATCAACGCCAGCCGCCGTTACCGGCATCTTGACCTGAATATTCGGTGCCAGTTCGTGGAAACGCACGGCCTGTTCGACAAGCGCCTCGCTGTTGCGATAATAGACGGGGCTGGTCTGCATCGACAGGCGCCCCTTCCTGCCCTTCTCGCGTTCGAAGATCGGCATCATCAGCGCCGCACCCTTCAGGCCCATTTCTTCGATGATGCGCCAGGCAATCTGCTCCTCGTTCCAAGTCGGATTGTCGCTAATCAGGCGCTCCAACGGTGCCTTCCACGCGGCGAACTCTTTTTTGAGAACGTTCAGAACAATGCTTGGATTGGTGGTCGCACCTACGGCACCGTTGCGGATTGCGTAGTTCAGCTCGTCGATCGAACATGAATCGTTCCAGAAATCCGTTTGAGTCGTGCTGACCGTACGAAACAGCGGGCTGGATTCTGCAACACCCTGTGTTACTGCACTGTTGCTCATTTGCGTATCTACCTCTCGAAAATAATGCGAAAAATCGGTTCGGTCAGTGCTTCGATCCAACCCCTGCTTTTCTTGCATGGCACCTGTTGCAAAACAATAGATGTTCTAAAATTAAAAGTCAAATGAAAAAAGAATTCTATTTGGAGATGCGCCGAAACCTGCTTGCGCACGCTAAGCGAGCGTCGTTTTAGTTACGGGGTGGAAGAAGGGCGGTGAAACTCGGGACTTAAAGCGAGCCGGCCGATTGACGCGCGCGGATGCGTTGCCAGGCAAGAATCAACTGTTCAAAACTGTCGCAGCAGCGCTGGATCAGCGTTGCATCATCGATCAGGCCGTTCAGCCATTCACGCGCTGGGTCCTGGAAGATGCTTCGACCCACGGCGAAACCACGGCACGTGCGGCTATTCTTCGCTTCTTCAAACGAGGCAATGAGCTGTTCAATCGGCGCGTTGAGCCCGAGCATGACGACACCGCGACTGTAGGGATCTCGGGTTTCAATCAGTTCATCGATCTGCGCCCACTGCTCGGCAGACAAGGACGGCAGCTTCCACCAGTCGGGATGGATGCCGAGGTTGTAAAAGCGCGTCATCGAACGAAGAATCGTGTCATCCTCAAGCGGCAGGCCTTTGCCCGGGATCAATTCCAGCAAAAGCTCATGACCGGTTTCGTTGGTTGCCTCGCACAGCGTACGCACCTGACTTTCCTGTGCCAGCCGGCGATCTGCCTGATCATCGGGGTGATAGAAAATCAGGCACTTGACCACCTGCTCTTTGGGCCAGTGTTCGAGCACCGAGCCAATCGAGCTTCCCAGCTCAAAAATCACCGGGTTGGACCCGGGTTGCTCGACCGGACGACCCAGCCACCAACCGCGTCCGGTCGCCGCATGCAAGGCATCTTCCCCGTAACGGTCGTCGATCAGCGCCCCCAGGCTGCCATGCAGCTTGAGACGATTTTCGGTCTGCGCGACGGTTTCCACCAGCAGACGTTTCAGCGCCGGCAGGCGGCTCTCTGGAGCGCCCGCCTGGCGCGCCAGATCATAAAGCTGACTGCGGTGATCAAACGCAAAAATGAAAACATCATTCCACACACGGCGCTTCGGTGTCACGTGATGCAGCCAGTTCAGCGTGCTATCGTTTGCCGGTTCGGTCAACGTTCGGACGTTGTCCAGAAAATAGCGGAGCTCTTCCTCGGTGGGCATTGCTGGCGCACAGGCGTGGCGCGAAACAACCAGCGCTCCGCTGGCATTTCCCCGGCGACAGCAACTTGCGTAATCGCGCTCGCGTAGCCAGCCGGACAAGAAACCGGCTAGAAAGGCATCGCCGGCACCAAGTACGTTAAGCACTTCCACGCGCGGACTGGTGACCGAAAAAGCGTCCTCGATCCGTTCCGGCACCTCTCCCTCGACGACAGCACACCCCAGCGGACCCAGCTTGACAACTAGCGTAGCCGCAGTATGCCGGCGGACTTCGCGCAGCGCTGGCATCAAATTCTGGGTGCCACCCGCAATTTCAAACTCATCTTCGGTACCGACAATCAGGTCGAAATGGGCAAGAATTTCCTGCAGCTGGAAAGTGACTTCCGGACTCGGGATGTAGCGGGTTTCGCCATCGCCCGGCGTTGTCAGGCCCCACACGACCGGCCGGTAGTCAATATCCAAAATCGTGCGCACATCGTGCGCATGCGCGAATTCAAGTGCACGCAGGCTACCGGCTCTGACTCTCGATGTCGAAAAATGCGTCCCGGTAATGTGCAAGGCCTTGCAATCGGCGATAAACGCCTCGTCAACGTCGTCGGGGCTGAAGGCCATATCGGCACAGTTATCGCGGTAGAAAAGCAGAGGAAACGTCTGGCGATCCTTGATGCCGAGTATCGCCAGCGCGGTCATGCGCTTTGGGTCGACCTTGATCTGCGAAACATCGCAACCTTCATCCGCCAGTGTTTTGACAAGAAAGCGGCCCATCTGCTCGTTGCCAACGCGCGTGATCATCGCGCTTTTCAACCCGAAACGCGCACAGCCAAACGCCACGTTGCCCGATGAGCCACCCAGGTATTTGGCAAACGAGGACACGTCTTCGAGGTCGCAGCCGTACTGGTTGGCATACAGATCGACGGCGAGTCGACCGATGGAGACCACGTCGTGTTTGCGTCCAGTGGCAAAAACGGTCTGATTTTTCATCTGAGTCTTTCTACTGCTTTCCCTGGTGGGAGCATCCCCGGCACACGATCAGTCGTGAGCAAGCCGGTTGTCCGAACGTTCCATTTTGAGCTCAAGACGATATGCAAGCGCAATGAACAGGGATTGTGCAAGACACATGGTGCTCGCCAGGGCGCGGAAAAAGTAAGCCTCGGATTCATGTACCGTGAGCGTCACCGCCGCCGCACGGGCAATCGGCGACAGAGAACTGTCGGTGATGGCCAGCACGGTGGCTTCGCGCTCGATGGCCAGATCGGTGCAATAACGAGTCTCCGTTCCGTAGGGTGCCATGCTGATCGCTATGAGCACATCGCCTTTCGTTAGCCCCTCGATCTGCTCCTTGAACAGACCGCCCAGCCCGTCGACCATGATGACGCGCTTGCGCGTATGCAAAAGGGCATAGCTCAGATAGGACGCGACCGGAAACATTCGCCGCACGCCCATGATGTAAATATGTTGCGCGTCCTGCAGGATACTCACCGCCCGTTCAAAGGCACGGTCATCCAGCTCTTCGTTGAGCGTTGCGATCCCTGCCTGACAGGTTCTCATGAACCCGTGGGCCAATTCGACGCTACCCATCTGTGCCGGATGCTCGCTGATGACCGCCTGAATCCGCTGCTGGTAGCCCGCCGCCGTGGCACCACTGGCATAGGCATCGCGAAAGACCGCCTGCAATTCCGAAAAGCCGGAAAAACCGAAGCGCTGGGCAAAACGCACCACGGCAGACGGTTGCACGCCACAGGCATTGGCCACATCCAGAATACGCACGACAACCATCTGTTGTCGGTTCTCGGTGATGTACTGCGCAATCACCTTAAGCTGCTTGGAAAGGCCGTCGTACTCGTGGGAAACCCGCTGGATCAGGTCTTCAACTCCGCTATCTTGTTCCATGTCTTCGACGCCTGTGATGATGTGCCATGCAGATGCCGCGCCGGGTCGGCGGCAGAACCCTGCTTCCGTGCAGGATTGTAGCGCAAGGCCGTTCCAGCCGGCATGCGGAATGCCGGCTGGAACGGTAGCGGCGTTTAGCGCAAGCGAACGACTCGGCCTTCGCGCCACGAGGTGGTCGCTGCGTCAGCCAGTTCAAGCGCCTTGACGCCGTCAACAATGCTGACACGCAACTTCTCATGGCCACCGAGGACAGCCACAAAGTGGTCGAGCTCAATGCGGTAAGCCCGCTCATAACGCTGGAGGAAGAAGTGTTCCGGCTTGTCGGCCGAAACCACGTCGGGACCCGACGCCACGACTTCCGTCGGACGGTGATTGCCGGCCTGGAGCATGCCCTTTGAACCAAGCACTTCGAAGCGCTGGTCGTAACCGTAAGCGGCGCGGCGCGAGGTATGAATCTGGGCCAGCTTGCCGGTCACGGTGCGGATGGTCACTGCGGTGGTGTCGGCATCGTTGGCAACCGTAGCGATGGTCGGATCGGTGAGGGCGCTGGCCGTCGCATAAACCGTCTCAGCCTCTTCGCCGAAGATCCAGCGGAAGATGTCGAAGTCGTGAATCAGCATGTCCTTGAAGATGCCACCCGAACGTTGCAGGTACTCGACGGGAGGGGCACCCGGATCGCGGCTGATGACCGACAAAGCCTCAAGCGTGCCGATTTCGCCCGTTTCGATGCGCGCCTTGAGCGCAGCGAAGGTCGGGTCGAAGCGGCGCTGGAAGCCGATCAGACAGGCCTTGCCCGAAGCCAGCACAGCCTTCTCGCACTCACGTGCCCGGTTCAGATCAAGGTCAACCGGCTTTTCGCAGAAGATGTGCTTGCCGGCTGCCGCCGCACGCTGAATCAGATCAGCGTGGGTATCGGTTGATGAACCGATAAGCACGGCGTCGATGCTGCTGTCAGCAAAAATCTGCTCGACAGTGACAACGCTGGTGCCCAATTGCGCGGCCAGCTTGGCGGCGGGTTCCGGGATTGCGTCGGCGACGCCGGCCAGGCTGACGCCCGGATTGCGGGCGGCATTCGACGCGTGGATCTGGCCGATGCGACCGGCACCAATAACTGCCATTCTGATGGTCATGATGCATGTACTCCTTGGTTTGTTTGAAATCGGTAGGGTGCTACGGGAAAGCGCACATAGCGAAAGAAAGGTGCGTGCCCATGCGCAATATTCTAGGACGAATTGCACGATATAGAAAGTTTATTCTATTGCATAAACAATTCGAAAACCCGATTTCGGCGGCATTACCGAGCACCGCCTCCCTGCTGATAAGGCTCGCCGCAGCCAATCGCCCGCTTGTGAATAGAAATTTATTTCCATAACTTAAACAAAACGAAAATTAGTTGCATTTTTGCCTGAAGCGGGCTATCTTTGGCGACAGCTTCCCTTGTTTCTGGCAGCAGATCCGAGGGCAAAAGGGTTAGGCGCAAACACTCACGGTAAACATTGCGCTGGGTTACGGAAAAAACGGAAAACAGTGGAGGTTTTGGGAATGGCTACGATTCGTCTGACGATGGCGCAGGCTCTGGTGCGTTATCTGGTTGCACAACGAGTGTCTACCGAAAGTGGTACGGAGCCGCTGTTTGGCGGCGTTTGGGCTATCTTCGGACACGGCAATGTGGCTGGGCTTGGCGAAGCGCTGTATGCCGCGCGGGAACAAATCCCCACCTATCGGGCCCACAACGAACAGGGAATGGCGCTGGCCGCGACGGCCTACGCCAAAGCGCATTTCCGCCGCCGCATGATGGCCGTCACCACCTCCATCGGCCCGGGCTGTGCCAATCTGGTCACAGCGGCCGCTACCGCCCACGTCAATCGCCTGCCGATGCTGCTGCTCCCCGGGGACATATTCGTTTCACGCGAGCCCGATCCAGTGCTGCAGCAGGTCGAGGATTTCCAGGATGGAGGGGTCTCTACCGCCGACTGCCTGCGCCCGGTGTCGCGCTACTTTGACCGCATCGTCACGCCGCACCAGTTGCTGGTTGCCCTGCCCCGTGCGATTGCCTACCTGACCGATCCCGCCCTGTGCGGCCCGGTCACGCTGGCCTTGCCACAGGATGTACAGGCCATGGCCGCCGACTGGCCGGAAGAATTCTTTGCCGAGCGCGTTGTTCATTTCCGCCAGCCGGTGCCTGAGCCCTTCCAGATCAAGGCCGTCGCCGAACTGCTGAAGACCGCAAAGCGCCCCATGGTGGTGTCCGGTGGCGGCGTTCTATATAGCCAGGGCGGTTGCGAAGCGCTCAAGGCTTTCGTCGAAACGCACGGCATTCCGGTCGGCGAAACGCACGCTGGCAAGAGCGTTCTGGCCTGGGATCATCCACTGCTCTCAGGTGCCATCGGCGTCACCGGGTCGCCGGCCGCCAACGAGCTTGCCGCCGAAGCCGATGTCGTCATTGCCGTCGGAACCCGCCTTCAGGATTTCACGACCGGTTCGCATTCCCTTTACGCCAAGGCCAAGCTGATCTCGATCAACGTCAACACCTTTGACGTCATCAAATGGGGCGGCCAGAGTCTGCAGGCCGATGCGACTGTCGCGCTTGAAGCCTTGTCGCAAGCACTGGGGACATGGAAATCCGACAGCGCCTGGCAGGAGAAGAGCCTGCGCGTGAATGCCAGCTGGCGTTCGGCGATTGGCGAAATCGTCGTCAGTTCGCGTGCAGCACTCCCGACTTACGCTGAAGTAATCGGTGCCGTGCAAGCCTCATCCCCCGACTCCGCCGCCAAGGACATCGCCGTCTGCGCCGCCGGAACCTTGCCCGCCGAACTCCACAAACTGTGGCGCACGACGACGCCAGGCGGCTATCACATGGAATATGGCTACTCGTGCATGGGCTACGAGGTCGCTGGCGGACTCGGCGTCAAGATGGCACGGCCGGACCGCGAAGTCATCGTCATCGTTGGCGACGGCAGCTACCTGATGCTCAACAACGAGCTCGCTACCTCGGTGCTGCTCGGCCAGAAGATCATCGTCGTCCTCA
Organism: Burkholderiales bacterium; assembly: GCA_038316625.1. GTDB lineage: Bacteria > Pseudomonadota > Gammaproteobacteria > Burkholderiales > Rhodocyclaceae > Propionivibrio. The sequence continues at coordinate 10,559 of JBBQAT010000079.1, forward strand.
CCGACAACTTCGGCTACGCCTGCATCACGCGTTTGCAGAAGGCCTGCGGCGGCGCGCCGTTCAACAACATGATCGAGGATTGCCTGCAAGGCCCGCAAGGCGCACCGGTCATCGACTTTGCCGCCAACGCCCGCTCGCTGGGTGCCAACGCCGAAACGGTCAGCAGCGTTAGCGAACTCGGCGAAGCCATGAAGCGCGCCCGCGCATCCGACAAATCCTACCTGATCAGCATCATCATCGACGGTCCGCAGAGCACGCCGGAAGGTGGTTGCTGGTGGGAAGTCGGCATTCCGGAAGTTTCGGAGCGCCCGGCCGTCGTCGCCGCACGCAAGCAGCTTGAGCTGGGCAAGAAACAGCAGCGGATTTAGTAACCGGCATCCACTTAAAACAACCTATTCAATTCAATACCAGGAAAAGAGACTGAAATGGGCAAACTTGAAGTTCGCATTGGCATCAACCCGATCTCATGGACCAACGACGACCTGCCCCAACTGGGCGGTGACACCCCGCTGGAAACCTGTCTTTCCGAGGGCACCGAAATCGGCTATGTCGGCTTCGAGCTGGGTAACAAGTTCCCGAAAGATCCGGCCGAACTGAAGGCCAAAGTGGGTGGCTACGGTGCAGTGGTTGTGTCCGGTTGGTACTCGGGCACCCTCGCCGAAGGCACGCTGGAAGCCGAAATCGAAGCCGTTCAGGCCCACATGAAGAAGCTGGTTTTCAACGGCTGCAGCGTCATGGTGTACGGCGAAGTCGCCGGCTCGGTCCAAGGCCAGCAGCAAACGCCGCTGTCACGTCGCCCCAAGTTCTCCAGCCTCGCACAGTGGGAAGCCTATGCCAAGAAACTGGAAGGCTTCGGTGCCTACCTGAAGTCGAACGGAATCACGCTCGCCTATCACCACCATATGGGTGCCTACTGCGAAAGCACGAAGGACCTCGACACACTGATGTCGCTCACCACACCCAATGTCGGTCTGCTTTTTGACACCGGCCACATCACCTTCGCCGGCGGCAACGCGCTGGCCGAACTGAAGAAACACATCGGTCGCGTGGTGCATGTGCACTGCAAGGATGTGCGTGAGAACGTCATGCTCAAGGCGCGCAACAATGACCAGAGCTTCCTCAATTCGGTTCTGGACGGCGTGTTCACGGTCCCCAGCGACGGCATGATCGACTTCGAACCGATTCTCGCCGTGCTCGCCGAGCACAACTACAAGGGCTGGCTGGTTGTCGAAGCCGAACAGGACCCGGCTGTCGCACCGAGTTACGAATACGCGAAGAAGGGTTACGACTGCCTGGCCGCTCTGGTCAAGAAGATCAACGGTTGAGAATCAGGAGCACGCGTGAACAAGCTATTGGTTAAAGCGCGCCCGGGCAAGGAAATTGCCTCGGTGACGCCCGAATCGGCGGGTTGGGGTTACGTAGGCTTTGCGGCCTATCGCCTGCAGCCTGGTGAGTCGGTTTCATTCGAAGATCCGGCACGCGAAGCCTGCCTCGTCGTCATGTCTGGCAAAGCTCGTGTTCAGGCCGGAAGCATCGACGCCGGTGAATTGGGCGCGCGCGACTCCGTGTTTGACGACAAGGCACCGGATGCCGCTTACGTACCCAATGGCTGCAAGGTCAGCGCCACGGCCGTTACCGCGTGCGAAATCAGCATTGCGCATGCGCCCGGCTTCGGCACCTATCCGGCGCGCGTCATTCCGTCGGCGAGCATCCGCCGCTCGGTCCGGGGCGAAGGTACGAATCAGCGTTTCGTCACCGACATTCTCCCGGCAGATCAACCGGCGGACAGTCTGCTGGTCGTCGAGGTCATCACCCCGGCTAGCCATTCGTCGAGCTACCCGCCGCACAAGCACGACACGGACAACATGCCGATCGAAAGTTCGCTGGAAGAAACCTACTACCACCGCATCAACCCGCCGCAAGGCTATGTATTCCAGCGCGTCTATACCGATGACCGCAGCCTGGACGAGGCGGTGGCGGCAGAAGACCACGATGTCGTGATGGTGCCGAAGGGCTATCACCCGGTCACCGTTCCACACGCCTATACCTCGTACTACCTCAACGTGATGGCCGGCGAAAAACGCAACTGGGTGTTCAAGAACGATCCGGCACACGAGTGGATGTTGAAGAAATAAGCAGGGAGCCGTTGGTGCCGCCGGAAAATCGCACAAAACGCGCGAACGGCGGCGAATTAATCAAGGAACAGCATGTACGACGTTAAGCATTTCATAGACGGCAACGAGGTTGCGGGCGAATCAACGCGGTCACAGGATATCGTCGATCCCGCGCTGGGCAAAAAGGTCGGCCAGGTGCACCTGGCCACGCGCGCCGATGTCGACACGGCCGTAGCCGCCGCCAAACGCGCATTTCCCGCCTGGGCAGGCATGCCGCCGCTGCGTCGTTCGCGAATACTCAATCGCTTCCGCGCCCTGCTTGAAGAAAACGCCGACCAGCTGGCCGCCGTCATTTCGACCGAGCACGGCAAGGTGCACGACGATGCGCTGGGCGAAGTCACGCGCGGCCTCGAAGTCGTCGAATTCGCCGTTGGCATTCCTCACCTGCTCAAGGGTGAAGTGACCGAGAACGTCGGCACCAGCGTCGACTCGCACAGCCTGCGCCAGCCGCTGGGAGTCGTTGCCGGCATTACGCCGTTCAATTTCCCGATCATGGTTCCGATGTGGATGTTCCCCGTCGCCCTCGCCTGCGGCAACACCTTTATCCTGAAGCCGTCCGAGCGCGACCCGTCGGCTGGAGTGATGCTGGCGCGCCTGCTGAAAGAAGCCGGCCTGCCGGATGGCGTGTTCAACGTCGTCAATGGTGACAAGGAATCGGTCGACGCCCTGCTCGAACACCCCGATGTGCAGGCCATCAGTTTCGTCGGCTCGACGCCGATTGCACGCTACATCTACGAGCGCGCCTGTTCCCACGGCAAGCGTGCGCAAGCGCTGGGCGGCGCAAAAAATCACATGGTGGTGATGCCCGACGCCGATCTCGACCTGACGGCCGACGCGCTGATGGGTGCCGCCTACGGTGCGGCCGGTGAACGCTGCATGGCCATCTCGGTCGTCGTCGCGGTGGGTGATCAGGTTGCCGATGCCCTGGTCGCCAAACTGCTGCCGCGCATCGCCGCGCTTAAGGTCGGTCCCGGTTCAAACCGAACCTCAGAAATGGGGCCGCTGGTGACCCCGCAGCACCGCGACAAGGTCGTCGATTACATCAACAGCGGCGAGGCCGAAGGCGCCACGTTGCTGACCGATGGCCGCGGATGCACGGTCGATGGTTTCCCCGACGGCAACTGGGTCGGTGCCACGCTGTTCGACCACGTCACCCCGAGCATGAAAATCTACCGCGAGGAAATCTTCGGGCCAGTCCTCGGCATCGTCCGGGTGCAGGATTACGGCTCGGCCGTCGATCTGATCAATGCCCACGAATATGGCAATGGCACCGCGATCTTCACGCGCGACGGCGATGCCGCCCGCGATTTCAGCCACCGCGTCCTGGTCGGCATGGTCGGCGTCAATGTCCCGATTCCGGTGCCGATGGCCTTTCACAGCTTTGGCGGCTGGAAAGCCTCGCTGTTCGGCGATCACCACATGCATGGCCCGGAAGGCGTGCGCTTCTATACCAAGCTCAAGACAATCACCACGCGCTGGCCGACCGGCATGCGCAGCGGTGCTGATTTTGTCATGCCGACCATGAAGTGAAGGTGGGCTGACCTCATTACAAGGACGCGGCTGCAGCCGTGCCCGTTACCGAACCAACTTAACTTTTTCTTTTCTGGAGGATGGCAACATGGCCGCGATCAAGCGTTTGAAGTTCTGTATCAACAACGAGTGGATTGAATCTGCTTCCACGAAGTACATGCCGGTGATGAACCCGAGCCTTGGCGTACAAATCGCCGAAACCCCCTGCTGCACGCAGAGCGAAGTCGACGCCGCCGTTGCCGCCGCCGCCGCCGCTTTCCCGGCCTGGTCGAATACGCCGATCCCCGTGCGTATCCAGCTGATGTTCCGTTTCAAGGCACTGCTCGACAAGAATCTCGATGAGCTGGCCGAGTTGATGTCCACCGAAATGGGCAAAGTGCTCGCCGAAGCCAAGGGCGACGTGCTCAAGGCCATTGAAGTGGTGGAATGCGCCTGTGCGTCGCATTACCTGATGCAAGGCGATACCTGCATGAACGTGGCGGCAGGCTACGACACGGTGTCCTTCCGTGAGCCGCTCGGCGTCTTTGTCGGTATCGCGCCGTACAACTTCCCGGCGATGATCCCGATGGGCTGGATGCTGCCGTTCGCCATCACGACCGGCAACACCTTTGTGCTGAAAGCCGCCTCGATGGTGCCACAGACCTCGATGCGCATGCTGGAACTGCTGATCGAAGCCGGCTTGCCGAAGGGCGTGGTGAACTTCGTGACCTGTTCGCGCGTCGAAGCCGACTCGCTACTGACCAATCCTCTGGTCAAAGGAATTACCTTCGTCGGTTCCACCGAAGTCGGCCTGCATATTTACAAGACCGCTGCCGCTGCCGGAAAACGTGTCCAAGCCCTGTGCGAAGCCAAGAACCACGCGCTGGTGATGGAAGACGCCGTGCTCGAACGAACCGTGGCCGGTATCATCAACTCCACCTACGGCTGCGCCGACCAACGCTGCATGGCCTTGCCGGTCATCTGCGTCCAGGAATCGATTGCCGACAAGTTCGTTGCCCTGCTCACCAGCAAGGCGCGCGAGTTGCGCCTTGGGGCCGCCTACCTGCCGGCATCGCAAATGGGGCCATTGGTCTCAACGGGGCAGAAAAATTCAGTCGTTGCCGCAATTGACCGCGGGGTTGAAGAAGGAGCAACACTGGTTCTTGATGGCCGCAATGTTTCAGTCCCGGGTTGCGAAAACGGGTATTTTGTCGGCCCGACAATTTTCGACCACGTCAAACCCGAGCACAGCGTCGGCAACGACGAAATCTTTGGGCCGGTGACCTGCATCAAGCGCGTCAAGGATTTCGAGGAAGGCCTGGCGATCATGAACGCCAACCGCTTCGCCAATGGTTCGTGCATCTACACGAGTTCCGGTCGTCACGCCCGTGAATTCGCCAAGCGCACGCACGGCGGCATGGTCGGCATCAACGTCGGCATCCCGGTCCCGTTCTCGATCTTCCCCTTCACCGGCCACAAGGATTCGTTCTTCGGCGACCTGCACGCCATGGGCAAGGACGGCGTCGCTTTCTTCACCGAAACCAAGGCCGTCACCTCGGTCTGGTTCACCGAAGAAGATTCCAAAAAGGCCGTCAGCACCTGGGACGGTACGCTGACACGCAACTGATCAGGCTTCACCCGCCCGCAGGCCACGCCTGCGGCGCAAAGAACAAAGCGCAAATCCGGTTTAGCCAACGGGTTTGTGCTTTTTTCATCGTCGGCCTGCAGGGCAATAAACACGGGCACCTTCAACATCGATGCCTCGGAAGCCAATATCCATGCGCCTCTTGAGGCATCGCACCGACAGACGCTTATGCTGCTTGCCGCTCCATGCGGTGGACATCAACGCCCGGCAATCGTATCCTGCCGCTCATGCCAATCAGAGAAGCCATCGCCAGTGACGCCGCCGTGATCGCCCTGCTGGTCAGCCAGTCCAATCAGGATGTGGCGCAGACCTTCGGGCTCAACGCCGACAATTGCCCCAAGCACCCCTCCTTCTGCACCGCAAGCTGGATCGAGAGCGACTTCGCGCGCGGCGAGCGCTACTTCATTCTGGAAGAAGACGCGCAGCCCATCGCTTGCGTCGCCTACGAAACCCCAAGCGACAAACTGGCGTATCTGAACCGGCTTTCTGTTCTGCCTCTCCATCGCAAACGCGGCATTGGTGCACGCCTGGTCGAACACATCATTGAGCTCGCCCGGTCCCAAGCGATCCAGACCATCAGCATCGGTGTCATCGGCGAACATACCGAGCTCCAGCGCTGGTACAAACGCCTGGGCTTCGTTGCTGGCGAAACGAAGCGCTTTCCGCATCTGCCGTTTTCGGTCATGTACATGGCTTATGCCGTACAAGGCCGCCCAGCATCATGAATCCGGCAAAAGTTGATCGCAATCGCCTGCTCGCGCTGACCGACCTCCCGAACATCGGCACCGCGATGGCGGAAGACTTTCGCGTGCTTGGCATTGAGAAGCCGAGCCAACTGGCCAATAAGGACCCCTTCCAGCTTTTCGAACAGCTGTGCACGATCACCGCATCCCGCCATGATCCATGTGTTTTAGACACCTTCATATCCGTCACGCGCTTCATGAATGGCGATGAGCCGCGCCCTTGGTGGGCCTATACGGAAGAACGAAAGCGGCGGCTGGTGAAAAGCAAGAGCAAGCCATGAGTACCGATCCCTGGCTCGAACGCTGGCTGCCACTCATCGCCGAACACGCACAGCAGAAACCCATCCTGGAACTGGGCTGCGGCCCGGGCGACGACACCTGCACGCTGACACAGGCCGGACATGATGTTATCGCGCTCGACCTTTCGGCTGAATGCGTCGCTCAGGCCCGGCGAAAAGTCCCATCCGCACGCGTTTGCCATCAGGACGTTCGGGCACCGTTTCCGGCAATGCCAGGAGGCACGGCGGTGGTCATCGCCAGTCTCTCGCTGCACTATTTCGAGTGGCCGGAAACCGTTGCGCTGATCGAAAAAATTCGCCGGACGCTCGCCCATCCCGGCCTCTTCCTCTGCCGCTTGAACTCGACGAACGATCACCACTTCGGAGCCAGCGGTCACCCGTTGATTTCCGAAAACTACTATCGGGTCAACGGCGAACCCAAGCGCTTCTTCGACCGTGATTCAGTAATCAAGCTTTTCAATAGCGGCTGGCGCGTGCTGTCCATAGACGAGCAGATCACGGACAAATACGCGCAGCCTAAGGCGTTGTGGGAAATAGTTCTGGAAACGGACGGCTCTTGCGCTGGGGCCGGCAACCCGGACCAAGTGGCATAATTCTCACCCTTGAACGACGCTCAAAAAAACGGGACACCACATCCAAGACAAGCCATGGCCAAACTCTACTTCCGTTATGCCGCAATGAATGCGGGAAAATCCACGCAACTGCTGCAGATTGAACACAACTACGCCGCACTGCAACGCCGGGTTCTGCTCCTCACCTCCCACGTCGATGACCGCTTTGGTGAAGGAACGATCACGTCGCGCCTCGGAATGTCGCGCCCCGCCGAGGTGTATGCTACAGACACAGACATGTACGAGCGCATCCGCCGCTTTCGCGACGAAGGCCGCGAATCGCTTGGCGCGATTCTGATCGACGAGGCCCAGTTCCTGACGCAGGATCAGGTAAGCCAGATTCATCGTGCCGTACACCAGCTCAATGTCCCGGTGCTCTGTTTTGGCTTGCGCTCCGACTTTCGCGGCATGCCATTCCCCGGCTCGATGATGCTGCTTACCCTCGCGGAGAGCATCGAAGAAATCAAGAATGTCTGCGCCTGCGGCTCAAAAGCAACCATGAACATGCGCTGCGACCAGAACGGCAAGCGTCTGCGAGAAGGCCCGCAGGTTCTTGTTGGCGATGCAAACTATCAACAAAAATGCGCGCGCTGCTTCTACGCGGATTAAGGAGCCTGAAGTTTTTCGCCTTTTGACACCGAGCTCGCTGAACGGATTTTCTAGAATGCGTTGGTTTTTTCTTGTTGGAGTGGCTTTCGTTTGACGTTCAAGAGCAGGTGATTTCACGCGCCCGGCAGTGATGCCGGCGTATCCATTCTTCCAGGTAAAGGGAGGGGATTGTGGAGAAACTCGACAAAAAGCCAGCCGACGGTTCGCCGCTGTCGGGCCCCAGTGCGATCAGGATCGACGTGCAGTCGCCGCGCGGTCCTTTGGCCAAGAAGACCGCCCGTCTGACGGTGCCTGAGACGATCATCTGTCTACTCAATCAGGGCGCCCAGCCGGTGTCTATCAAGCACGTGGCCTTTGATCCGCTGCAGCATTCGGAAACCGGCGCTTTGGCGGACGCCAGCCTTGCCATCGCCGTCAAGAATTCCGAACTGGCGGCGGGTGAAAGTACTCCCGTCACGGTTTCCGGACAGATAACGGCGGCCCCAGGCGTTTATGTATCCATGCTCCGCATCCCCACGGAGGACGGGGCGCCGCTGTCCATTCGCGTTGAGTTTCACGTCGCCGCAATCCCGGCCTGGGCCTTCGCCTGCATGATCCTGGGGCTTTCGCTAGTCGGTTTCATCACACTGCTTGATGGCGAAAGCGGTGTTCAGGGAGAACTGCACCGTGCCCTTGACGCACGTCAGACGGCGCATGAGTTTCTGCAGCGGACGCCACCACCGCAGAGCCGCAACGCTCTCGTCGAAGACATCCATCGCGAATTCGACACGGCGATCTCCGGCTTGCAAAAGCCCCGCGAGCTGTCATTTGTCGATCATCGCATTGCGGACGCTCAGGAGCACCTGCAGACCGCCAAGAACCGGCTCGGTGAGCTGCACAAGGATTTGTCGGCCAAGCCAGTGGGCAGCGTTGAGGTCAGTGAGCTTGCCCAAGAATGGACGAGTCTGCAGGCGCATTTTTCGGCCCTGTCCAAGCGCTTTCTTGTTCCCGCGCCGCAAGGCACTACGTTCGCCGAGCGCCTTGACGGCTTCGACGTCTGGGCCGCGCAACGCGTGTTGAAGCCGGCGATCACCTATTACGACGCGGAGTTTGGCTATCAGGTCAATAGCGCACAGTTGCTTTATGCGGCGGGGCGTGGGCCGGATTCCGCAGCCAAGGCTATTGCGATACGCCGATGGATGCAGCGCGCCGCCGACGTCGTGAATACACAGGCACAACTCCTGATGTTTTTTGTGCAGCAATCGGCCAATGACCTCACAACGGCGGAGCGCATTCGCCTGCGCGCCAAGGCTGAAGGCATCGCGGCAACGCCGCGTGACGCCATCCTCGGATCGCTCGACAAAGCGACATTACTGATGTCCGAACCATTCAACTGGCCGCTGCGCGCTACCGTCGCCCAGCTGATTCAGAAAGCCCACACGGAAATGATGCGAGCTGAAGCGGCAGCGACCGTTGCAGCGGCAAAAATGGCGGGCGCGCAGGAAGAAAAAGAGGATTCCATCGAGGGTATCCAGAAGATCATTGATGAGGGCGCGAAACTGCCGCGCGGAGCCGAT
>JBBQAT010000080.1:0-19613 GCA_038316625.1 Burkholderiales bacterium
CTCAGGCGAAGTTTGAAGAAAACGGAAATAAACCCGAAGAAGACGCGTCAGATACGATTATCTGAAGAAGACGGACGACAAAGAAAATGCCCGTTCGTCACGGCTGGAACAAGACAGATTCAGCTCGGCGGCCACATACCGGTAAAGGCGACGAAAGTGGCGTTGGGCAGGGCATCGCGCAGATGCTGGGCGTAACCGACCTGATAGCTCATGTGCGGTTCGGCAGCGAGTAGTATCTGCGGATCGTTGGCACTGAACGTAGGTCGGGTTAGCGCAGCGTAACCCGACAATTCATCCGCACGCTGTCGGGTTACGCCCGGCGGGCTAACCCGACCTACGGGCTTCAGCTTTGCTTCAAAGCCGTATTGCGTGCGGTGCGCTTCGTCGGCAATAACGACGATGTTGTGCCGATCCGAGAGCATCGGGAACGTACCTTCATCTTCACCGGGCATGAACTTCTGGATGGTGGCGAAGACGATCCCGCCCGATGGCCGATTCGATAGCTTGGCGCGCAAGTCCTGCCGGGTCGTGGCCTGTACCGGCTGCTCGCGCAACAAATCCTGCGCCAGCGAGAAGACGCCAAACAGTTGGCCGTCGAGATCGTTACGGTCGGTAATGACGACGATGGTCGGATTCTCCATCGCCGTGTCCTGCATGACGCGCGCGGCAAAGCAGGTCATGGTGATGCTCTTGCCGCTGCCCTGCGTGTGCCAGACGACGCCACCCTTCTGCGAACCGCTCGGACGCGAAGCCGTCACCACCTGATTGATCGCCGCGCGCACGGCGTGGAACTGATGGTAGCCGGCGATCTTCTTGACCAACCCGCCGTCGTCCTCAAACAGCACGAAGAAACGCAGATAGTCGAGCAGCATGGCCGGTGCCAGCACGCCGTGAATCAGCGTTTCGAGTTCGTTGAACTGGCCCAGCGGGTCGAGCGTTACACCGTCGATGGTGCGCCACTGCATGAAGCGTTCGCTGTTCGCTGAGAGCGAGCCCAGCCGCGCCTCGCTGCCGTCGGAGATCACCAGCAATTCGTTGTATTGGAAAACGTCGGGAATCTGTGCCTTGTAGGTCTGTATTTGGTCGTAGGCTTTCCAGATGTCGGCGTTCTCGTCGGCCGGGTTCTTGAGTTCCATGAGCACCAGCGGCAGGCCGTTGACGAAGAGGATGATGTCCGGGCGGCGGGTATGCGCGTGTTTGTGGCTATGGCCCTTGATCGAGAATTGATTGACGGCCAGCCATTCATTCTTGCCCGGCCGGCTCCAATCGATCAGGCGCACGAAATCCCCGCGCGTCTCGCCGTCCTTCTGGTACTGCACCGGCACGCCGCCGATTAGCAGCTTGTGGAACTGACGATTGGCCGTGAGCAAAGCCTGGATGCCGAGGTCGAGGACTTGCTTGAAAGCGTCCTCACGGGCGGCGGGCGGGATGTCCGGGTTCAGGCGGCCAATGGCCTCGCGCAGGCGAAACGGCAGCAGCACCTGATGGTAGTCGCCACGTTCGGCCGCAGTGCCATCGGGGGCGATATCGGGGCCGTAGAGATGGCTATAGCCCACATCGGCCAGCCAGCCGAGGGTTTCCTGTTCGAGTTGGTCTTCAGTCATGACGGCAGGTTCACCTTCTCATTTATCGCGTCAACAGATCGACATACGCCTGATAGCTGTAGCACCGGTTCTTCTTCTGCCCGGTCAGTTCGCTGACGATACCAAGTCCCTCCAAGGTCTTCACAGCGGCGGTTGCCGTCGGGAAACTCGTATCGAGGGCTTGGCGCACGCGTTCGATGGAAAAGCGCGGCATCATCGGCAGCCTCTCGAACAGGCGGTAACTGGCGGGTGTCGCCTTCGGCTCGGCGAGCAGGCGGCGCCGGTCGGCCGCCACCTGGCTGGCAATCGCCACGATCCCCCGTTCCGCCTCGCTCGCCGCGTCCGTCACACCCTCCAGAAAGAAGGCAATCCAGCCCTCCCAGTCACCATCGGTACGAATTGCCGACAGGCGGCGGTAATACTCGGCCTGATGCTGTTTCAAGGTGCCGCTCAGATAGAGCAAGGGTTCATTGAGCAACCCCCAATGCTCCAGCAACACGGCAATCAGCAGGCGACCGATGCGCCCGTTGCCATCGAGGAAGGGGTGGATGGTCTCGAACTGGACATGCGCTAGCGCGATACGCACCAGCGGCGGTAGCGTACTGTCGGACGGCGCATGGATAAAGCGTTCCAGATCCGCGAGCAAGTCGGGCACCCGCTCGGGCGGCGGCGGAACAAACGCCGCATTGCCGGGCCGCGTACCGCCGATCCAGTTCTGCGAGCGGCGCAGTTCGCCCGGTTGCTTGTTCTGCCCGCGCACGCCATCGAGCAGCAGACGGTGCGTTTCGCACAACAGACGCACGCTGACCGGCAGACCGGCCGGATCGCGCAGGGTGTCCTGAACGTGGCGGAAGGCGCGCAGGTAATTGGTGACCTCCTCGACATCGTCGCCGTTGCTGACGGCAAAGCCCGCTTCTTCATCGAACAGGTCGGACAGCGAGGCCTGCGTGCCTTCGATTTGCGAGGTGAGCAGCGCCTCCTTGCGCACCGCGCCATAGAGCAGCCAATCGACCGACGGCACCAACCCGGACACGCCGGACAAGCGCGCCAGCGCCAGCTCAGCCGCACGGTTCGGAGCAGCGAAACTCTCCGCCGACAAGGCCGGCGCCGACGGCGGCAAGGCGTGCGGCACGAAGGCGCGCACGGATTCGCCGAGGGTCGTTGTAGTGACGTAAGTGCCGGTCGTGCGCATCGTTTGAAAGCCTGCTTTCATGGGATGCGAAGATATTAAAGCAATCTTTAATACGTTGTCACGCAATGAAAGCGGATTTGAACAGGTGCTTTTGTTTTTCGGCCATTTGAGCGTGCCACCATCCAATAACAGAAAAGGTTCTGGTGTGCAGGTCGGATTTGCTTTAATGCACTTTACTAATTGATTTTAAGAGGTTTTGTATCGCTATTGGATCTTTCCTGGTTTTGCCTTAAAGGACTTTTCAGGCCCAGAACGGCAAATATCGAGCATAGCGGGTGGACGAGCTTTCTGACTCATCGGCCTTGATCAATCCCGCGTCCTTCGCTGCGCCATTCACGAGCGAGACTGTCGCGGCCTTTGACTCCGGCAACTTGAACCGATCGCGCAGGCTTTGATTCGACATCCGCTGATTGGCCTGAAGAATGGCGTATTCATTGACTTGCAGGAACGACCGTCCGTAGATCGCCAATTGATGCGCATTTCAGGGCGATGGACTCGGCTTCCGGCAGGCGCAACTGGCCGGAGATCAGGCGGGGGAGCAGGGTGTCGCGGAGGGTGGCAAGGGTTTGGGCTTTTGCACGGTTTCCGACCAGTTTGGAAAATAATGGCCTCGAAACATCCTCGAAATGGGAAACCAAATCAAAAGGAGGGCATACCAGCTTAATTTGCTTCAGGTGCATTGGCCCAAAGTTTTTCTGCACGCTTCCAGATGCCATCGATTCAAGTTTGAAGAGAAAATCGGGAGCGTTTAGATATTCGTAAACGAAGCTGAATTTTGATTTCCCCGAGACAGGTTGAAATCTGATCACGCTGGTATTTAGCATCAATGGCAGATGCTCGTCCCGTACGATTGCACTTCGTCCAAGCGTTCCAGAAGTGGAAACAACAACATCCCATGCTTGTAGGTGAAAGTGAGCGTATTTGCCATTGGCTTCGTCGTCGGTAATACGATTGGCCGTTTCAATCGACAGATCACCGTTTTGAATGCAACGGATATTGATAAAGCGAGTTCCCTGATTGGTATTTGTGTACTGCCAGTTTCTGATTCCCGGCCCTTCCCTAAAATCAAAAACGTCTGGCAATGCCTCGACCCGCCATCCTTTCGGCACCAACCCTAATGCCGATTCCTCGAACCCATCCGGAAACAGCGCGGCGGTTGCTTCGTCCATGCCTTCCGGGGCGCGGCCTTGTTGTTTGGCGTGGACGGGGTCGAAATCGACAAACCACGATTTGAACAGCGCCTGCGCGATGGCTTCGAGCGTGGCGTTGGTTTCGCGCAGGAGGGTAATGCGGTCGTCGAGGGTAGACAGAAAGCCAACTACGCCCGTTTGAATCGCCAGTGGCGGCACGGGTATCGGCAAAGATTTGAGGACTGACAGATTGATCAGAGGGATTGTAGAACCGGTATTTCTGTTCTGAATCATTGCGACCATTGGTGGTGACGCTAGCCAATAATATGCAAAGAGAGGAAGAATCTTCGAGTGATCTAAACGTGCCCGAAGTTGCTTGTTTGAAATGATGTATTTCGAGTGTTTCGTCGCGTGCGGAATGATGCCAACTTGCCCGATAGTTCCCGCTGCGGTGAATATCAGATCATCCGGGTGTGCCTCACAATTCTTGAACTCTCCAGCCTTCTCATCCGTTAGAAAAACGAATCCATCATCAACGAAACGCCCCATCCCAAGGGAAAGGTTATTCCCTCGAATCACCGGAATGCCGCGTTCAACGAAAAATCTCTTGCCAATATTCGACCCAAAAGGGCCTGAAACGATTGAACGGCCGGATGCTTTAACGGAATCTACCGTTTCCCATCGCCAGCCAGATGGCAAAGCCGTGTAGGTCGGGTTAGCGCAGCGTAACCCGACGTCGTTGATCGTTCCTTCTGGCGGTGTTTGTCGGGTTACGCCCTGGGGGCTAACCCGACCTACGGGAGGGTGGGGCTTATTCATGGGGGTTTTGAAATTCATGGGGCTGTTGCACTCGTCGGGGGGGATCTGCCGGCATTCGCGTGTCGGTAAAAATCGCGCAGGTCGGGTTAGCGGAGCGTAACCCGTCATTCATCCTTGGCTTATTCATGGCCGACCTTTTCAAAATTCATGGTGCTGCTGCCCCAATCGGGAGGGCAAATACCGCTCTCGACATACCGGTGAAAACTGGAATGCGGCCAATCTTGCGGCGATGCGGCCAGGCCGTGTTTGACGGGGTTGTAGTGAATGTATTCAACGTGCCGGGTGAAATCGGTTTCGTCACGCAGTTGGTGTTCCCAGTAACGATGTTGCCACACGGCCTGTTCGCCTTTCGCCGTTCTTGCGGCGTTGGGGGCAATGCGCAAGGCCGGATCGCAATGCTTGGTGAATCCGGTTTTTATCAAACGCCAGCGGGTGGCGAAATCGGCGTCATCGGGTGGCAGTGTCCAGATGCAGTGCAAATGGTCGGGCATGACGACAATGGCGTCGATCTGGAATGGGCGTGACTGGCGGACGCTGCGGAAGGCTTCGCGCAGAATAGCAACGGATTCGGCTGAGGCGAGGATGGGGCGACGGCCTTCGGTCACTACGGTGAAGAAGAAGGAGCCGCCGGGGGTGAAGGCGCGTCGGTAGTACATGGGTGGGTGTCGTCGGTTGTCGGGTTACGCTGCGCTAACCCGACCTACGGGGTCAGGCTTAGAACTCATACCCCAGCCCCCCCAACTTCTGCCGGATCAAAGAGTCGAGTTCGGTTCCCTTGGCCATCTGCTCGCCGAGCTTTTCAGTCAGCTTAAGCATCTTCTCGGCGAAGGCTTCGTCGTCGTCTTCGACCTCTTCGGCGCCGACATAGCGTCCGGGCGTCAGAACATGACCGTGTTCGGCGATTTCGGCGAGCTTGACGCTGCGGCAGTAACCGGGGATGTTTTGGTAGGTGTTTGTCGGGTTACGCCCTATCGGGCTAACCCGACCTACCGCTTCCTCGCCTCGCCATGCCTCGACGGTGTTGGCGATGCGTTCAATGACTTCATCGGTGAATTCGGTTTGCACTCGGCTGATCATCGAGCCGAGTTTGCGTGCATCGATGAACAGGACTTCGCCTTGCCGGGTGGTTTTCTGCTTGGCAAGGAACCACAGACAGGCGGGAATTTGCGTGTTGAAGAAGAGTTGGCCGGGGAGCGCGATCATCACTTCGACGACATCGCCTTCGACCATCGCCCGGCGGATGTCGCCTTCGCTGTTCTGGCTGGAACTCATCGAACCGTTGGCCAGCACGATGCCGGCACGACCGGTCGGCTTCAGGTGATACAGCATGTGCTGCAACCACGCGTAGTTGGCGTTGCCAGCCGGTGGGTCGCCGAACTCCCAGCGCGGATCACCGGTCAGGCTGCCGTGCCACCAGTCGCTGATGTTGAAGGGCGGGTTGGCCAGAATGAAGTCGGCGCGCAGATCGGGGTGCTGATTACGGGTAAAGGTATCGCACGGTTCGCGGCCAAGGTTGAAGTCGATGCCGCGAATGGCGAGGTTCATTGCCGCCAGTCGCCATGTGGTCGGGTTCGATTCCTGCCCGTAGATCGATACATCGCCCAATTTTCCGCCGTGCGCTTCGATGAATTTCTCGGACTGGACGAACATGCCGCCGGAGCCGCAGCACGGGTCATAGACTTTGCCGTGATGCGGGGCGAGGACGGCGACCAGTGTTTTGACGATGGACGCCGGCGTGTAGAACTGCCCGCCCTTCTTGCCTTCGGCGCTGGCGAACTGGCCAAGGAAGTATTCGTAGACTTGGCCGAGAACGTCGCGGGCTTTCCCCGGATCGTCACCGAAGCCGATGGTGGAAACCAGATCGACCAGTTCGCCGAGTTTGCCATCGGGCAATTGCGCGCGGGCGTAGCGTTTGTCGAGAATCCCCTTCAGTTTGGGGTTTTCCGTTTCGATGACGGTCAGCGCGTCGTCGATCTGCTTGCCGATGTTGGTTTGCTTGGCGGCAGCCCGCAAGGCTTCCCAGCGGGCACTTTCCGGTACCCAGAAGACATTGACGGCGGTGTAGTAATCGCGGTCTTCAAGTTCGTCGGCCAGCAGTTCGGGATCGTCGAGAAAGTACTCGTCGGCCGGGGCGGCAAAGCGGCGGGCCAGCTCCGTGCGGCGGGCGGCGAAGGTGTCGGAAACGTACTTTACGAAGATGAGGCCGAGGACAAGGTGCTTGTATTCAGCGGCGTCCATGTTGGCGCGCAGTTTGTCGGCGGTCGCCCACAGGGTTTTCTTGATGTCGTCGAGCATGGGGCGGTGCTGATCCGATTGAGGGAAAGACGCCCATTATGCAGTGCGTATCGCCGGCCGCCCAGCCTGACTTGCGGGGAATCGTTAGCGAGGTGAAATGAAGTGCGCTCTATTCGTTTGTGGCGTCCGATGGTCGTCAGTTAACGGATGCGGTCGTTCGGTAAGATTTGAAACGGCAATGACAAGATCAAACAAAAACGGCCTCCATTTCTGAAGGCCGTCTCTAGGTTAGGCGGGCGCAACCCGCGCCTTGATTAGCGTCCATCGGAAACATACTCTTCACGTTCCGACTTGCGCCGCTCGCTGAAGTAGATCGCCAAGGCTTGCGGTACAAAGATGACCGAGAGAAGTGCAATGATAGTAAGTAACGAAGTGATGTTGCTCATGATAGTTCCTTTCAAAATGACGGGCGCTTTCACCCGACAGCTGCACCTTAACAAGAATAGTTTTCATTTGTGTTACTCCTTTGAACCTTCTTCGTGCCCTATCTGCGGGTTTCTTGTATCAGCTTGTGACCAATTCGCATAAATACAACATCCTTTCTGGACCAACAAAAGGCCCATATCGCCCCATCCATAACGCAAAGCCCAGGCTTATCAAGACGGCCCAGCCAGTCGGCCCCTTGCTTGCCAAGCAAGGCCCGGTTTTGCTGCGGCGTATCGAAAATCGGTGAGAACTCCTCATGCGGCTGCCACCGCGTCGCCTCGAGGCAGGCCGAACGTGGCGCGAATTCTTCCACTCTCTGCTGACACAATGCTGTCAGCAGCCCCGCCGCACAATGGGATCTCCAATCACCGATACGTAAGGAGATACACATGAATGCAATTAACTGGTTTGAGATCCCTGTTGCCAATTTCGAGCGCGCTGTGGCGTTTTACGAGAAAATCCTGGCGGCGAAACTGCCCGTGGAAAGCAGCTTCCCGGGAATGAAAATGGCGATGTTCCCCTACAAAGACCCCGGCGTCGGCGGTTGCCTGATCGAGTTTGAGCAAGCCCGACCACACGCCGACGGGGTACGGGTGTACCTCAACGGAGGAGAAAATCTCGCAGCGATACTCGACCGAGTCGAAGCGGCAGGCGGCATGATCGTCATGCCTAAAACCTTCCTGCGCGAAGACATTGGTCATATCGGGATGTTCGGCGATAGTGAAGGCAATATCATCGGCCTGCATTCCCTGCAATAAAGACATGGCGGCGGGGGATGGGAAAAAAGCGATGAATCTGTTGCTGCAATGCAGTCAATGCAGCCCCATCCCCCACCCAACCTCCCCCTTGACGAGGGAGGAGTTGACGTTGTTCGTGTTCATGCGATTGCCCTGTGTTGCGCGGAGAGCGACTTAGCGCGTATTCCTTGAACGCGATGCGTTGCCGATTGAGCGTCATTGGAGGAGGTTTTAAATGAAGCAACAGGATGTATTTCTTTTTGTCTTTGATGGTTTGTCCGATTGGGAGGCTGGGTATGCCGTTGCCGGAATAAACAACCCTCAGTTCCAGGCCAACCCGGGCGGCTATCGTGTACAAACCGTTGCGTTGCAACAGACCTCCGTTTTGACGATTGGCGGCATTCGCATCCAGCCTGATCTCACACTTGATCGCATTTTTCCAAAAGACTGCGCCATGCTGATTCTTCCGGGAGGGACTACGTGGGACGCTGGGCAGAACAGGGAGGCTGTCGCTGTTGCTGATACCTTTCTGAAAGCCGGCGTACCGGTCGCCGCAATTTGTGGCGCAACGGCGGGGCTCGCCCGAGACGGACTACTGGACCATTACCGGCATACGAGCAATGCTCCTGAGTATCTGGCGACCACTCAGTATCGGGGGTTATCGCTCTACGAAGAGTCACCTGCGGTAACGGATGGCGACCTGATTACCGCATCAGGGTTAGCGCCGATTGACTTCGCCCAGCACATCTTTCGGCGTCTGAATCTTTACCGGCCTGCCGTACTGGACGCATGGTACGGTCTTTTCAAGACCGGAAAACCCGAGTATTTCAGCGCACTCATGCAGGCCACGAATGCATAATGGACTCCGCATTCCTGGCGCTTGCATCTTCAACGTCCACTAAGGAGCTTTTGACATGAAAGAGGTTCGAACTGCGCCGGAAATGGTCGCCTACGTTCACCATGCAAGCAACACTCATTGATGTCCAGCCTTTCACCATCTCGGCTAAGCTCGCTTGCTTCGGCGATTTTTCGCCCGCTGAAAACAAGAGAACAAAATGCCGGCGTTACGGATTGAATTCACACCATGCGCCGCGCTGATCGCCTTTTCCGACTGGTCGAAATTCTGCGCAGCAAGCGGCTTGCAACGGGTGCCTGGCTGGCCGAGCAGCTACATGTTTCACTGCGTACGCTTTACCGCGACATTCATGATTTGAGCCTTTCCGGTGTTCCAATCGAGGGCGAGGCGGGTGTCGGTTACCGGCTACGTTACCGACTCGATGTCCCTCCCCTGCTTTTCGACCCGGCCGAACTCGAAGCGCTCCTGGTCGGCTCACGCATGGTGCAGGCATGGGGCGACCGCGACCTCGCCCAGGCGGCCACGGCGGCACTGGCCAAGATCCACAACGTCCTGCCTGAGCTATTGCGACGCGAGGCGCAGCAAGCCCAGCTGTTCATTCCGCCGCAACCGCATGACCGCCCGCACCACCTCACGGAACTGCGCCGCGCAGTACGCAAGCAACGGATTGTTCGAATGGCTTACCAGCGCGAGGATGGTGAAGTCTCTGAGCGAACGCTCTGGCCGCTCGGGCTGTTTTTCTGGGGAAGGAACTGGACGCTGGTCGGCTGGTGCCTGCTGCGCGACGGCTTTCGCCACTTTCGCGTTGATCGCGTTCAGCAACTGACGGTCAGCGAAGAAACCTTCCCGGAGCAGAAGGGGCAGCGTCTCACGGATTTCTTTGACGCGCTTGAGCGCGCAGAGGGCATCAAGATTCCCCGGCGTTAATCTGCCTCTGCACCAGTTCGCCCAGCGTCATCAGCGCATGGATGTAGCGATCCGAGAAATGATGGCAGCCGGACAGCCGGATATGCCGACGGTGACGCCCGGAAGGCGAAAAGAGGCTGCCCGGCGTGATGGTTATTCCGCGTTCGAGTGCGTCGTCACACAGACGGTTTCCGTCGCAGCCTTCCGGCAATTCCACCCACACCAGAAAGCCACCGGTCGGCTCGGTCGCGCGGGTGCCCGCTGGAAATGCATCGTCGATCAACCCGCGCAGCCGGTCAACCTGTGAGGCATAGACGCGGCGCAGACGACGCAAGTGCTGGGCGTAGCCGCCGCTTTCGAGATAGCTGCCCAGCACTTCCCCGAGAAATGCCGGTTGCGCCAGCGAGGCGCTGAATTTCAGCGCGGCGATGCGGCGCTGGAAGCGCCCGGCTTCCATCCAGCCGACACGGAATCCCGGTGCGAGCACCTTGGTGTAAGAGGTACAGACGATCACCCAGCCGTCGATGTCAAAGGATTTTACGGTCGGTTGCAGGGGCGTGGCGTACTGTAGTTCGGCGTAGAGCGCGTCCTCGATGACGGGAACACGATAGGTTTGAGCGAGTGCCGCCAGTCGTTGCTTGCCGACAACGGGCATGCTGGTACCCAGCGGGTTATGCACGCTCGGCATGGTGACAATCGCCTGAACGCGGCTCTCTGACAACAACAGTTCCAGAACATCGAGCGACATGCCCTGGTCGGGATGGGTGGGAACTTCGATGGTACGCAGCCCGAGATGGTCGGCCAGCGAAATCAGGTTGAAATAGGTTGGCGATTCGATGGCGATGGTATCGCCTGGCTGGGTGACTCCACGCAATGCCAGTTGCAACGCTTCCATGCAACCGTTGGTAAGAATGATGTTTTCCGGGTCAAGCGCCATGCCCAGATCGTGCGCATGCCGACAGATTTCGCGCCGCAAGAGCAGTGGCCCCGGCGGCAACGAGTAGTCAGTGAGCAATTCAGGCTTGCGCCGCGCATGGCCTGCAACGAGGCGGCTAAGCGCTTTGCTCGGGTAGAAATCGCTGCTCTTGGGGCAGGCCAGCGAGAGGTCGATGGTATTGGGATTCGACTGCGCCGAGAGGACCGCCGCGATTCGGTCAAGAACCGCCGTATCGACCGGTTTCGCTTGTGCCGCTGGTTGTGGCTGCAAGGAGGGTGGCGGCGACGGCAAGCGCGGGCGCACGAAATAGCCCGACTGCGGGCGCGCTTCAACCTGCCCACGCGCTTCGAGCTGACGATACGCAGCGAGCACGGTGTTGATGCTCAGACCACGACTGCGAGAGGTCTCGCGCACCGACGGCAGTCGCGACCCGGCAGGGAGCCGCCCATCGCTGATGGCGCCGCGCAATTCTTCGGCAAGTGACTGGTAGAGTGAGTTTGGAATGCTTTTCATCGTGTCGGGCACAAAAATCACAAGTTTGACTGGATACAATTCACAGACGGCTAAAACTGTACCTAGTATAGTCCATACTTTCTGGCTCTGTAACCATTCATCCAGTACACGTAAAGTAGAGGCTCGCCACGCACCAGGAGCCTGTGATGACCGACCTTCCTTTGTTGACCTACGTAGCCACCATGTCCGTGACGCCCGGCCCGAACAACCTGATGCTGGCGGCCAGCGGTGTCAATTTTGGCTTTAGGCGAACCTTGCCGCACCTGCTCGGGATCAGCGTCGGGCACGGAATACAGGTCGGCGTCGTGGCCGGCCTGCTGGCGTGGGTCATGGTATGGCTCGATGATCTGCGTTTTGAATTGGTATTGGTTGGCTGCGGCTACCTGTTTTGGCTTGCCTGGCGGCAGGCTCGCGCGGCACAACCGGGAGGCGGAAAAAAAGCGCAACCGCTCGGCTTTGTGGGCGCGGCCCTGTTCCAGTGGGTCAACCCCAAGGCGTGGATGATGGTGCTTAACGCCGCGATCCTCTTCCTGCCGCGCGGCGGCGGTTGGAGTTCCGCCGTATCGCTGGCCATGATGTGCTCGCTTATAAACCTCCCCTGCATCGCGCTGTGGGCTATCGCGGGGGACCGCTTACGGTTCAAGCTGCACGAGCCGCACGCTCTTCGTGTTTTCAACTATTCCATGGCACTGCTCCTCGCGGCAACAGCCGTCTGGATCATGGTTGACGAGGTCTTCCTGCACTGACTGCTCGAGTAAGCCACTGAGTTACTCCAATTCGTCATTCCAGTGCACGAACGGGCGAACGTTGGCTCGAAATCAAGACGCCCCAGCAGTTCACAATGGCATAGCTTAGGACTACTATCCTCTTGTACTAAGCTGAATATTTGCTTGAACGGCGAGTTGTGAATGGCGAGTTGAATTGACTTGATTGACTTAACACGAATGGAGGAAATGAAATGGCAGGCAGTATCAAAGGAAGCCAAACAGAACGAAACCTGATGAAATCGTTCTCGGGAGAATCTCAGGCAAGGAATCGCTATACGTTTTTTGCCGGAGCGGCGCGCAAGGAAGGCCTGATTCAGATCGCGCTGATTTTTGAGGAAACAGCGGCTCATGAAAAAGAACACGCCAAGCGGTTTTTTAGCTTTCTGGAAGGTGGCGAGGTCGAGATTACCGACACCTACCCGGCAGGCACGATCGGCACCACGCTCGACAACCTGAAAGCAGCGGCGGCCGGCGAAGAACATGAGTGGAGCAGTCTGTACCCCGGATTTGCCAAAGTCGCGCGGGAAGAAGGCTTTGTTCAGATCGCTGTTGCTTTCGAGCGCATCTCCATCGCCGAGAAGCAGCATGGAAAGCGCTATCAGGAACTGGCGGCCAATCTTGAAGCGGGGCGTGTTTTCAAGCGTAACGAGACCGTCATCTGGCGCTGCATCAATTGCGGTTATCTGCATGAAGCGCCCGACGCGCCCACGCTCTGCCCGGCCTGCCTGCACCCCCAATCGTATTTCGAATTATTGGCGGGGAACTGGTAAAGCGCACGACGCTCTGTTGTCCCGATTGATGAATCTGCACCCCGGATTGTCCGAGGGTGCCTTTTAGGAGGTTACGTCCATGAGCAAGCCCGAAATTGCCGCCAAAGCACCCTGCGCCGTCGATATCGAAAAGGATAAGGATTACTGGTGGTGCGCCTGCGGTCGGAGCAAGTCGCAACCGTTTTGCGATGGCTCGCATAAGGGAACGGAGTTTACGCCGATGAAATACACGGCGGATGAAACCAAGACCGCTTACTTTTGCGCCTGCAAGCAGACCAAGAACGCACCGTTCTGCGACGGCACACACAAGTCAGTGTAGGTTAATCGAAGCCACGGATCTTCGCGGCTGGCGCTTTGCGCTGGCCGCCGTTGTTTTGTACCCGGAGAAATGAGCGGTTAGAGGCCAGGAACACAAGGGCGATAGGGAAAGCGACATGAAAACGTACCAGTGCATGATTTGTGGTTTTATTTACGAAGAAGCCAAAGGCTGCCCTGAAGAAGGGATTCCTCCCGGTACCCGCTGGGAAGACATTCCGGACGATTGGTGCTGCCCTCATTGTGGCGTCGGCAAGGGGGATTTTGAGATGGTCGCCGTTGCCGATGATGCCGCCGGTCAAGCATCATCAACACCTGTCGACGAGAACAAACCGACGTCGGCCAAGCTCGTCATTCTCGGCACCGGGCTTGCTGCATACACCCTGGCCCGTGAATTCCGCAAACTGGACACCACCTCGTCGTTACTGCTGGTAACACGTGACGGCGGCGGGTTTTATTCCAAACCATCGCTCTCGAATGCACTGGGCAACGACAAGACTCCGGCGCAATTGCAGACCCGGACACCCGAGCAAATGGCGGCCGAACTCAACGCTGAAATCCGGGCACATAGCGAAGTTGCCGACGTCAACCCGGCCACTCGGCAGATTACCCTGGCGGATGGCACACCATTGGCATATGAACGTCTGGTCATCGCCTGCGGGGCCGACCCGATTCGTTTGAAGTTCGAAGGCGACGGTACCGACTCGGTTCAATCGGTCAATGATCTGGATGACTACGGCCGTTTTTATGGCGGTCTCGAAAACGCCAAGTCAGTGGCGGTGATCGGCGGCGGGTTGATTGGTTGCGAATTCGCCAATGATCTGGCCAGCCGCGAGATCAAGGCTAGCGTCATTGACCCCTCGGCTTGGCCGCTTTCCCGGCTGCTGCCGGAACCGGCCGGGAGGTATTTCACGACCGGCTTGCAGGGCAAAGGCGTTGAGTTTTACTTTGGAACGTCTGTAAAAGGCGTCTGGAAAGCCGCGTCCGGCTTCCGGCTTGAACTTGCCGATGGCCGACAGATCATGGCAGACCAGATCCTGTCCGCAATCGGCCTGCGGCCGCGCACCACCCTCGCCCAGGCGGCTGGCATCGCCTGCCAACGTGGCATCGTCACCAATCGATTGCTCGAAACCAGTATTCCCGGTATTTATGCCATGGGTGACTGCGCCGAAATTGCTGGTTTGCACCTGCCATATATCCTGCCGATCATGCATCAGGCGCGCGCCCTGGCAAAAACGCTGGCCGGCACACCGACACCGCTCACTTACCCGGCCATGCCCGTCGTGGTCAAAACCCCGGCCTGCCCGACGGTTGTATGCCCTCCGGCGGCGGGGACGGAGGGTGCATGGCAGACCGAGCCTATCGAAGGGGGTCTGCAAGCGTTTTTCAAGAACCCGGCGGGCGAGTTGCTGGGCTTTGCCCTGCTCGGCAGCGCCACAACGCAAAGCCAGGCGCTGGCGGTTCAACTTCCAGCGACACTCAGCGCCGAGTAATCAGTTACGGAGAAATCAACGTATAGCACCGTCATTCCGGCGAAAGCGACCGGAGGAAGTGCAGAGCCCAGCATGACGGAGTTCTTTCATCTACGCGTTTCGCGCCAAGGCCACCCGGAAACGCCCGCCAATAGGCGTTCTTCGCCATGGGCTGCTTGAGAAGCAGGTAAATATTGGCTTCCCGGCAAGCTATCGCATAGACGGCCGTATCTATTGGCTTACAGAGCACCGCTTATCGGACGAACAAAAAAACGCCCCGGTCACCCAGTTTTCACTGAGCCGACCGGGGCGTCTTGACTTCAGACGTCTACAGTAACGATCAGATCGTTACCGTCTCCGCCGCTTCCCTGAACTCGGCGATCTGGTCGAAGTTCATGTAGCGATAAACATCAGCGGCCTTGGCATTCACCACCTTGATCTTCTCCATGTATTCGGCGACGGTCGGGATGCTGCCCATCAGGGCGCACATTGCGGCCAGTTCGGCGGACCCGAGATAAACCTGGGTGTCGATACCGAGACGGTTGGGGAAGTTGCGCGTCGAGGTCGACATCGCGGTGCTGCCCTTCTTCGCTTGCGCCTGATTGCCCATGCACAGCGAGCAGCCGGGCATTTCCATGCGCGCGCCGCTCTTGCCAAGAACAGCGTAGTAGCCTTCTTCGTTGAGGATCATGGCATCCATCTTGGTCGGCGGAGCGATCCACAGGCGAGTCGGAATATCCGACTTGCCGTCGAGCACCTTGCCGGCGGCGCGGAAGTGGCCGATGTTGGTCATGCACGAGCCGATAAAGACTTCGTCGATCTTGGTGCCCGAGACTTCGGAAAGCAGTTTCACGTCGTCCGGATCGTTCGGGCAGGCGACGATGGGTTCCTTGACGTCGGCCAGATCGATTTCGATCACGGCAGCGTATTCGGCATCGGCGTCAGCCTTGAGCAATTTCGGATCGGCGATCCACGCTTCCATGGCCTTGACGCGGCGACCAAGTGCGCGGGCGTCAGAGTAGCCATTGGCGATCATCCACTTCATCAGCGTGATGTTCGAACGCAGGTATTCGATGACCGGTGCCTTGTCCAGATGCACGGTACAGGCAGCGGCAGAGCGTTCGGCGGAAGCGTCGGAAAGTTCAAACGCCTGCTCGACCTTGAGATCGGGCAAGCCTTCGATTTCGAGGATGCGGCCGGAGAAGATGTTCTTCTTGCCCTGCTTGGCGACGGTCATCAGGCCTTGCTGGATGGCATAGTACGGAATGGCATTGACCAGATCGCGCAGGGTGATGCCGTCCTGCATCTTGCCCTTGAAGCGGACCAGAACGGATTCCGGCATATCCAGCGGCATGACGCCGGTGGCAGCGGCAAAAGCGACCAGACCGGAACCGGCCGGGAAGGAAATGCCGATCGGGAAACGCGTGTGCGAGTCACCGCCGGTGCCGACGGTGTCCGGCAGGGCCAGACGATTGAGCCAACTGTGGATCACGCCGTCACCCGGACGCAGCGAAACGCCGCCGCGCGTAGTGATGAAGCTCGGCAGGGTGCGATGGGTCTTGATGTCGACCAGCTTCGGATAGGCGGCGGTGTGACAGAAGGACTGCATGACCATGTCGGCCGAGAAGCCGAGGCAGGCCAGATCTTTCAGCTCGTCGCGCGTCATCGGGCCGGTGGTGTCCTGCGAACCGACGGTTGCCATTCTTGGCTCGCAATAGGTTTCGGGACGGATGCCCTTCCCTTCCGGCAGGCCGCAGGCGCGACCGACCATCTTCTGCGCCAGCGTATACCCCTTGCCGGTATCGACGGGTTCTTGCGGCAGACGGAACAGGGTTGAAGCGGGCAGGCCCATGGCTTCACGGGCACGCGCCGTCAGGCCACGACCAACGATCAGCGGGATGCGGCCACCGGCACGGACTTCATCAAGGACCACCGGCGTCTTCAACTGCGATTCGGCAATCAGCGTGCCGTTTTTGAAGGCGGTGACTTTGGTCGTCGCCATGTCGATGTTGAGCTCGATCTCGTCGCCCATGTTCATCTGGGTGACGTCGATTTCGATCGGCAGCGCGCCGGCATCTTCCAGCGTGTTGTAGAAAATCGGCGCAATCTTGGAACCGAGGCAAACACCGCCGAAACGCTTGTTCGGCACGAAGGGAATGTCCTGGCCGGTGAACCACAGCACCGAATTGGCGGCCGATTTGCGCGAAGAACCGGTACCGACCACGTCGCCGACATAGGCGATCTGGTTACCCTTGGCGGTCAGCGCGGCGATCTGCTTGATCGGGCCACGTTCGCCCGGCTTGTCGGCATCGATGCCCGGACGCGGGTTCTTGAGCATGGCCAGCGCGTGCAGCGGAATGTCCGGGCGCGTCGTGGCGTCCGGTGCCGGCGACAGGTCGTCGGTATTGGTTTCGCCGGTAACCTTCAGGACAGTAACTTTCTGCTTGGCCGGAACTTCAGGGCGGCAGGTAAACCATTCGGCATCGGCCCAGGATTGCATCACCGACTTGGCGTTGGCATTGCCCTTGTCGGCGAGCGCCTTCACGTCATGAAAGAAGTCGAACACCAGCAGCGTCTTTTTCAACGCTTCAGCGGCAACCGGGCCGACGACTGCATCGCCCAGCACGTCGATCAGCGGCTTGACGTTGAAACCACCGAGCATGGTGCCGAGCAATTCGGCCGCCTTGGACTTAGAAATCAGCGCGCAGGATTCTTCACCGTTGGCCACCTTGGCGAGAAACTCGGCCTTGACCTTGGCGGCATCATCCACACCGGCGGGAACGCGGTAGGTGATCAACTCGACCAGAGCCGCTTCTTCGCCCTTCGGCGGATTCTTCAGAAGAGCAATCAACTCTTCGGTCTGCTTTGCCGTCAGCGGCAACGGTGGGATGCCAAGTGCAGCGCGCTCGGCAACATGTGCGCGGTAGGATTCCAGCATGGGAACGTCCTTTCTCAAAGGTTTCACGGGGTGGTGGAGTAAATCAAAATCTGACAACTCATTCTACTTCAGGGCCATGGCGGTTACCGCGCACCGGATTGCTGACATTTCAGACTGATCATATGCAGGAACCGCATAAAAAACAACTCTTATATATGATACAAGACAAGCGCTGGGCGAGAAAGTTTCTTGTTGCAAGCCACGCCTCAGGACGTTGCTGAAGCCACCAGATCGACCGTCTCTTCGCCATAGAAAACCTGCTGGCCAGGGCGCAACTTGGCACGCTTGCGGCTCTCGACGACTCCGTCGACTTTGACCTTGCCAGCTTCGATCTCGGAATGCGCATAACCGCCCGAGTGACACAAACCTGTCGTCTTGAGCAATTGATCCAGCTGAATGTAGTCACCACGAACTTCAACAACCATCGACATAAAAACCTTTCAAAGTGCTGATGTTGGCAAACCCAGAGGCTTCAATCCATGGCGCCGTCTGGCGCGATCACAGGCATCGTCGCCGATGCCCAACGGTGCGTATGGCGCGAAATCCCGACACGGCCCCGGACGGCGTTCGTAGATCGAGCAGCGAACCTCGCGACCGACCTCGCCATCCAGCGCCACGCAACGCGGCGGAGCCTCATCGGTGCCGCGCATGCGCACCAGTGTTGCGGTCAGCGGAATGGTCATTGCTGCCGGAACACCTGGAACATCGGCCGTTGCCAGATCGGAGCAATGGAAATCAACGCGGAAAGCGGCACAACAGGCACCGCAACTCAGGCAGGCAAAATCAGACATGGTCGGAACGAGGCAGAAGGAAAGATACTGATTGTCACCCAGCTACCGCACGACAGCAAACACTTCAGCCACTCAAAGTGTCAAGCGGGCGCGATACAGAATATGACCCGAGCTCAGATACTTTCGTTCAAACGGAGTCAGCACGACCTCCGGTGTAAAGGCTTCGCAAACAGTGTCGAGCTGCGTCAGTCGATGCACGGCAAAACAGAATTCGTCGATATAGATCCGCCAGTTGCTGCGGCACTCAAGCACACCACCGAGTTCAAGCATCGCCGGGAAAACCGGATGGCCGTGCCAGCGCCGCGACAGGTGGCCGATTTTCGGCCAGGGATTGGGATACAGCAGATAGTGCCGAGCCAGACGGATATTGGCATCGCGCATCAGCCGCCAGTAGTCGACAAGATCGGCCCGCACCAGATCGAGGTTCGCCGGCAACTCCGTATGGCCGGTGACGTTTCGGCTCAGGCGCGATTCGGATTGGTCGACACCGATCACGTAATGGTCGGGAAAGGCCAGCGCCAGCGCGATGCTGCTTTCGCCAACACCACAACAGGAATCAAGAATCAGAGGCGAACCAGGAGCCACGCGTTCTAGCCGCTCGAAACTCGCCTCGAAAGCGGCGCGGTTGTAGTCGGTATAAGGCTTGCGGAATGGCGAGGCCAAATGCCGATCAAGCAGCGTCGCAAGATGGTCGTGGATACCGGTCTGGGCGCTGGTCGGAATACGGGAGTTGGCTTGCATGGGAAAGCTCAGGCCACGCGACTTATCACTGGAACACCCTGCCGCACCAGCACCTGATTCATTTCACCAATGCCACGTAAAGGGCGAATAGCCCAGTACAGCGCTTCGGCTTCGACAAAGGTGTTGCGCAGCGAATTGAGCCACAGTTTGAGCCGGCCCGGCGCATGACGAGCCTCGACACGACCTTGCACCTGATGCCAGAATTCGGCCAGCAAGGGCTGGAGTTCGGACCAGTCCGCAGACCGATTTACCCCGTTCGGGCTGAGCCCGTCGAAGCCCGTGCACCCTTCGACAAGCTCTCAAGAAACAGTAATTTGTTCATTTAAATTCAGTGGGTTAGAAATGCATATTGGGAGATTGTCGGCATCATGCGGGAGCGGGAACAGGCTGAGGGGAGAGCACCAGGCCGAGTTCCTGTGCACGCT
>JBBQAT010000081.1:0-19537 GCA_038316625.1 Burkholderiales bacterium
CTCGTGCCCTGAACGGTTATACCGATGTCAGCCCGAGCACGCGGGCCCGGGTTTTCGAACACGCCAAAAAAATCGGCTACCAGCCCAGCCCGATGGCGCGCAAGCTGGCTAGTGGCAAGGCTTTTGCCATTGGCATGGTGCTGCCCGTGTTCGGGCAGCAGGGGCAATTCATGGATCGCATCTATTCCGGGCTGCTGGCCGGTGCGAATGACGCTCTAGCCGAAGGTGGCTATCACGTGATCGCGACGGCGGCCACTTCTCCTGAGAAGGAATTGCAGATCAATCAGAGCATGATTGATGGCGGCTGGGTCGACGGCATGATCGTTGCCCGCACCCGCGCCAACGATCCTCGGGTTGAGTATCTGCAGCGTTTCGGCAAGTGCTTTGTTACCTTCGGTCGCACCGAGAACATGCCGCCGCACGCGTGGGTCGATACCGATAACGAAGGCGCGTTCCGCATTGCCACGGAGCGATTGTTGGGCCTCGGCCATAGCCGAATCGCCATGCTCGACGCGGTGCGTGATTTCACCTTTGCTCGCTTGCGCGAAAAAGGTTATCGCGATGCGATGGCCATCGCCGGCCTGGAGCCGCTTGTTCGCTACGGCCAGCTTTCCAATCAGTCCGGCGAGGCGATGGCCGCCGAATTGCTGGACTCGGCGAATCCCCCGACGGCGCTGGCCTGCGCGACTGATGCCATGGCCATGGGGGCTTACGTCGCTTGCCGGGCGCGTGGGCTGGAGATTGGTCGAGACATATCAATCATCGGCTACGGCAACAGTGATCTGGCGCATTACGCTGATCCTGGGCTGACAACCATCGAGCATCAGCCTTATTTCAACGGTCTCGAACTTGGCAAGGTTCTGTTACGCCTGCTGGGTGGCGAAGACCCAACCCAATTCTCGCTGCTCCAACCCGTGGAGCTCGTGATTCGCGCGTCAGACGGGCCTCCGCGCTAGTGCAAACGGCCCGATTACTTTTAACCATACTGGTAGGAGATTGACATGACTAAATCGAGTTTTTCGCGCCGCCTGAACGTGCCGGGTGCGCTTTGTCTGATAGCTTTTGGCTTGCTCTCTGGGTCGGCTGTAGCAAGTGAAATTACCCTGTTGTCGACTCAATTAAGACCGGTGGACGAAGCCGAAAAAGTGCGCAATGTTCTGCTCAAGGGGGCGACCGACACCGTTAAGTTCATTCCTGAAGAAACCGGCCCATTCACAACCCGTCTGGGCGCTGAAATCAAGTCCGGAAAAGGTTTGGTGAGTGTTGCTGGAGCGCTTGATTCCGAGTTGGCTTCGGTTGGCTTGAACAACCTGAATGATCTGAGTGGCCTGATGACCAAGCTTTCGGCAACCCGTTCCTTCAATCCTTCCTTTATTGAGCTTGGCAAGCTGGGTGGTGACAAGGTGCGCATGGTTCCATGGATGTACGCCAGCTACATCATGGCAGCAAACAAAAAGGCATTGCCTTACCTCCCAAAGGGCGCCGACGTCAATACGCTGACCTATCAGCAACTGCGCGAATGGGCGGAAAACATCAAGAAGGCCACCGGCGAAGCCAAACTGGGTTTCCCAGCCGGCCCCAAGGGCCTGATGCACCGCTTCTTCCAGGGCTTCCTGTACCCCAGTTATACGGGTGGGCAGGCAACGACTTTCCGTAGCGCCGATGCCGAGAAGATGTGGTCCGAGTTCCGTGATCTTTGGCAGTTCGTCCATCCGCGTTCAACGGCCTATGGCTTTATGGAAGAGCCGATGAATAGCGGCGAAGTCTGGATTGCCTTCGATCATACCGCCCGTCTATTGTCCGCTTTACGCGACAAGCCGACCGAATTTGTGACTTTCCCTGCACCGATTGGTCCGAAAGGCCGTGGCTACATGCTTGTCCTGAGCGGCCTTTCCATCCCGAGTAGTTCCGCAGATGCCGCAGCCGCAGAACGGACGATCGATCACCTGACCTCGACCGCGGTTCAGGTGGCGACGATGAAGGAAACAGGCTTCTTCCCTGTGCTCCAGAAATTCGATGCACCGGATTTGAATGATGGCATCAAAATGGCCAATCAGGCGATGACCGATCAGGCAACCTCCAAAGCGTCCAAAATTGGCGTGATTCCAGCCGGTCTCGGCGCTAAAGGTGGCGAGTACAACAAGTTCTTCCTTGATTCCTTCACGCGCATCGTCATTCGTAATGAAGACGTCAAGACAGTTGTTCAGGAACAAGGCGCGGCGCTGGATACCTTCATGAAGGCCGCGAACGTGCCGTGCTGGTTGCCTGATCCGGTCGGAACAGCGGCGTGCGTCGTCAAGTAGTCGGACGTGCCGAATTGATGGGAAGGGCTTGATCCCCGGCTCTTTTCCATCCGATTTATTTCCACGTAGCGGCGTTCGATGCACGAGCCGCCTTCATTCTCCGTGCTGTAGCACAGGGAGCGGATTTTTTCTGTGCGTCCAATCTGATTGCAGGAGACTCTCATGTGGCGATCCCGCCTCGTCCCTTATCTGCTGATCGCGCCCAGCCTGTTGTTTCTGACGGCTTTGTTCGCCTGGCCACTCGCCGAAACGACGATGGCGGCCTTTACCGATGAGTCTGGTTACACGCTGGGCTTCATCAAGAAAATGGCCTCGGACAGCAATTTCCGACTGTCGCTCAAGAATACGATCCTGCTGGTGGCGATTGTTGTTCCGTTGCAGATCGTTTTTGCCCTGGTACTGAGCATGCTGCTCTCGAAGATCGAGCGTGGTCGCTTCACCTTCCTGTACATCTGGACGATTCCTCTCGGTATTTCCGACCTTGCGGCAGGTCTGGCATGGTTGGCCATCTTTACCGAACGCGGTTACATGAACTCGGCGCTGAAGGGTTTAGGGCTGATTGACGGTCCGGCAAACTGGTTGTCGTATCAGCAGCCAATGGCATTGTTTCTGGCCATTGTGGTCGCTGAAATCTGGCGGGCCACGCCAATCGTCCTGGTTATTATCGTCGCCGGACTGGGTCTGATCCCCAAAGAATACGACGAAGCCGCCAAAGTCTTCGGGGCAAGCGCATGGAAACGTTTCATCAAGATCACGCTGCCATTACTCAAGCCGAGCCTGCAAACCGCACTGATCTTGCGGACCGTGATGGCGCTTGAAGTATTCGCTATGGTCTTCGCGCTGGCCGGCCGAGATTTTCCGATTCTCGTCGGCGAAGCCTATCAGTGGCAAAACTTGTATCAGAACACCAGCATGGCGGCGGCCTACGCCTTGGTGATCCTGATACTGTCGATCATTGCCACGGTCGTCTATCTGCGCGTTCTGCGTGTTCCGAAGGAGACCCTGGTATGAGCGCCACAACCATCAAAGTGCCCGAGGTCGTTGATTCGCGGCAGGCAAGCAAGCGCTTCATCATGACTTCGGCAATTATTCTGGCGGTCATGTGGCTAGCTCCGGTCTACCTCATAGGCTTGTCTGCGTTTTCCGACAAAGACGCGATCATGGCTTGGCCGAAGGGCTTGCTACCAAGCGATCTCACCATGGAAACGATGCTCTTCTTCCTCAATTACGCGGGCGTTTTTGCCGCTACGTGGACGAGTGTCAAGGTTGCTGCACTGACCATGGCTTTTGCCATCATCTTGGGAGCGCCTGCGGGGTATGCATTGGCTCGCTTCCAGTTTCCGGGGCAGAGTGTGTACCGCGTGATGATTGTCATGACGCGGGCTTTCCCGATCGCTATCTTGGCTTTGCCGCTGGTGACGCGCTTTATCCAGGTCGGATTGTATGACACGGTTGCGGGCGTGGCGCTAATCCATACGGCGCTGGCATTGCCCTTCGCTATTCTGGTGACGTCCAGCCTGTTCATGGGCATCCCCCGCGAGTTGGAGGAAGCGGCGCTAACGCTCGGATGCACGCCGTTTACGGCCTTCACAAAAGTAGTCATGCCGCTGGCGCTGCCGGGGATAGCGGCGACGATGGTTTTCTCGTTCGTTGTTTCGTGGAACGAGGTGTTCGCTGCCTCAATCATGACCCTGAGCGAACGGACGTTGACCGCCTTCCTGTTCTTTTCGCTCGAAGAGTCGCCCTTGCACTTCCGTTTTGCTGGTGGCTTCTTTCTGATCGTCCCATCGCTGATCTTTATTTTTGCTGTGCGGAAATACCTCTTCAGCATGTGGGGCATCTCCAACCGCTAAGGCCGGCGCACTGAGATTAACGACTATTTGGAGCAATAAACCATGTCAGCTATTCAAGTAAGTAAAGTTGAGAAGGAATTCAAGGGCGTGCAGGTGCTTAAATCGGTTTCGCTGGAAGTTCGCGACCGTGAATTCTGTGTTCTGCTCGGCCCTTCAGGGTGCGGCAAGACAACCCTGTTACGGATTCTCGCCGGTCTGGAAGTGGAGACCTCCGGCGAATTGAAAATCGGTGAGCGTCGCGTCAATGGTCTCGCCCCCGGCGCACGGAACATCGCCATGGTGTTCCAGAACTATGCGGTCTTCCCGCACCTGACGATCTACGAAAACATCGCTTTCGGGCTTAGGATGCGCAAGGATCCGGAAGAGAAGATCAAGCGACAGGTTGAACGCGCCGCCGAGATGATGCACATCGAGAAACTGCTCGACCGGTACTCGGGCCAGCTTTCGGGGGGCCAGCGTCAGCGTGTCGCCGTAGCGCGTGCTTTGGCCATGGCACCGGATGTCCTGCTGATGGACGAACCCTTGTCCAATCTCGACGCGCTGCTGCGCCTCGAAATGCGTGCCGAGCTCAAATCACTGCTGCAGGAAACGCAGACAACGACGATCTACGTCACGCACGATCAAGTCGAGGCGATGAGTCTGGCGGATCGAATCGCTGTCATGCACGGCGGCGAGATCGTTCAGTACGCTACGCCGATGGAGGTCTATGCCAATCCAGCGACGACCTTTGTTGGCAGCTTCATCGGCAACCCGCCGATGAATTTCCTGCAACTCTCCAGTGATGTCGCACCCGCGCTTGGCACGACGGCACCGAACGGGGCCTCGCAACTCGGTATTCGCCCGGAGGACATCATCGTTGATGGTTCGGCCGATTCCTGGCGTCTGAAAGTAGCTGTTGTTGAGGCTCTGGGGCCGCACAAGCAGGTTTCGGGAAAGCTCGGTGATACCTGGGTCCGCGTCACCGTCGATACCAACCTCGACGTCAATCGTGGCGACAACCTGCCCATTCGCCCGAATACCCCACGCCTGCGCTGGTACGACAGCGCCGGAAAGCGGATCTCTGCTTGAAAGAACATCACATGATCTCAATTGAAATGACTACAACCGTCTCAGACCAATCAATGCGTGAAACAGCACAGGCTATCCTGCGTGCCAATGATCGCGGCGGGTACACCGTTCCTTCGAAAAAACTATATCCGTTTCAGTGGAACTGGGACGCGGGGATCACGGCGCTCGGCTGGATGAACTTTGACGAAGCCCGCGCCTGGCAAGAACTCGACAGCCTTTTCCTCGGGCAGTGGGAAAACGGTCTGGTGCCGCATATCGTTTTCCACCAGCCCGCCGATAGCTATTTTCCGGGCCCTGAGCAATGGGGCCTGACGCACCGCACCCCACCAACGACCAGCATCACTCAGCCTCCACTGCTGGCGACGATGGTGCGTTTGATGCGTGATCGTGCCAAGAACAAGGATCTGGCGACAGAGCGCATTTCGACCCTGCTACCCAAGTTGATCGCCGCGCACCGCTGGTGGTCGCGCGACCGGGACCCGGAAAACACCGGCTTGGTGGTGAGTTACCACCCTTGGGAATCCGGCATGGACAACAGCCCGGCGTGGGATGTGCCGCTAGCCGCCGTTCCGCCGACGCAGCGAGAGTACCATCGGCGCGACACGCAGCATGTCGACGCGGCACAACGCCCGCACAAGGCAGAATACGACCGGTTTGTCTATCTGCTCGACCTGTTCCGCGATTTGAAATTTGACGCCACCCGCATCTACACTGAATGTCCCTATCGCGTCGCTGACTTCGGTACCAATGCGATCCTGCTGCGCGCCACTCACGACCTCGCCGAGTTGTGCGAAGACGCCGGATTGCTTGACGAAGCCAGAGCGCAACGCGCACGTGCCGACCACATGAGGCAAGCCTTCGCCCGCTTGTGGAACGATGAGCTCGGTCAGTACGTTTCGCTGGATACGCGCACTGGCTTGCAACTCGTCGTCCCCGCCCACGCCACTTTCCTCGCCGCCTATGCCCGCGTGTACGACGAAGCGTCCGCCGCACAGCAGTTCGCGCTGCTCGAACGGTGGATTGGCCAGGCCCGCTTTGCCCTGGCTTCGCTGCGTCCAGATGACGCCGCCTTCGAGCCGCAGCGCTACTGGCGCGGCCCGGTCTGGCCACATATCAACTGGATGGTCGCCGAAGGCTGTGCACACTATGGCCGACAGGATCTGCATGATCGCCTGCGTTCCGACACCCGCGCGCTGATTGCTGAAAAGGGCTTCTACGAGTATTTCAACCCGCTGACCGGCGAAGCCTACGGCGGTGCAGACTTTTCGTGGACCGCTGCGATAATGTTGCACTGGGTATTGGAGCGCTGACAAACGTGCTGAAGGATGTTTCGTCATGATCGTCGTTTTAGCGCCGGACAGCTTTAAAGGCTCGCTCTCCGCCGTGGATGTCTGCGCCTCTTGGGCACGCGGCCTTCGTCGTGTCTGGCCGGAGGTGGATCTGCGCTTCTGTCCGATGGCCGATGGTGGCGAAGGCACTCTTGACGTGCTTCTCGCGGCAACAGGAGGTGAACGACGTCGGCTGACTGTTACCGGTGCCAGCGGTGACGCGCGCGATGCCGAATGGGGGATGTTCCGTCATCCGGCGTCCGGTGCATCTGTCGGGCTGATCGAAGTCGCACAGGCTGTTCCACTGACCGATGCAGCTGGCACACGTCTCCCGATCGAACGACGCAGCAGCGCGGGCGTCGGAGAACTTGTCCGCGCAGCACTGGATACCGGCATTCGCCATCTGGCGATTGGTCTTGGGGGGAGCAGCACCAATGATGGCGGAGCCGGTCTGTTAGCCGCACTTGGGGCACGCTGGCTAGATGAGCACGGTGCGCCGCTTGAGCCGGTTCCATTTGCTTTGCGGGATGCGCGGACGCTTGATCTTTCGCTGCTTGATCCTCGCTTGGCCGAATCAAGTATCGAAATATTATCGGATGTCACCAATCCGCTTTGCGGCCCTTTCGGTGCAACTCACGTATTTGGCCCACAGAAAGGATTGTTACCGGAGAGAGTGGATGCTCTGGAAGCCGCCCTGGCCCACTTGGGAGCAATCGCTGAAGCTGCTTTCGGACGTCGCGCTTGCGATTTTTCAGGATCGGGTGCCGCCGGTGGTCTCGGCTTCGCACTCAGGCTTTTAGGTGGGACGATGTGCTCAGGGGCCAGCACAGTCGCCGAATTGAATGGGTTGGCAATCGCCCTGCAAGACGCAGACTGGATGATTACGGGAGAAGGTCGCACGGATTCTCAGACGCTTGGCGGCAAGGCACCGGCCATTGCGGCCCGAATGGCACAAGAAGCAAGGGTTCCCGTGACCCTGATCTCCGGTTCGGTTGACCGTACTTCGCTCACGGAGCTCAATACTTTGTTCGACCGGGGTTGCTTTTCGCCGTGCCTTGGCCCGGAGACGCTTGACAACGCCATGGTGAATGCAGCGCAGTGGCTGGCGGATACGGCGGATCAAGTTGCACGGATATTTGCCTCTAACTCGGCTGTGGCGGTATCGTTGCCGCCGGGTTCCTCCAGCCGTTCGGCGTGAGCATTCTCCGGATTCCCATACGCGGACTTCGTCGCACCTGAATCCGGGCGCACTGCTCCTTGCTTCCTCAGACCAGCCCCGCGTCAGACAACCCGTATTTCCGGATCTTGTCATGCAGCGTAGTCTTGGCGACGCCCAGTGCTTCAGCACTGCGCACCAGACTGCCCTTGTGGCGATGCAGGGCGTCGGCGATTAGGGCGCGTTCGAAGGCTTCGACCGTTTCTGATAAAGGCAACAGGCGCTCGATGATGTCGTCGCCGAAGGGTGGCGCACCGCTCTCGA
Source organism: Burkholderiales bacterium (assembly GCA_038316625.1). Lineage (GTDB taxonomy): Bacteria > Pseudomonadota > Gammaproteobacteria > Burkholderiales > Rhodocyclaceae > Propionivibrio. The sequence goes on from JBBQAT010000081.1 coordinate 8,033, forward strand.
TGCCGAGGACGACGCGGTCGGCGACATTGCGCAGTTCGCGGACGTTGCCCGGCCATTGATAGCCAACCAGCTGGCGGGTGCGTACCGGGTCGCTGGCCGGCACCGGACGGCCATGGCGAGCCGCCGCCTGAAGCAGGAAATGCTGGAACAGCAGCGGGATGTCTTCGCGGCGCTCGCGCAAGGGCGGCAGCGTCACGGTGGCGACGCTGAGGCGATAGTAGAGGTCAGCCCGGAAGCGGCCCTGATCGGCAAGCACACGCAAGTCTTCCTTGGTCGCGGCAACGATGCGGCAGTCAATGGGAATCGAGGTGTTGGAACCGAGCCGTTCCAGCGTGCGCTCCTGTAGAACTCGCAGCAGCTTGATCTGCATGGCGATCGGCATGGTTTCGATTTCATCGAGAAATAGCGTGCCGCCGTTGGCATGTTCGATCTTGCCGATGCGCTTCTTGTTCGCACCGGTATAGGCACCCGCTTCGTGACCGAATATTTCGCTGTCGAACAGGGTCTCGGGCAGGCCGCCGCAATTGATGGCGACGAAATTCCCCTTCCGACGCGAGCTGGCCTCGTGCAGGCAGCGAGCGACGAGTTCCTTGCCAGTACCGGTTTCGCCCTGGATCAGAACGTCGGCGGCACTATCAGCGAGTCCGGCGATCAGCTTGCGGACCTTGGTCATCCCGGACGCATTTCCGATCAGCCGTGCCTCGATCTGGTCGCGGCCTTCAAGGCGATGGCGCAGGTCGCGAACTTCGATGACAAGCTGGCGCTTCTCGAGGGCGCGGCGAACAACTTCGACCAGGTAATCCGGCGGGAAGGGTTTCTGGATGAAGTCGTAGGCGCCATCTTTCATCGCCTGGACGGCCATCGAGATATCACCGTGTCCGGTGATCAGCACGACCGGGAGTTCTGGATCAACCGCCAGGGCTTCGCGCAGGAAGGTCATGCCGTCCATGCGCGGCAAGCGGATGTCGCTGACGACGATGCCGCGAAAATCCTTGCCAAGAAGGCGTCGGGCCTCCTCGGCGCTGGCCACGCCTTCGGTCAGGATGCCTTCCAGTTGCAGGGCTTGTTCGCAGCCCAGGCGGACATCCGGATCGTCTTCGATGATGAGGACTTTGAGAGCTTCAGTCATAGCGAGGAGGTCTCCGGAACGAGGGGGATTTCCAGGGTAAACAGGGCACCGCCAGCAGAATGATTATCGCCGCTTAGCGAGCCACCAAAATCGCTGACGATGCCAGCCGAAATTGCCAGTCCAAGGCCGAGCCCGACACCGGCTTCCTTGGTCGTAAAGAAAGGCTCGAACAGGCGTGATCGGATTTCGTCACTTAACCCGTCGCCGTGGTCCCGAATCTCCAGGCGAACCATTTGGCCATGCGTGGTGCCACTCAGTTCAACTTGCGGAGCAGCGAGCTTGTCCATGGCGTCAAGAGCGTTGCCGATCAGGTTGACCAGAACTTGTTCCAGCCGGTTGGCATCGCATAAGGCGTACGGCAGGTCTTCGGGAAAATCGGTTGTAACCTGTGCGTGCGTACTGCGCAGGCGCTGGTCGAGAATGGCGATGGCGTGGGCGACCACCTGCCGGATATCGACCGGCCGTGCCTGCCCGCTGGATTTACGGGCAAAGGCTTTGAGTTGGCCGGTAATCAGCCCCATGCGGTCGACCAGTTGAGCAATGCGTTCGAGGTTGGAACGGGTGGTCGCTTCGTCGCCCCGTTCAAGGAAGCGGGCGGCGTTGCCGGAAAGCGTGCGCAGTGCGGCCAGCGGCTGGTTGAGTTCGTGTGCGATACCGGTCGATAGTTGCCCGATAACGGCCAGCTTGCCGGCCTGGATCAGCTCGTCCTGGGCCGCGCGCAAGGTGCGTTCGGCACGAACCCTTTCGGCGACTTCTTCCTGAAGATGCTGGTTAGCGGCGGAGAGGTCGGCTGTTCGTTCCTTGACCTTGAGCTCCAGTTCGTCATGGGCTTTCTGTAGCGCCTCGCGCGCAGCCAGGCGGTCACGCAGATGGCGTCGGCGATCATTGATCATGACTGCCAGAATGCAGAGCAGGATCGTTGTGATACCGACCACGGCGGCTCGGCTGGTACTCATGCTATCTACCTGGTCACGGTGGGAAAACACGGTCAGGGACCAAGGGGTGCCAAGCAGTGTCTGGGATTGCGCCAGGAATTGGCCGGCTACCGGGTAGGCCGAGACCATTTCCTGTTTTTCTCGGGCGATTTGTACCAGACGGGCTCCGCGATTGAGGCTGGCCGTTTCTCGTACCCCCAGGGGCTGCAAGGCTCGACGGTTATATTGCTGAGTGCGGTCAAACGCATTGCGGGTGCGTTCGTCCAAGGGGCGCAGGGTGGTGAATTTCCAGTCGGCAACCGAACTGAGAATGACCACTCCGTTTTCGTCGGCAACCAGGACAGGAACCTCAACGGTAGACCACGACTTTTCGAGTTGCTCAAGGCTGACCTTGATGATGGCGACGCCGATAATGCGGTTCTCGTTGGCCAGCGAGGAGGATAAATAATAGCCCGGTTCACTGCGCGTCGTGCCAATTCCAAAGAAACGGCCATTCCCACTTGACATGGCATCGCGGAAGTAGGGGCGGAATGAAAGGTCCTCGCCCACATAGCTGTCGGCGCGACGCCAGTTGCTGGACGCACGCACGATGCCTTTGTCGTCCATGACGTAGATGGCCAGTGTGCCGGCGCGTTCGTTGAGCTGTTCCAGGTAATTGTTTACTTTGCCGGGCAGCTTGGTGTCTCCGGAATTTCCCAACAGATCGAGTACATCACGTTCAAGCTCAAGCGTGGCTGGGAAGTAGGCGTATTTGCCGATTTCCCGTTCCAGACTGGTGGAGTAGAGATCAAGCCGATGGCGACCGGTGATCTGCAATTCCGTGAGCCCCATGCGCTGGCTGATCTGGTACGTTGTGAAAGCCGCGCCCGCGACCAGCGTTGAAAAGGCCAGTAGCAGAGCGGTAAAGCGCAGAGGGTGGCGTATGAGCATGCGGGCCGTTGGGTGAGATGATCTTTATTGTAGCAGGGGCTTCAAGGCAACATGCCTGAGGTGTCCGGGTAATGACTGAAAGAGAAAATCACCCGGTGCCGTGAGGAATCGGGTGTAATTTAAAACGTGTATTGTTGAATTTGCAGCAAAGTTTATGCCCGTTGTGGCACCGGGTTGTTTCCGTCGAGAATCGTAAGGTCTACCGACTCTTCGTCGTCTCTGGTTTCACCGAGTTGGCCTTCCCATTTGGCGACGACGGCGGTGGCAATGCTGTTGCCCACCACGTTGATCGCCGTGCGGCCCATGTCGAGGAACTGGTCGATGGCCATGATCAGCAGCAGGCCGGATTCCGGGAGGTTGAACATCGGCAGGACGGCCGCAACGACGACCAGCGAGGCGCGGGCAACGCCGGCCATGCCTTTGCTGGAGACCATCAAGACGGCCAGCATCGCCAATTGCTGCGATATCGGCATGTCGATGCCGTAGGCCTGGGCAATGAAGAGTATGGCGAATGACTGGTAGAGCATGGAACCATCGAGGTTGAACGAATAGCCCAATGGCAACACGAAACTGGTGATGCGGTTGCTGGCACCGAATTTCTCCAGCTGTTCCATGGTTTTGGGGTAGGCGGCTTCACTGCTGGCCGTGGAGAAGGCCAGCAACATCACGCTGCGCATCATCTGCATCAGGGTGAACACGCGGCGACCGAGGAACAGCCAGCCGGCGAAAATCAGAATCAGAGTCAGCAGCACCAGCCCAACGTAGAACGAGCCAATCAGCTTGCCGTAAGTACCGAGAACGCCGATGCCTTGCGTGGCAATGGCCGCGCCCATGGCGGCGAATACGCCGATCGGGGCGAACTGCATCACAAAATCAGTGACCTTGATCATGACGTGCACGGCTTCGTCACAGAGTTTGGTGATCGTGGTGGCCGTTTTGCCTGGAAGTGAGGCAATCGCCAGACCAAAGAAAATCGAGAAAATCAGGATCTGCAGAATCTGATTGCCGGCAAACGCTTCGAAAATGCTCTTCGGGAAAACATTGAGCAGGAAGGTGTTGAAGTTGAGCGACTTGGTGGCCAGGTTAGTGGCGGCGTCCGCGGCTGGCAAAGCCATACCAAGGCCGGTACCTGGCTGGATGAAATTGGCTAACAAGCAACCGAGCAGAAGCGAGATGATCGAGGCGGTAATGAACCACAGTAGCGATTTGACGCCGACACGCCCGACCGACTTGCTGTCGCCCATATTGGCAATGCCGGAGACGACGGTGCTGAACACCAACGGGGCGATGATCATCTTGATCAGGCGCAGGAAGATGTCGCTGGCCAGTGAAAAGTAACTGGATGCTTCCTTGAGGGCGGCGGCAGAGAGGCCCATTTTGTTGACGGTGTATCCGGCAATAATGCCCAAGACCATGCCAATCATGATCCGTAGAGTGAGTTTGTTTGCTTTCATGCGTTGGAGCTCCTGTGGCCAATGGACGTGCCGCAATAGCGCGGCCCTTCTCTGTTAGCACGGAACGTACCACCGAAATGGTGCTGTAATTGTATGATATATAAAGAAAAAATTAACCCATTCAGAGACTTGTTCGGAACTTCGGATTTCTGCATGCATTGTCCATACGGAAAACCGGCAATTACGTGAGGACGGTAGCGGTCGTATTTCTCGACAAATTTTTGACGGAAAAAAGCCCTGAACCGGAGTTCAGGGCCTTCAATTGACGAACAACGTGGTTTGGCCTTTTGCTATGCCATCGAATCGCGTGTTTCCTGGCTGACGGTTTCGGTGATCAGCTTGGCGATGACCAAGTCGCCAGCGACGTTCAGTGTCGTACGGCACATGTCGAGGAAGCGGTCGACACCAAGGATCAAGCCAATACCTTCGGCCGGGATGCCAACCTGGATCATCAGGACGACGATCAGCGGCAGCGAACCACCGGGGACACCGGCTGTACCAACGCCGGCGAGAATGGACATCAGAACCACAAGGATCTGCTGACCAACGGAGAGGTCAATGCCGTAGACCTGGGCCAGGAACATCACGGTGACGCCTTCGAAGAGGGCGGTACCATTCTGGTTGGCCGAGGCGCCGACGGTCAGCACGAAGCGCGAGATGCGGGGCGGGAGTTTCAGAACGTGTTCGGCACACTCCAGGGCAACCGGCAGGGTGGCATTGGACGAGGCCGTCGTGAAGGCGTAGAGATAGACCTCTTGACATTGTTTGAAGAAGCCGAAAGGCGACGACCGGGCAATGGTCTTGATCGCTAGTCCATAAACCACGAAGAACTGAATCAACAGGCCGATAATGACCACCAGAGCATAGTAGGCAACATTGCCAAGGAAGCTTGCACCCATCTTGTAGGCGGTGTTGAACACGATGCCGAAGATGGCGTACGGTGCCAGTTTCATGGCCAGTTCGATGATTTTCATCGAGGCCTGGAAGATGGAATCCAGGACCTGTGCCATCGGGTGGTCATCATCCTTGATCACGGTGCTCAGTGCCCAGCCGAAGAACAGCGCGAAAATCATCAACGCAACGATTTCGCCGGAGAAGGCTTTGGCGGCGGAGTCGATCGGATTTTGCGGCATCAGATCAACGATGTATTGATACCACATCTTGCCTTGCGCTGCCTTGGCGTTGGTCTGCAGGGTCAATACGCCGGAGTTGGTGGCAAGTGCCGCCTTGTCGAACGCCAAACCGACACCCGGCTTGAGGATGTTGGTCATGACGACCGCAATGATCACGGCGCAGCCACTGAGCATGAGGGTATAGAGCAGTGACAATCCACCGACCTTGCCCAAGCCAGCCCCCTTGCCGAGTTCCATCGTGCCGAGCATCAGCGCCGAGAGAATCAGCGGGACGACGACCATGAAGATCATGCGCAGGAAAGTCGCGCCTAGAAAGGTCATGACCTCGCTGAACGGCGTCATGAAGGCGAATTCCTTGGCCGGGAAGTTGTAATAGCCGATCAGGCCAAACGTAACGCCGAGTATGAATCCCAACAACAACTTTGTATGCTGCTTCATTGCATAACCCCCTCTGTTTTTAAAATTGAAACGACTTTGAAATCTTGTCCGGGACACGCAGAGCCTTGAGTCGTAAAGCGGCCGGTAAGCGGCTCAAGGTTGCACATCGCGACGGTGAATAGGTTTATCGGAAAAACTGATTCGATAACCAGACTACGGTTAAGCCTGCAGGCTGTGCCGCGATCGTGTACCGATTCTTTGAGAGCATAGAACGTGCCATTCGCGGGATCTGCTAAGCACCGGATTCGTTACGGATTGTTCTTGCAAATAACGGTCGGCGTTCGGATTTCCGAAGATTCTTCAAAAACGCCGTTCGGGAAACCGAACGGCGTGCTTGTTTCCGATTTTTAGAATCGACCGTCTATTTTTGGCGCCACTTTGCGGCGATGGTGTCGAATGTGCCGTCTTTCATCATGCTGTCCAGAGCGATGCGACATTTCTCCACCGTTTCGTCAGATGTTTTCAGGCTGAACGCCATGCTAAGCCCGCCCGACAGTTTGTCGAGCTTGATCAGCTTTTCCAGTGAATCGAATTCGACTCCACTGTTTTTCGCCAGCGCAATCAGTGCCAGGTCGTCGGACGGAATGCCATCTATTCTTCCGGCCTGAAGCTTCTTGATATTGCCAATATCATCCGTAACCTGGTCGACCTTAAATCCCTCCTTGACTAGATACATCGTGCGAATACCATCCCGGATGCCGCCAAAGGTGTAGGGTTTCAGATCGTCGAGCTTGCTTGCCTTGATGTCAGTACGACTTTTCAGTTTGTAGAGATAAACGTCACGCTTGGCAACGACTCCCACCCACTTGAACATTTTCTCGCGCTCTTCGTTCCGTCCCATTGAATAGATGGCAACATCAGGGTCTTCCTGCGCCATTTTGTAGGCTCGTGACCACGGGTAACTCTTGATTTCGTGGTCGACCTTGGCGCGCTTTAGCACCTCTTTAACGACTTCAGTGGACAGTCCGGTTATTAGTTTGTCTTTTTCGTCCGTAAAATTGTAGGGTGCCATTTCTTCTGTAACGACCGAGATCTTTTCAGCAAAGGCAGGGTTCATGGTGGTGGCCAGGACGGCAAGGGCGGTAGCGATGATCTTTCTCATTTTGGCTCCATAGGATGTTAAAAACTGTCTGGATACATACCAGCAGCCGAGGCTGCAAACGACATACTAACGATTCCGGAGAGGTAAAGCTCTCTGACTCAGCATCCCAAAATTCCGGATTGGTAGCGGCCTTCTCTATTTCTCGAACTTCGGACTGATCAGGTTCTCGAACGAGAAGACGTCGTCCCAGTGTGCCTGTGTCAGCAACTTGCGCTCCTTGACCACGACGTCGTGCAGCGACTTGCCGCTTTGGTGGCATTCCCGCGCGATTTCTGCGCATTGCTTGTAGCCGAGTGAGGGCTTCAGGACGGTGATGATGCCGAGTGAGTTGAGCACCATCTCTTTCGAATGCTCCGCGTTGGCGGTGATGCCCTCGATGCAGTTGACACGCAGGCTGTTGACTGCATTCTCCATCGTCGAAATCGAGGTGAACAGTGCGAAGGTAATCACCGGTTCCATCACGTTCAGTTGCAGTTGCCCGGCCGAAGCGGCGAGCGTGACGGTGAGGTCGAGGCCAATAACCAGGAAGCTGGTCTGGTTAACGACTTCCGGGATCACTGGATTGACCTTGCCTGGCATGATTGAGCTGCCCGGCTGCATCTGCGGCAGGTTGATCTCGTTGAAGCCGCAGCGCGGACCCGAGGAGAGCAGGCGGATGTCGTTGCAGATCTTGGTGAGCTTGGTTGAAGTGCGTTTGAGTACGCCCGAGAGCAGCACGTAAGCGCCGGTATCCGACGTCGCTTCGACCAGATCGCCACCGAGAATGAACTTGCAGTCGGTTAGTTCGGAGAGGTACTTGGTCGCCAGTTCCGGATAGCCCGGTGCGGCAGTTACCGTGGTGCCGATGGCTGTCGCGCCCAGATTGATTTCGTGCAGGAACTGGCGGACTTCGGCGATGCGCTCCACTTCCTCGCCGAGGGTCGTGCCCCAGCCGTGGAATTCCTGGCCGAGCGACATGGGAACAGCATCCTGCAAGTGTGTCCGGCCCATCTTCAGGACCTTCTCGAATTCCTTGCCCTTGGCGAAGAAGGCGCTCTGCAGCTTGCGCAGGGCTTCCATATAGCTGGTGAGACGGAGGATCAGCGCCAGTCGGAATGCAGTCGGGTAAACGTCGTTGGTCGATTGGCCGAAGTTGACGTGATCGTTTGGATTGACGAACTGGTACTCGCCTTTCTGGTGGCCGAGTTGCTCAAGGGCGAGGTTGGCAATGACTTCATTGGCGTTCATGTTGACCGATGTGCCGGCACCGCCCTGGGTGAAGTCGGTGACGAACTGGTCGCGCATTTCGCCGGCAATCAGCCGATCACAGGCGCTGATGATCGCGTTAGCAACCTGGGTGTCGAGTACGCCGAGATCTCGATTGGCCATCGCGGCCGCCTTCTTGACGTAGCCGAAGGCCATGACAAAGAAGGGTTCGGTCGACATCGGGATGCCGGTTATGTGAAAGTTATCTTTGCCGCGCTGTGTCTGGACGCCGTAGTAGGCGTTCTCGGGAACCTGCTTCTCGCCCAGAAAGTCCTTCTCGGTTCGGTAGGTGGTGCTCATCTTCACTCCTGCATTCGGGTTGCAGCCATAGGCCGTGCCGCAGTCGTGCGGCAATTCAGCTTGAGCATGGAGCGTGCCACTATTTATTTGCCGTAAGTTTATGATTTTGAATGAGTAATATTTCCCTGTTACGAATTGCGTTCGGAATGCCGAACGTTGTGGGGTCCCGTTGCTTGTGATTCCGAACGTTGTTGGCGTCTTCGGGTTGATCTTATCAGAGCAACTCCTCAATATCCCCTGCCATTGACTCCGGTGTGGCGGCGGGTGCGTAGCGCTTGATGACAAAGCCATCGCGGCTGACCAGGAATTTGGTGAAATTCCACTTGATGCTTTCACTACCGAGAACGCCGCGTGCTGAATTTTTCAGGTGCTGGAAGAGCGGGTGCGTGTTGTTGCCGTTCACCTCGATTTTGGCAAACAGCGGAAAGCTGACGCCATAATTTTTCTGGCAGAAGCTGGCAATTTCTGGAGCGCTACCCGGTTCCTGTGCGCCAAACTGGTTACAGGGGAAACCGAGGATTACCAAGCCTTGTTTTTTGTAGCGTTGGTAGAGAGATTCGAGGCCGGTGTATTGCGGCGTGAAACCGCAGTTGCTGGCGGTGTTGACGATAAGCAGAACCTTGCCCGCGTAATCGGATAGTGACTGTGGTCCGCCTCCGAGGCTCTCTGCTGTGAATTCACTCAGTCCGTAGTTCGATTCACTCACGATTGGTCTCCTTTTGTTTCGTCGTATGGCATCACAGTTGACTGGCCCGGAATGCAAGCATCTACCATTGTAGCCACCGGTGCCGTACCCGGCATGGCGTTCTGCCACTTACTCATGGACAGCGCAAGCGCCACAAGTTCAATGACCCTTATCTACGTCGCCATAGCCCTCGAATACTGGATAAATCAGGGGTAGTTGTTCGAGGCCCGCATGAACATTGGCTTTACGGGCGACACTAACCATAGAACGCCAATTGACGCGCCTTTCGAGAGGGCAGCAGATTTCCCTGTCGGTAGTTCCGGCCAACGGTGATTTTTGGCGCATCGGCTTCTTCGAAAAAATGCTTGACAGAGATAAACGCTCAGGCGTAAAGTTTTCGAACTAACCCGCGTTAGTAACGCGAGTTAACTAAAACACAAAACACCTTGGAGGGTCTTTTGAAAAATCATACAAGCTGCGTAATGCGGGAGGTTGAGCTGCTGCCCGTGCTTCGGAGAATTGCCCGCGGTTGTGAAGTCCTGTGCCCGGAATCCCGTTCCTTCGAATCTCCTGCCAAGCGGTGCCCTAATCTGGCGGCAGTGTGCCTTGCCACGCAAGGGAGCCGGTCATGACCGCCATCGTATTCAAGGGTGTCCACAAGTCATACGGCGATCATCCCCCGGTCCTGTGCGAAGTCGACCTCGAAATTCGCGAAGGCGAGTTCTGCGTCTTCATCGGCCCCTCTGGCTGCGGAAAATCGACCCTGTTGCGCATGATTGCCGGTCTTGAGGAAATCAGTGCAGGCGATCTGTTCATCGGCGGTGAGCGCATGAACGACGTTGCCCCGGCCAAACGCGGGATCGCCATGGTCTTCCAGAGTTACGCACTGTTTCCGCACCTGACCGTCTACGAAAACATGGCCTTCGGCCTGCAACTGGCCAAGCTGCCCAAGGAACAGATCGACACCAAGGTGCGTGAAGCGGCGCGTGTTCTGCAGCTTGAGCCCTACCTCATGCGCAAGCCGAAAGAACTTTCCGGCGGACAGCGTCAGCGGGTGGCCATTGGCCGCGCCATCGTCCGCTCACCCAGAGCCTTCCTGTTTGATGAATGTAGCGCGGCGCGATATTTGGCACTGATTCGCGAGATATTTGGCACCGCCTAGCAATTACAACAGGCACAAGGTAATTGCAGAAGCGGCCATCCTACACCACGCGTTAAAACAACCCTCCCGGCTCCCTCGGTTACCAGTTGGTTATCACCAGTTCCTTGAACTCCCGGGGGGCGGCCTGGGCTTTGCCGACGCTGTACTTGATCCCCAGTTCCAGCATAGGAAGTCCATCGAAGGAACGGCGGATGTCCGGGTGGTCGTTGATGCTGACCATGACTTTCCCCTTGCAGCGGCGCATGGTCTCGGCCATCTGTTCGTACTGGTCGAACTCGAAGGGGACGCCATAGCCTTCGGTCTGCCAATAAGGTGGATCGAGATAGAAGAAGGTGTGGCTTCGGTCGTAGCGCTTCATGCAGTCCTGCCACGACAGGTTCTCGACGTTCGTTCCGGTGAGACGCATGTGCGCGGCCGACAGGCTCTCTTCGATGCGGCACAGGTTGATCCTCGGGGCCGTGGTGGCTGTGCCGTAGTTCTGGCCAACGACCTTGCCGCCGAAGGCGTGGTGTTGCAGGTAGTAGAAACGCGCGGCGCGCTGGATGTCGGTGAGCGTCTCGGGGTTGGTTTCCTGCTGCCATTTGAAGAGCTGGCGGCTGGAGATGGCCCACTTGAACTGGCGCACAAATTCTTCCAGATGGTGCTGCACAACGCGGTAGAGATTGACCAGGTCGCCGTTGATATCGTTGATCACTTCAACCTTGGCCGGCATCTGGCGGAGGAAGTACAGTGCCGCGCCGCCGCAGAAAACTTCAACGTAGCATTCATGCGGAGGAAACATCGGCAGAAGCTTGTCGGCGAGGCGGCGTTTGCCACCCAGCCAAGGAATAATAGGTAATGCGTTCATGTGAAGCCTGTCACAGCAAGATAGTAATGTCCGGTTCGAGCAAAGTAGAACTGTCCGGTGCATCCTTAGAAGCCTAGGAGGACAGAGCGATGGATCGGATCGAAATGAGCAAGAAAGATTTGGAGCGGTGGCGCGTGATTGGCGA
>JBBQAT010000082.1:0-19114 GCA_038316625.1 Burkholderiales bacterium
TGATCAGATTGGGATCATGATTTTGCCAGTGAACAAGCTTTTTCGGGCGGGGTTTGGCGCAGCGCCCTGGGAAATCGCTTGACCAGACCTTCATGGGGTGGGCTGGGGTGGGGATGGGGAAAAGCGACGAATCTGTTGCTGCAATGCAGTCAATGCAGCCCCATCCCCCACCCAACCTCCCCCTTGCACCCCACGGGTGTTTCCTTCGGGGCAAAGGGGGAGGAGTTGATGTTTTTCGCATTCATGCGATTGCCCTGGCGCAGCGACAAACTCAAGCGGAAGCGTCGAAACGCCATCGCCAAAACCTCAACAAAATCGTTGTAAGAAATTCACTGGCTCTCCGACTAATGGACAAGCAACTCGCAATTTCGCGCTGTTGCCCATTTGAAACCTGTTTCTACACAAACACCAGGAGACTGACCATGAGCAAAACTTTGACCGCCGCCTCTCTCGCCTTCGCCCTTGGGGCCGCCCTGACCGTTGCCGCGACGCCCGTGGCCGCTGCCGACAACGCCGCTGACAAGGAAAAATGCTTTGGCGTGGCCATGAAGGGCAAGAATGATTGCAAGGCGGGCGCGGGCACCAGTTGCGCCGGAACCTCCAAGATGGACCACCAGGGCAACGCCTGGTCGCTCGTGCCAAAGGGCTCGTGCGAAAAAACGGCCTCGCCGACGTCGTCAACCGGATTCGGTCAACTCAGCGAGTTCAAGGAAAAGAAGGCCTGACGCCGGCCTGATTGATACTTCGCCAGAACGGAGCGCCTGCCACGATGAACCGCATCAACAAACAGCCAAGCAACGCAGGCGCTCTCCCCGCACGCAGTGGTGTCGGGCTGAAGCCCGAGCACTTTCGCACGATTCTTGACACCCGCCCGGATCTTGGGTTTTTCGAGATTCATGCCGAAAACTACATGGTCGATGGCGGACCGTTCCATCACTACCTGTCCGCCATTCGCCGCCTTTATCCGCTGTCGATCCATGGCGTCGGCCTCTCGATCGGCGGCGAAGCGGCCCTTGACGAAAAGCATCTTGATCGCTTGGCATCCCTGATTGATCGCTATGAACCGCAGTCGTTTTCGGAACATCTGGCCTGGTCAAGTCATGGCGACTTTTTCCTCAACGACCTTCTGCCGGCTCCATATCATGACGAAACGCTGTCCCGCGTATGCGATCACATCGACCGCGTTCAGGAAAAACTCAAACGACGCATGCTTCTTGAGAATCCGGCCACCTACGTCGAGTTCACCGCATCCACGATGGCAGAAACCGACTTCATTTCCGAGGTCATCCGGCGTACCGGTTGCGGCCTGTTGCTTGATGTAAACAATGTCTATGTCTCCTGCATCAACCATGGGCGTGATCCGTATGCCGGTATTGACGGCTTGCCTCTGGATGCTACCGGAGAAATCCACCTGGCCGGATTTGCCCGTGACAGCGATGCCGGCGGCGATGAGCTTTTGATCGACAGCCATGGTTCGCCGGTCGCTGCGGCGGTCTGGGCTCTTTACCGCCACGCCTTGCAACGCGTTGGCGCGGTTGCCACGCTCATCGAACGCGACAACGACATTCCGGCGTTCGAGGTCGTGCTTGCCGAGGCTCAAATTGCCGAAGGCCTGCTGCGAACAAGGGCCGACGCGCATGCTGGCGAAGGAGTCCCGGCATGAGCCAGCAACAGCTCTTCGCCGAGGCCCTGCTTGACCCCGCTTGCCCCTGCCCGCCCGGCCTGACGACCTGGAATGGCTCCGACCCGGAACGCCGCTTTGCCGTTTATCGCAATAACGTCATCGTCTCGCTCGTCGACGCGCTGGCCGACACGTTTGCCGTGACCCAGGAACTGGTCGGCGAAGACTTCTTCAGAGCCATGGCTCGCGTATTTGCCTACGCTTACCCGCCGAAATCGCGCTTTCTGGCATTTTATGGCGAGGCATTTCCCGATTTTGTTGAGCGTTTTCCGCCAGCGGCTGGTGTTTCCTATCTGGCGGACGTGGCACGACTTGAGCTTTTGCGCGTTCGTGCCTACCACGCTGCTGATGTGGCTCCGGTACCGATATCGCAATTCGCCGACGCGTTGGCTGACGAGGCCGCTTTGCCTTCCTTGCGCTTCACTTTGCACCCCTCGGTCGGTGTTCTTGATTCTGAAGCCGCTGTGGTCTCGCTCTGGGGGGCACATCAGGGGGCGGGAGATATCGCCCAGGTCGTCCCCGATGTATCGGAAACAGCGCTAATCGTGCGCGCTGGACTCGACGTGGAAGTAATTAACATCCCGCACTCAAGCGGCGCTTTTATTAGAGCGCTGGTTGAGGGCACCAATTTTGGCGATGCGGTGGGCATCGCCGGCGCGCTTGATCCGGATTTCGATCCGGCCAAACCCCTTGGGCTACTCATCCAGAAAGCTGCCATAACGGCCTTACATTCATCGAGGGGAACGTCATGACTGTCGTTTATGCAAAACGAGCTACAGACTCTTCGTCCGCAACTCTCCGAATCGCCCGCTTCACCGGTTGGACCGCCGGACTACTCTCGCGCATTCCCGATTCGCTGATTGCACTGGTCGGTCGCTTTTCGATTGCTGCGGTGTTCTGGAAATCAGGCCAGACGAAAATCGAAGGGTTTGCCATTGATATCGTCTCCGGCGACGTTCAACCTGGCTGGCCACGCTTGTCGGACTCGGTCATCGCTCTGTTCCAGGACGAGTACCGTCTTCCGCTCATTGCGCCCGAACTGGCCGCACCGGTGGCGGCCTTTGCCGAACACTTTTTTCCGGCAATGATCCTGCTCGGACTGGCGACCCGTTTTTCCGCACTGGCCCTGCTGATAATGACCCTCACCATCCAGATATTCGTCTATCCGGACGCCTACCCAACGCATGGTGTCTGGGCGGCGGTGCTGCTGGCAATCATCGCCAGAGGACCGGGAATGATCTCGGTGGATCACTGGCTGGCCGGGCGTTTCGCCGTCAAGCTGGCAAGGTAAAACCCGGCTCGGAAAAAGCCATTTTCATATTGGCGTGGCTATAGTGCATCATATCGGGCATAGGGTTGTCGATGCGGCTTTTGCCTGTCCTTTTCGTTGGAGAACATGTGAAGAAGAGAATTCTATTCGGGGCGCTCGCCCTCGCCCTTGCGTCAAGCGCGTTTGCTCAGACCGACTGGAAGAAAGTCGAAGACGCTGCGAAAGGCCAAATCGTATATTTCAACGCCTGGGGAGGGAGTGAGGCGGTCAACACCTATGTCGCTTGGGCCGCCGACGCTGCCCAGAAGCGTTATGGCGTCACCGTCAGGCACGTAAAGATCACCGATGCCGCCGAAGTCGTCAAACGCGTCCAGTCCGAAGTTCAGGCCGGGCGCATGGAAAACGGGTCCGTCGATCTGATGTGGGTGAATGGCGAGAACTTCAAAAACTTGAAGCAAGGCCGCCTGCTCTTTGGCCCCTGGGCCGAAAGCCTGCCGAGCTGGACACTTGTTGACCAAGCAAAGCCCGTACGCGTCGATTTTTCAGTTCCTACCGACGGAATGGAAGCGCCCTGGGGCACGGCACAGCTCACCTTCATTGCTGACCGGAAAGTGACCGCCACGCCGCCAGGATCGGCCAGCGAATTTCTGGCCTTCGCCAAAGCCAATCCGGGGCGTGTGAGCTACCCCAAACTGCCGGATTTTCACGGCACAAGCTTCGTCAAACAAATCCTTCTGGAGGTTTCGCCCAGTGGCGGGGCACTGCAACAGCAGGTAACGCCGGAAGCATTCAAGGAAACGAGCGCACCGCTGTGGTCCTATCTGGACCAACTGCACCCCGCGTTGTGGCGCCAGGGCAAGGCATTTCCGGCCAGTGCCGCCGAGATGCACCGCATGCTGGCTGACGGCGAACTCAAGCTGTCGCTTAGCTTCAACCCCAACGAAGCCGCCAACCTGATCCTGACCAAGCAATTGCCTGCGACGGCCTACAGTTTCGGGTTCTCTGGCGGCACCATCGGCAATGTTCACTTCCTGGCGATTCCGGCCAACGCGAATGCAAAAGCCGGAGCTCAGGTTTTTGCCAACTTTCTGCTTTCGCCCGAAGCACAGGCCAGGAAGGCGGATATCGCGATCTGGGGTGATGGCAGCGTGCTGGACCAGAAGAAACTGCCCGACCAAGCCGCTTCAACAACGCGCAAGCCCGCGCCCGGGGCGTTGAGTGAAAACGTCCCGACACGGGCAGAACCCCACGCTAGCTGGGTTGAATCACTGGAAGCCGAATGGTTACGGCGTTACGGCACGCACTAGAGCGAGCCGAACTGGCGTCGTGGCCACCGGCGTTCCGCCAGGGCATGTCCTGGCTGGCGATGGCTGGCGTCGCCCTGATCTTCCTGCCGCTACTGCCAGGACTTTACTGGGCACTTGCGCCTGGGCTTTCGTTACGGGTCTGGCACGCACTCTGGGCCAACGCTGAATGGCCCCAGGCATTGCTTGCCACCCTACTGTCTTCGTTTCTCGGAACCGCTTTCGCGCTCCTGATGGCGGTCTCCATCGCGATGCGGCTCTATCCGGGACGATCGTGGCCAGGTTTGCAGCGCAGGCTTTCCCTCCTGCTGGCTGTTCCCCATGCTGCCTTCGCCGTGGGCTTGTTCTTTCTGCTGTCCCCGTCGGGGTGGCTGGCACGCCTGATCGCGCAGATTCTCGGCTGGGCGACTCCACCGGAATGGACCGTCGTGCAGGACTCCTTGGGCCTGAGCCTGGCATTGGCGCTGGCGATCAAGGAATGCTGGTTCCTGCTCTGGGTCCTGGGGGCCTTGCTCGGTGAGCAGCACGTAATGCGGCAAATGACGGTTGCGCGTTCGCTTGGCTATAACCGGCTTCAGTCCTGGCGCTATGTCCTGATCCCGCAGCTTCTGCCACGCATGGGATGGCCGCTGGCAGCGGTGTTTGCCTACGGCTTGTCGGTTGTGGATATGGCCATTGTGCTCGGTCCGACCAATCCACCAACGCTGGCGGTACTGATCTGGCACTGGCTGATCGACGCCGACCCGCTGATCGAGGCCATGGGAAGTTCGGCTGCCATTCTGATGCTGGTCTTGCTTCTGGCAGTCGTTTACAGCGCACGAGAATTCTGGCGTCTGGCCGGTCTACTGCACTGGCACCCGACGGGAAAGCGCGCGCCGATCATGCAAGGTAAGCAGATTCAATCACCGCGTTCCCTCGTCTGGCCACCACTGGCCATGACGGGCTATCTGGTCATCGCCGCGCTGCTGGTCTGGTCGCTCGCCGAAGCCTGGTTCTTCCCGGCACTGTGGCCCGATGCCTTCACTCTCGATAGCTGGCGGCGCGCAGATTTTCAGCCCTTCATCACCTCGCTCTGGCTGGGCGTCGCGGTTTGCCTGATAACGCTCCCGATCACGCTGCTCTGGCTGGAATGGGGGCCCTCACGCTTCAATGCGCTGCTCTATGTGCCGCTCATTGTACCGGCCATGCCGCTGGTCGTCGGGCAGTATGCCGCGCTGTTGCGCCTCGACCTCGACGGGACGGCCTGGGGATTGATCTGGAGCCATTTGTTGTGGGTCTTGCCCTACATGGTGCTAACCATGATTGGTCCCTATCGGTCTTTCGACGCACGCTTGATGACCACGGCACAAGCGCTTGGATGTTCGCGGCTGAAAGCCTGCCTGTCGGTCAAGTGGCCGATGCTGCTCAAACCGCTGCTGGCGGCATTGGCGGTCGGTTTTGCCGTGAGTATTGCCCAATACCTGCCGACCCTGTTTGCCGGCGGCGGTCGATTTGCCACCGTGACGACCGAAGCGATTGCCCTGAGCGCTGGCGGCAATCGACGGGTTCTGGCCGTACAGGCACTCCTGCAGGCATTGCTGCCACTGGCCGCGTTCGGCCTGGCCTCATGGCTGCAATATTGGTCCGGGAAACACCGGCGCGGATTGCGCTAGCATTGACGCCCATGAAAACACTTGAAATCAGGGATCTGAACATCACCCGGGCCGGGCAAGCCCTGATCACCAACCTCGGCCTCACGGTCTCGCCGGGCGAGGTGCTGACCCTGATGGGCGCTTCGGGCTCAGGCAAGTCGACCTTGCTCAACTGGATCATCGGCGCACTCGACCCGGTCTTTTCGGTGCGCGGCCAGTTGTGGCTAAACGGGATACGGCGCGATACGCTGCCCACGGAATCCCGCCGTATCAGCATCCTCTTCCAGGATGACCTTCTGTTTCCGCACCTGAGCGTCGGGCAGAATCTCGCGTTTGCCCTGCCGGCGCAATTCAGCGGCAAGACAGAACGGCGCAAGCGGCTTGAACTGGCGCTTGCGGACATCGGTCTGGCCGGCTTCTTTGATCGTGATCCGGCCACCTTGTCGGGCGGTCAGAAAGCCCGGATCAGCGTCCTGCGTGCGCTGCTGGCAGAACCCGAAGCCTTGCTGCTCGACGAGCCATTCGCGAAGCTTGATATCGTCCTGCGCGGGCAGTTCCGGGCCTTCGTCTTCGACCGCATCAGCGCACTGGGCATCCCGACCTTGCTGGTGACGCATGATCCCGCCGACGTTCCGGCGGCCGGAGCGGTTGTCGAAATCAGCGAGTGGCAGGGCAACCATGCTTGATCGACACGTTCTCGACCTGTCACGCAGCCTGCTCGAAGGCTTGGCTCGCAAGTTCGTTGCACTGGGTATCAAGGCAGATCAGGTCTCCTGGGCCGGCTTCCTGCTCGGACTGGCGGCTGTTCCGCTGATTAGCCTGCATCACTATGCATGGGCGCTCCTATTTATCCTGCTGAATCGTCTGGCTGATGGGCTGGACGGGACAATCGCTCGACTGACGGCGCCGACGGATCGAGGTGCTTTTCTGGATATCGCGCTCGATTTCCTGTTCTACTCGTCCATCCCCCTTGCCTTCGCGATAGCCGATCCACCGGGCAACGCGCTTGCGGCAGCGGTTCTGATTTATGCCTTTGTCGGGACCGGCAGCAGCTTTCTTGCGTTTGCGATCATTGCCGCCAAGCGCAAGCTTTCGAGTGACTCCTATCCGGGCAAAGGCTTCTACTACCTTGGCGGCCTCACCGAAGCCACTGAAACCATGTTCGTCTTTCTGGCCATGTGCCTTGTTCCGAACTGGTTTTCCCCATTGGCCTACGGTTTTGCGGCATTGTGCGGACTGACCACGATAACGCGCATCGTGGTTGGCTTGAACGTGTTCAAGGAGGTTTAGCTCGGTGTAAGAAAACCTGGCCTTTCCCGACTAACTAGAACAAATGTTTCATACCGTCTTGCGCCAGCCATCTCAGGGAGTGATTAATGCGTTATAAAAAGCGACTGCTGCTTCTCTTGCTGGGCACGGCGGTTGGCCTGTTCCTTTTCTTTGACCTCGGCCAGTATCTTGATTTGCAAACGCTCAAGACGCAGCAGACCTTGATCGAGACCTTCCGGGCTGAGCGTCCAGCATTGGCCATCGCGATTTACTTCGGCATTTACGTGCTCATGGCCGCCCTGTCGCTGCCCGGAGCGGCTCTCCTGACGCTGGCGGGCGGTGCCGTCTTCGGTTTGCTCTGGGGAACGGTCATCATTTCGTTTGCTTCATCGATTGGCGCAACGCTGGCCTTCCTGATGTCCCGCTTCCTGCTCCGGGACTGGGTCAAGGAGCGTTTTGGCCAACGCCTGCAAGCCATCGACGCCGGCGTTCATCGGGAGGGCGGGTTCTATCTCTTCACGCTTCGGCTGGTACCGGTGTTTCCCTTCTTTCTGGTCAATCTGCTCTTTGGCTTGACGGGCATGAGAGCTCGCACCTTTTACTGGGTCAGCCAACTCGGCATGCTGGCCGGCACGGTGGTTTACGTGAATGCCGGCACGCAACTGGCGAAGATTGAATCCTTGTCCGGAATCCTTTCGCCGGCCTTGCTTGGCTCCTTTGTTCTCCTCGGAGTCTTTCCTCTGCTTGCGCGCAAGATCGTGGAGATCAGTCGCACGAACGCGCTGTTCGCCGGATGGAAAAAGCCCGCCCATTTCGACCGCAACCTGGTCGTCATCGGTGCCGGCAGCGCCGGGCTGGTTACCGCCTACATCGCATCAGCCATCAAAGCCAAGGTGACGCTGGTCGAGAAGCACAAGATGGGCGGCGATTGCCTGAATACCGGCTGCGTTCCCTCGAAAGCGCTGATCCGCTCGGCGAAATTGCTGTCGCATATGGCGCGCTCGAAAGAGTTCGGCATCGAATCGGCGAAAGCGGAATTCGACTTCGCGACCGTAATGGAGCGCGTGCAATCGGTCATCCGCACGGTTGAACCGCACGACTCGGTGGCGCGCTACAGCGAATTGGGTGTCGACGTCGTTGAAGGCAGCGCGAAGATCGTTTCGCCCTGGGAAGTTGACATCACCCGCAAGGACGGCAGCACGCAGCGCCTGACGACGCGCAGCATCGTCATTGCCGCCGGCGCGCGGCCCTTCATACCGCCGATTCCGGGTCTCGACGAGGTGGGCTACCTGACCTCGGATAACGTCTGGACGCTGCGCGAATTGCCGCGCCGATTGGTCGTGCTGGGCGGCGGGCCAATCGGCTCGGAGCTGACGCAGACCTTCGCTCGCCTGGGTGCGCAGGTGACGCAGGTGGAGATGGCACCGCGCATCATGATGCGTGAAGACACGGAAATCTCCGAGATGGTGAAACGCCGTTTCGAGGCTGAGGGTATCGCCGTGCTGGTCAATCACCGCGCCAAGCAATTCCTGATCGAGAACGGGGAGAAGCTGCTCATTGCCGAATACGAAGGACGCGATGTGCGCATTCCTTTCGACGCGGTGCTGGTGGCGGTCGGGCGTGTCGCCAACCTGAAGGGCTATGGGCTGGAGGAGTTGGGCATTCCGGCCGGGCGTACGGTCGAGGTCAACGAATTCCTGCAGACCAGGTTTCCCAATATCTACGCCGCCGGCGATGTGGCGGGGCCGTTCCAGTTTACCCATACAGCTGCGCACCAGGCGTGGTACGCGGCGGTGAATGCGCTGTTTGATCCGTTCAAGAAATTCAAGGCCGATTACTCGGTGATCCCGTGGGCTACCTTTGTCGAGCCGGAAGTGGCGCGTGTCGGCCTCAACGAGCAAGAGGCCAAGGAAAAGAACATTCCCTACGAAGCAACCGTCTATCACCTTGACGATCTGGACCGCGCGATTGCTGACGGTGAAGCGCACGGTTTCATCAAGGTGTTGACGGTCCCCGGCAAGGACCGGATTCTCGGTGTAACTATCGTTGGCGAGCACGCCGGCGACCTGATCGCCGAATACGTGCTGGCCATGAAACAGGGCATCGGGTTGAACAAGATTCTCGGCACGATACATATCTACCCGACCTTGGCCGAGGCCAACAAGTATGTGGCCGGCAACTGGAAAAAGGCGCACGCTCCAGTGAAACTCCTGGCCTGGGTCGAGCGCTTCCACGCCTGGCGACGCGGCGGACCTACATGAAGCGTCTTGTTCTCGTCGGTGGCGGCCACGCGCATCTGCATATTCTGAAATCGCTGGCGTCGCACCACTGGACAGGCGTGGAGGTGGTCCTGATCTCGCCTTACGCGCGTCAAATCTACTCAGGCATGGTACCGGGATGGATCGCCGGACACTATTCACTGGATCAGTGTGCCGCCGCTCTCGAACCCTTGGCGGAGCGGGCGGGCGTGCGCTTCATCAAGGACAGCGTGACTAGCATGGACGCCGATCGCCGAGTGGTTCATGGCGCGCTGTCCGGTGATCTGGCCTACGACGTACTGTCACTGGACACCGGGGCGCTGGTCGATTCATCCTGTCTGGCCGCCACGGGCTCGGCCTTGTTGCCAATTCGCCCTCTGGAAAACTTTGTTGTGGGCTGGGACCGCCAGCTTGAGAAGTTCCGACAACAAGGTGAGGCGCGTCTGGTCGTTGTCGGCGGGGGAGCGGCCGGGGTTGAGCTTGCATTGGCCGCTCGTCATCGACTCCTGAATGAATTGGAGACAAAGCACGTTCATGTTCATCTGATTGCTGGTGCCGGACTGTTACCGGGATTCGGCCCGCGCATCGTTGCGCGGGTCAGCCGATCACTCGAAAAGCACGGCGTTGTGGTCACCAATGCTTATGCAGCGGGAACAGCATCGGGTGTACGGCTGGAAAACGGTGACGAAATCGGTGCGGACTGCGTGATGGTGGCCACGGGCGTGCAGCCGGCTGGCTGGCTGGCCGAATCCCGGCTGGCACGGTCAAGTGACGGCTTTGTGGCCGTGGCTGACGGGCAACAGAGTTGTTCTCACCCGGAGATATTCGCGGCGGGCAATGTCGCATCACGCATCGATTCGCCCCACGCGAAATCTGGTGTGTACGCCGTCCGCGCGGGTCCCGTGCTTGCGACCAATCTGCGGCGCATGCTCGCGGGGAGTCCTCCTCTCGCTTACCGGCCTCAGAAGCGAAGCCTTTATCTGCTGGCGACAGGCCCACAGGAGGCCATCATGTCGTGGGGCGGCTGGTCCTCCAGTGGCCATTGGGCCTGGCGCTGGAAAGACTGGATCGACCGGCGCTTCATGAGGCAGTACGATCTTGACCAGCGGTGAAACCCGCATTCATCGCCATTGCCATTGGCGGTGCAGTGCGTAAGGACGTGAACCACGAAGGAGTAAGGAATGACGTCTGTTGAACACCAACTGATCGATGACGAGTTTCTGGCTGAAATTCGCCGTGACATGATCAAGTTTGCTTCCCTGCAACTCCGTGACGACTCGCTAGCCGAGGATGTGGTTCAGGAGGCGCTGATGGGAGCGATGGCTAACGCCAAGGATTTTTCGGGACGATCAGCGCTTAAAACCTGGGTGTTCGCCATTCTGCGCAACAAGATCGTCGACCAGATTCGGCAGCGAACCCGAACAACCAATGTTTCCGCGTTGTCGCCGGGCGAAGACAGCCTGGATCAGGCCTTCGAATCCTTGTTCAAAAGCAACGCGCACTGGACTCCACAGTCTCGCCCCAAGAACTGGGGCGATCCGGAAGAATCACTTCGGCAACAGCGCTTCTGGGATGTTTTCGATGCTTGCCTGAAGCATCTTCCGGAGAATACAGCACGGGTTTTCATGATGCGGGAGTTCCTGGAGTTTGAAACCACGGAGGTTTGCCAGGAGTTGAACATTACGACCAGCAACTGCAACGTCATTCTTCACCGGGCCAGAAATGGCTTGCGGCGATGCCTTGAGGGCAGCTGGTTTGCTGCCGGAGAACAGCCATGTTGAAGTGCAAGGAAGTGACTCATCTTCTATCCGAATCCCAGGACAGAAAACTGAGCTTGTCTGAACGGTTAGGGCTTGAAATGCATCTCGCGATGTGTGGCGGTTGCAAGAACTTCAAGGACCAGATGGCTTTTCTGCGCCAGGCCTGCCGGAGATACATGACGGCACGCGGAAGCAAAAACGAGTAGATCTACACTGCCAAATGGGTGTGCACATGAGTGCAATGTCCTTGCATTTTTGAATTGGCCAACTATTTTTAGATCGATCTATACGTGTGAAGGACACGCGCTGTAAATTTGATGGCACGGCGCGTATGATTACCAATATTCTGCATGCACAGGTGTGCATAATATAGCGTGAGATTTGTTCTGCACGTAAAGCCAAGGCCCCGATTACCATGACGACAAGCACTGTAATTCCCACTGGCTGGGCTACTGCCGCCGATGTGGCGGCACGCGCCGGCGTCTCGCGCTCGGCGGTTTCGCGTACCTTCACCGAGGGTGCCAGCGTTTCGCAGGCCACGCGGGAACGGGTGATGAAGGCCGCCGACGAACTCGGCTATCAGGTCAACATGCTGGCGCGCAGCGTCATCCAGCGGCAGAGCAATCTGGTCGGAATCGTCGTGCCCGGCATGCAGAACGCCTTTGTCGTGCAACTGCTCGGCCCGCTCACGCAGAACCTGGCCCGCCATTCGTTGGCACCCCTGCTGATGGACGTGCGCGACCCCGAGCAGATGGAAAGTTCGCTGCGCTACCTGCTGCAATACCGCGTCGCTGGCGTGATTTTCACCTCCGGCTCACCGCCCATCGAACTGGCCAAGGAGTATCTGCGCCTGCGCGTTCCCGTGGCCATGATCAATCGCGATGCCAATCTCGAAAACGTCGACGTGGTCAGCAGCGACAACCACGGCGGCGGCGCACTGGCCGCCCAGTGCCTGATTGCCGCCGGTGCGCGCCGCCTGGCGTACGTCAATCTGCCGACCGGAACATTTTCCGGCGTCTCGCGCGGTGCCGGCTTCTCCGAGGCGGTGGCACGATCCGGACAGGCTTCGGTCAGCGTTGAATTCCTGCAACTGCAAGGGAAAAGCTCGGGTTACGAGGACGGTGCCGCGATTGCCGCGCAGCTCCTGGACCGGCCTGCGCATTTGCGCCCGGACGGGGTGTTCTGCGCCAATGACCTGCTGGCGATAGGCTTCATGGATGCGGCCCGTCACCAGTTCGGTTTGCGCATTCCGGAAGACCTGGTGGTCGTCGGCTTTGACGACATTCCAATGTCGGCGGCCACCTCGTTCCGGCTGACCACGGTACGCCAAAATGTAGATGGGCTGGCCCGCGAAGTTGTCGACAGACTTGTTGAGCGGATTGCCAACCCATCGCTTCCCGCGCGTTCTCAACGGGTCTCCGTTGAGTTGATTTCCAGACAGACAAGCCAACGCTGAGTCAGTCCTGTCATGTGGTTGTAACGTTTGCGTACCAAAATGCCGGCTTTGGAATCACGCAAGCCTTGGGCAGCGCATACGCCTGAAGGAGAAGAACGCGGGTATTGCACAATGGAAACCTTGGCAGTAATCTGCACTCGTGTGCATGTTTTTTTATCGGCGAATCGTCGTCAAGCGCAATTACTACTGGCTGAAAGTCACTGCAAATGAACAAGAAAATGACACCAGCAGAACCTATCATTTCCGTGCGCGGCCTGCGTGTTGCATATGGCGCAAACGAAGTGCTCAAAGGCATTGACCTGACAATTGCCGACGGAGGCTTTATTGCCTTACTCGGAGCCTCAGGTTGCGGAAAAACAACCTTGCTGCGCACGTTGTCTGGTTTTACTCCTGCCACCGCTGGTTCAATCGTAGTCAAGGGACGCGACATCCTTAATGACCCCCCCGAACGCCGCAACATGGCCATGGTATTTCAATCCTATGCTTTGTGGTCGCACATGACTGTGGCACAAAACATCGGATACGGCCTGAAGTTGCGCCGAGTGCCGCGCGACGAAATGTCACGCCGTGTTGCCGGCCTTCTGTCCATGCTCGGCCTGGAAGGGTATGGCGAGCGTTCGGTTACAGCGCTTTCGGGTGGGCAGCGCCAGCGGGTCGCCCTTGGACGTGCTCTGGCCGTTGAACCACAGATATTATTGCTTGATGAGCCGTTGTCGAATCTCGACGCGCGCATCCGCTTGCAGATGCGCCACGAGATTCGATCAATTCAGCGTACGCTTGGCGTTACGGCAATTCTTGTCACGCACGACCGCGAGGAAGCCATGGTGATGGCTGATCAGGTTGTGATTCTGGATCAGGGTCATATTGCCCAGATCGGCTCGCCTGAAGAAGTTTATCAGCACCCGAAAACTCCGTATGTAGCTTCATTCATGGGCGCTGAGAACATCATCAGTTGCGAGGTGCTTGCGGATCGCGACGTTATGCGACTGCGTGTTGAAAAAGTACCGCAAGTGATCGTGCATTGCACCACCGAGCACCGCTGGCAGGGCCAAGGAGCGGCACAGGTCCATTTCCGTAGCGAGATGGCTTCCCTGCTCAGTCCTGGGATTGAACCTTCGGCCAACAACTTGCAGATACCGGGTCAGGTTACACAAGTAAGCTACCTTGGTGGCGGCTACCGATGCGAGATCAAAACCGATTGTGGTCAGTTTTTTATCGATCACCCACGCACAGTCACTACCGGCGATGGAGTCACCGTCAATATTCCTGCGGCCGCCCTGCACGTCTATCCGCGCGATCTAACCCGCGAAAGCACTTTGCATTTATAAATTAGCCCGTCCCCCCGCAGTGCAGTTCAGCAAAACATAAAGGAGATTTGAATGAAAAAGCCTTATCGAAACCTCGCTATGTCGGTTGCCATGACACTTGGCGCTCTATCAGGATCGGCCTACGCCCAGGTCACACTGAATGTCATCAGTGGCGGTTCACAAAACATGGTCGACTATGTCACCGACTATCTCGGCCCTCTTTTTGAAAAGCAAAACCCCGGCGTCAAGGTAAGCGTGGTCGGCACCGGACCGGACGATGCCGGATCGCAGAAAATGCTGGAAAAACTTCAGGCCCAAAAGAACGCCGGCGTCGCGGCTTGGGACACGGATGTGATTGTTCCAAACCAGCAAAAGACCGGTGAGATGGTGAAAGAAGGTTTGCTGCTCAAGTATCGCGACTCGATTCCGACGGGAAAATTCGCTGTCAGCCAATCCGCAAAGCAAGCCCTGGGCGTCAATGTGGATGGCTATGTGATGCCGATGTTTGAAAGCCAAACAGCCCTGGCCTACAACCCAGATCTGATCAAGAGCGCGCCGTCCTCCTACGACGAGTTGCGCGCATTTGTTGCCAAGAACCCCAAGAGTTTCGGCTACAACGGACTCAAAAACGGCATGTCCGGCGTTGCGTTCGTTGTCGGCTGGATGTATGCCTATGGCGGCAATGCCGAGGCGGTACAACAAGGGCCGTATGACGCGAAGCAGACTTCGGGTTGGGACAAGGCATTTTCCGAATTGAAAGCATTCAACCAGCAGGTCATCTTTACTCCCGGCAATGCCGGCACGCTGGATATGCTCAATCGAGGCGAAATCGCGATGGGGCCGGTATGGGTCGATATGTTCCATAACTGGAAGGCCGAAGGGCGTCTGGCCCCGAACATGAAACTCAAAATTCTCTCGCCCGGAATGCCAGGACAACCCTACTACTATGCTATTCCGGCCAAAGCCAAGAACATTGAACTGGCGAAGAAATTCATCGCACTAGCAACAAGTCCTGAAGTGCAGGCGGAAGGGATCGTCAAGCGCTTCAATTGGTATCCAGGCATCGATGCCAACGTGGTTAAGCCGGTACTTGACCCAAAGGTCTGGGGGCAGTTGTTCGTCGATGTTACACCAGCCGATCTGGCCAAAAACGGCAAGCCGTTCCCGCTCGCGCCCTACTTCAAGGATATGCGCGAGAAATATGAGGCTCAGGTCCAGAACTGACGATCATGCACCGAGCGCGCTTGCTGATTCCGGCAGTAGCCCTGCTACTGCCGGCCCTTCTGATGGTTGGATTGCTGTTTGTCTATCCGCTGCTGTTTTCGCTCACCTACGCTTTCCGCAACGAGATCACGGGGGGCTGGGATCTGGATAACTTCACAAAGGCATTCGCGCTCTATGGCGGGGATATCACACTCACACTGGGAGTGACCTTGCTGTCGACTGCCTTGGTGGGCGTACTCGCGGTGGCAATCGCGGGCTACCTGACTCTGGGGGAAAGCCGGCGGGCGGTGGCTGCCCTGCGCTGGATTTATCGTTGGCCGATGTTCATCCCGTTTGTCGTCGCTGCCCAATTGATGCGTACCTTCCTGGCCAAGAGCGGCATGCTCAACAATTCCTTGATGGCCCTGGGTTTGCTCGAACCGCTTAACGCCATGAGCCTGCTCGACTGGCGTGGGGTCGTTGTTACTTTTGTCTGGAAGCAGTTGCCGTTTGCCGCGCTGTTGATCAGCGGAGCGATGGCATCAATGGATCGCTCGCTGATGGAATCGGCTCGCGGCCTCGGGGCTGGCCGCTTGCGCATCCTGCTGGAGATAGTATTGCCGCAGGTTCGGTCGACGGTCTGGGTCAGCCTGATTCTGTCATTCGTAACGATGCTTTCTGCGCTTTCGGTGCCGATGATGATCATCGCCGGCTCTCCCACCTTATTGACCGTGGATATGGCATGGCGAGTTAATTCTTACGGCGACTACGGCGTAGCCAATGCGCTGGGGTTTATCTCGTTTGCCATGAGCGGCGTCGCGGCCTGGTTTTACCTGCGCCAGGGCTTGCGTGAGGGAGGGCAACCGACGTGATTCTGACCCACACCCGAGTGCCGGGATTTGTCGGCGCGATCCTGCGCGCACTGTTGATCGGTTTGCTGGCTGTCGCCATCTTCGGCCCTTTGCTCAACATGCTGATCTGGACAGTCACGGAAGCCTGGTATTTCCCGGCAAAGTTGCCGGTGCGCTGGGGGTTCGCTTTCTGGACCAAGGTGTTCCGCCCCGAAGCCGGCGCCATGAAGGCTCTTTCAACCAGCCTGTTGATTGCCGTCATGACCGTGATACTCAGCCTGCTCCTGGCCATACCTGCTGGCTATGCGTTATCCAAGCGCACTCTTCCGCTGCGTAGCCTGTTCCTGCTGTTTTTCCTGCTCCCGCAAGCTTTTCCGACGGTCGCCGTGCACATGAACATCGCCCGCATTTTCTACGGCTTGGGTCTGACCGGAACAGTCTGGGGGGTGATGCTTGTCCACGCCATTCAGGGACTTGTCTTTGCCGTGTGGATTGCCTCGGCTTCATTTGCAGCGATCGGTGAAGAGCCGGTCGAAGCGGCGCGCAATCTCGGCGCCTCGCCTTTGCGCGCCTTCATGACGGTATCGTTGCCCTTGGCCGCACCGGGCTTGATGGCCAGTGCCATATTCGTCTTCCTGATTTCGCTCGACGAGTTTTCCGGTACGTTTTTCGTTGGCGTTCCCGATGTGCGCACGCTGCCACTGACGATGCTCAATGCCGCGCTTGAGGGCAACTACCAGATTGCCTCGATCACGGCGCTTCTGTTGCTTGTACCCTCGGTCCTGTTCATGCTGTTTGTCGAGCGATTTCTCAAGGCCGACGTGCTTGCCAGCGTCGGCAAATGAACAAGCGCCAGACTCAGCCTTTACGATAATCGACACATGGTCCGCGAATACTCAATCTGGCTACTCCCCGCTGTTGCTCAGGAGCAGATTCTGATCGAAACAGTTTCCCGCCTCTCTGCGCGATTGGGCGGGGAAACCTTCGCGCCGCATGTCACGATTCAGGGCGACCTCAGTCTGCCGTTCGAGAGTTTGTCGCGCTCGCTGGAAATGCTTGCGGCTGAGCTTCCGGTGCAGCGATGGCGTGTCGAAGAGGTCCAATGCAGTGACCACTTCTTCCGCTGTCTGTACCTTCGTTTAGGCCGTGAAGCCGCATTTGATTTCTTGCAAGACAAAGCTCAGGCGACCGCTGGAACAGCGGTGGGTCTGTCGCCGTTTCCTCACTTGAGTCTAGCCTACGGGCAGCCACTTACGCCGGGCCATACCCGTCTGCGTGAAACGCTCTCGAACGAGTTCTACGGCCAGGAAATCGCCTTTGATCGACTGGCCATAAGTCTTTCATCCAAGAATATCCGGATCGCAGACTGGGAGTGCCTGGCGCAATTTGCGCTCAAGCCTTTCCCTGTATGAACCCACGATCTTAAGGTGAATAGGTATTGCGTTATTCCGATTCAGGGCCTACGATGCACACGTGTGCAATTGACGTGAAACGAACTGCATTGCGTCCAAAATTGGTAGCGATACAGTAGATCAGGGAGAGAAGAAAATGGACGAGCAATCCGATCCGATCAAAGCCAACCCGCTGGACACGCGCTATTTCCTGGCGCAGAGCATCGCGATGAATGCCGGCACGATGGCGCTGGAGATGTTTCGGCGACGCGACCAGCTGGTCGTGGAACTCAAGGGGCTGCAGGACATGGTCAGCGCCGCTGACCGTGACGTGGAAAAATACATCAAGGGCCACGTGCATACCGTGTTCCCCGCCGATGATTTTCTCGGCGAAGAAGGCGGAGCCGATCTGGGTGGCGCTGACTACATCTGGGTCGTCGACCCGGTCGACGGGACGGCCTGCTTCGTCAATGGCATGTACTCGTGGTGCATTTCGATTGCCGTGCTCTATCGCGGCGAGCCCGTCATTGGCGTGGTTTATGACCCGAACGCCAACGAGCTGTTCCACGCCCGCATCGGCGGTGGCGCCTTCTGCGGAGCCAAGCCGATGCAAGTACATACGGGGCAAACACTCAAGGATGGCGTGCTGGGGGTCGGCACCTCGTTTCGCGTCGGCATTGAGGATTTCGTTCCCTTCATCGAAGCTGTTCTGCGCGACGGCGGCATGTTCATCCGCAACGGTTCCGGCGCACTGATGATCACCTATGTGGCCGCCGGCCGACTGATCGGTTACTACGAACCGCACATGAATTCCTGGGATGCGCTGGCTGGCTATGTGCTCGTCAACGAGGCCGGGGGCAAGTGCAACGCCTTCATGGAAAACGACGGTTTGCTGCGCGGCAACCCGGTGCTGGTCAGCAATCCGGATATCTGGGACCAGATTGCACGGCATGCCGGTCTGCTGCCAGCCAGAGACATCGAAGAGGCTGTTGCCGTCTAGGAAAGGATTTTTCGGGGGTTGCACGCAGGTGCATCACAGAACAGAGCAATCGGGCCCCGGCCGAAAATGCTCACACCAACGAACCTGGAGAGAGATCATGACACAACGGTTTTTGCGTACGATCCTTGTTTCAGCAGTCCTTACCCTGCCTATGGCCGGCATGGCCGCCGAGCAGCTCAACGTGCTCTGCGCTTCCGACAACGATTGGTGCGAGGTGATGCGCAACGCCTTCCAGAAGGAGACCGGTGTCGAAATCTCCATGGTGCGCAAGAGTGCCGGTGAAATTTTCGCGCAAGTCCGAGCCGAGGCCGCCAATCCGAAAACCGATATCTGGTGGGCAGGAACCGGCGATCCACACCTGCAAGCCGCGAATGATGGTTTTACCGAGGTCTATCAATCGCCCAACCTCGGCAAACTGCATCCGTGGGCACAGGAACAGGCCAAGATCTCGGGCTATCGTACCGTCGGTATTTATATGGGTCTGCTTGGCGTCGGCTACAACCCGGAAGTGCTCAAGGCCAAGAAACTCGAACCACCGAAATGCTGGAAGGATCTGATCAAACCCGAATTTGCCGGCGAAATCCAGATTCCGAACCCGAACTCGTCGGGTACCGCCTACACCGCGATGGCCACCTTCGTACAACTCTTCGGCGAAAACGAAGCCTTTGCCTTCATGAAGACGATGGGCAAAAACGTCAGCCAGTACACCAAGTCCGGCTCGGCACCGGCCAAG
>JBBQAT010000083.1:0-18247 GCA_038316625.1 Burkholderiales bacterium
ATCCACCGTTCTGATTCGCGGCGGCAATGCAAAACGCCGGCGGCAACTATCGCCGCCGGCGTTTCCTCTTGCTGTACTACCTTATCCTCTGACCATCGCCGTACGTGAACATCAAACCATCAAATTGGGTGACCACACTCATATCTGGGCTGGTTCCGGACACTGGATCGGAAATCACACAACCCCTCGAAACCGGTGCCGTGGCTCGCTTTGGCCATGGGGAGACAGGTGTAACCACAGCTTTCGCGAACAGAGCCAATGTTTAAGGCCTCTCCAGGGAGCGGTGCTTGTTAAGCCGATTCGGCGGTCAATAACGTTGTCGGCGATAACGACCGCGACTTGCTCCTACGTACCGGTTTTCCGCCATGACTGGATCATCCCTTGTCCAACCAGATAGCCGTCAAGAAAGACCTCCAGGTTGGCTTGTAGCGCCTCGTTTTGTTCCATGCCAAGTTCTTCCACCGCGACCCTCAACATCTCTACTCGGAGTTCCCGAGTGTCTTTCTTCATCTGCTGGCAATGTCGCAGCAACCCGGAAATCTCGTAGTTCGTCGTGGTCCGACAGGTTCTATTCAACTCCTGCCCTGCCAGGTAACCATCAAGAAAAGCCTCCAGGTTGGCGTGTTGCGCCTCCTTTCTCGTGATCCCAAGCTCCTCCACGGCGATTCGCTGCATTTCCAGGCGGAGTTCCCGCGAGCTGTTCTTCATCTGCCGGTAATCGCGCAACAATTGGGCAATGTCGTGGTTCGTCATGCGTATCAGATCTTGCTCAGCGGTGAGGATTTGTGTCTCCAGCACTGCCAGTAACGGCAATAGTAAAAAAAGAAGATGTCGTCTTTATCTCTTACTGTTGAGCAACTGGGTAAATACTGCTGTTCGGTGAGCCCGATTCATCCGGCAGATCGAAAGATTGAAAACTCGATCTACTGGTCTGCGGTCAGGAATCGGTCGCACGATTATGGCGGCAATCAGACCGCTTATCGGCCCTATAGAAAGTTTTCCACAAAGCCGATTAAAGTGGTCCCCTGAGTCAAGACAATAATGCAGTCAGTTTAAGCAGTACATTCAACTTCACTTGCAGCTGGACGGCGCTGCCCCGTTTTTGCTTCTGACTTTGCTGTGGCTTCTGTACTTGCTTCTGCGGTGGAGGAATCCCCTGTGGAGCGTAGCGGAACAGGGGTGCCCTCCACCGCGCGCGGGAATTTATCCACGATCATCGCGCCGCCACCGAGGGCGCTTCGATACACGACATCGGGCGTTTTGTTCTCCAAGGATTGATGTGGCCGTTCGCCGTTGTAGAAGGCAAAGTAGTCGGCCAAGCCGAGCATCAACTCGCCCATTGAGGCATAGCCCTTCAGATACACGTCTTCATGCTTGACGCTCCGCCAGAGCCGTTCGACGAAGATGTTGTCGAAGGCGCGTCCCCGGCCATCCATGCTGATGACCACGCCTTCTCGTTTCAGTACATCGGTGAACGCCACGCTGGTGAACTGCGAGCCCTGGTCACTGTTGAAGATTTCCGGCGTGCCGTGATGGCGCAAGGCGTCCTCCAGACAGTCGACACAGAACACGGCTTCCATGCTGTTGCTGATCCGCCAGCTGAGTACCCGGCGCGAGTACCAGTCGATGATCGCGACCAGGTAGGCGAAGCCGCGCGGTAACCGGATGTAGGTGATATCGGTGCTCCAGACCTGGTTTGGCCGGACCACGGCAATGCCGCGCAGCAGGTAGGGATAGACCTTGTGCTCCGGGTGCGGGCGGCTGGTGTTCGGACCCGGCGCCATCCCGGCCAGCCCAAGCTGTCGCATCAGGCGCTGCACTCGCTTGCGATTGACGAGGTGCCCCGCCTTCTTGAGGAAGACCACCATCATGCGGCTGCCGTAGAACGGACGCCGGGTATACTCTTCGTCAATCAGGCCGCCGAGCAGAAGATCACTTTCGTCGGCCGGCTTGGGATTACGCTGCGCATAGACCGTGGCACGCGATACGCCGGCCAGAACGCATTGCTGGACGACAGCCACGGCATCATGGGGATCAATCCATCCTTGTCGGGTCACGGCAGGCTGATCCCGGACTTTTTTTTGAGCCAGTCAAGTTCCATCTTTAACTTGCCGATCTCGCTGTACAGTAATTCCGGCTCCCGATGCGCCGCCACCGGCTTGGGACCGCGCTTGCCTTCAAACAAGGTGCTTGCTTGTTCCTGGATTTCCTTCTTCCACTGCCCAACCTGGACGGGGTGAACCCCGTACTCTTGACCGATCTCGTTGATCGTCTTGACCCCGCGCAGTGCTTCCAGACCCACCTTGGCCTTGAACTCCGGGCTGTGATACTTCCTCGTCTTCGCTTCTCTCATTACGCCTTGCCCCTTATGACAGCGTGCAGCTTAAACCACTGTCTTGAAAACCGGGGCCACTATACTCCGTCTCATGTCGCGGGCAGGCCGCTTCGTCGCTGACAGGATCGCGCACGGTTTCACCGTGCGTTTTGCCCATCCGCCCCGCTGGCGCGGGCTTCTGACGCGGTGCTTCCTGCATCGGCATGGCTGGAACACTCCTTCTCGTTCGGCCCTTCACCCTCGGGTTCGGCCGTTCCAGCCCCGCCTCCGGCTACTATAACCTCTGCTGACTTCTCGCTCCGACTCTACGCCGTCGCCCTTTCAGGCATGAGGCGAGATCTCCCCAGGTAAGGGTCGCACTCCTTCTCTGCACAACCGCCGGATCTACGCCGCTTCGCCTTGATCACGAGAGCTTCGCGGTTCTTTGCCCGCTCGCCCTGCTCGGCAGCGCCTTCTATCCGGTTCTTGTTCATCGGCTCGCAGTTTATGCTCCACGCTTCCTTCCCACACTCGGTCACCCTCATGCAGTTGCGCTTCACTTCGTTCGCTGTGATCAACTTACGGCGGAACTTGCACCCGCAGGAGTGCGCCCATGCTGGGCGCACAAAGTACAAACGCCGGCTTCGCGCCGGCGTTTTTATTTTTGTTTGCCTTCGCCTATCAGTAACCCTTCCCAACCTGGACGTCGGGTGCCTTCAGCGGTCCGCTAATGGTGACCGGGACGCGCATTTGATTAACCGATCCACGCATCTGCAGATCCATTCTGCCGCTCACCTTGAGATCCTTACTGACTTCAATGCGGCCCGTAGACTGCATCAAGCCCGAATTTAAAACCAAGCCCGGAAACTGGTAACTCGTTGGCGTCAGCCTGATTTTCCCCGACAACTGCTCGAATAGCGTGGAGCCCCCCTGTACCGGCGCTCCGGAAACGCGTCGCACAGCCTCGGTCAGGTCAACACCATGAATGCTTCCCCGATTCATGGTGAACTCCCCATCCGCGCCAATCTCGGAAAAGATGTTAGCCCATGAGTCGGCGATTGCTGAGAACCGCATTTTCCCGTTTACTTCGCCCACAAATTGCTGGCCAATCCCGATCGCATTGCCAAATCGAGTGCTGTTGACTCTTTCGAACACCACGTCCCCGGAAAGACTGGGGGTATTGTTTGCTCGAAGGATCGCAACACCCTGAATCAATCCATCAAAAAGGCGCAATTCCAAAGAACTTATGGTTAAGGCCCCATTGTCGATAGAGCCCTTCAAATTGACAGAATCGAACAGGAACGACGACGTCTGCGAAGGACGCCAGCCAAAGCCTTCAAGTAAAAAATCCAAACCCTGAGCCAACGGCTTCATTTGCAGGGTCAAACTGCGATCAGGCGTTCGCAACACCAGAGACTCAAGAACACCCGGCGCAGATAGCTTGGTCTCCCCCTCCATATCTGAAATGCCGAGGCCGCCAAACGAGGCTCTGGTCTTTTCAAAGCTGATGCGCTCAATACTTACCCTGGATTCAGGCTTCGACATCGCTTGAAATACACTGGGCAACCCGACAACTTGTTCCGCCTGAACTTGCACACCGCTCAACACGACTTCACGAAAGACCTTCTTCGAGCCTATGAGGGTGCTGATCGATGGTTGAAGACGGATTTCTGCAATGCTTAGCTCGTCCGTGCTCTGGCCAAAACGAACATCGCCAAGAAGCAAACCGGGTTTGGGATAAATATCGACCCGCATTGACCCCACCTTGACCGGACGACCAGTGGCCTCGGCAATGACCGCTTCGACCTCGGGTAGATAGCTGTCATACGGGAAGAAATAAACCAGTAGAAACGTAAGACCAAACGTTGCAAAAACGCCGAGCCCGACTATCGCTGGCCAACCCATCGAATTTCGCTTCCCACGCCGTATTGGCTTGATCGAAGTGACTTTATCGCCCTTCTCCATTGCCCCGCGGAAAAACGACTTGATTCGCGCCGCAAGCGACGATTCGGCCTCATTTGGACTCGGAGCTTTCGTTGGAAACGGATATTTTGTTTCAGCCCGATCCCTGCCCGGAGATGCTGGATCAACAGAAACCGATTCTGAAAATGCTGGTGAAATAGAAAACTGGGACATCGGTAAGTCGCTTCGCAACGGTGCTTGAAAGATGGATTGCATCGATACCGACGGCTCAACCATCGACGGCTCCTGCCTTGCTTTTGGCGAAGTAAACTGAAGTGCCTTGTCAACCGCCGCCGCACGAATCTCCTGAGCAACTTTCTTACTCTCTTCCCACAGTGAGTCCTGTCCAATTTGGAGTTCGATGAACCCGCCTTTTTCCAACTCGCGCAAAGCACTCTCGGTCAACTGCGGATTACCGGTTTTCAGCGACAGGTCTGCGACCGTTGATTGACCATCAACAAGAATAAGAACCATGCGAACATTCCTTTGCATGACTCGAGTTCGCTGATGCATCGCCTCCTCACCGAAGGCCGTTTTGGTATATATGATTTCTGAGTCCATTTGCTGGCAAAAAGTTGACGAAAAGTTCGTGAGTGTCTAGAATGCGCGCTTCGTTGTTCCTCGATAGCTCAGTTGGTAGAGCGCCGGACTGTTAATCCGTAGGTCCCTGGTTCGAGCCCAGGTCGAGGAGCCAAGAGATTCAAGAAAACAGCCCAATCCACACGGTTGGGCTTTTTGCTTTCTGTAGCTTGAATTTGTGTCTGCATTGGTTCCCTAAAACGTTGGGTTAGCAAGTGAGTGCGAAGCACGCGAAGTGAAAGCGGCCGGATGGCTGGCTGGTTTTCCTTGAGACTCGATTCACTTACGACGTACGTTCAACAATAGCGTCTTATTCTATTAGAGTATTGATGAACGGCGGCGGAAATTTTTCACGGGATCAAAATTCAGGGAGCGCAAGTTTCGACATAAGAAACGTATTATTCAAGTCATTACCCCGATCATCCGCCTGTTCGTTCCAGATTTTTGAGCAAAGCAGCATCCACAGGATTTTTCCTTATGAGTCCCCTCCCCCTCTGCCCCCAATGTAATTCGTCGTTCACCTATGAAGACGGTACGATGTATGCCTGTCCGGAGTGCGCCCACGAGTGGCCGATTGAGGCGGCTATGGCTGAAGACTCTGACGCTAACCAAAAAATCCGTGATGCGGTCGGCAATGTCCTGAATGATGGGGATACAGTCACGGTCATCAAGGATCTGAAAGTCAAGGGATCCTCCTTGGTGGTGAAAGTCGGTACGAAAGTAAAGAATATCCGTCTGGTTGATGGCGATCATGATATCGACTGCAAGATTGATGGGATTGGTGCCATGTCGCTGAAATCGGAATTCGTAAAGAAGGTGTAACGAAGACCTGATCCTGATTAGCGATCCCTCAACCGCCCCCTAATGCTCCAAACCCGTTGTTGTCTCACTTACCTTATAGGTTCAACCATGTCGACCCAGTTAGTCTTCCAGCACTTGAAAAAATACGGCCAACTCCTTGATAGCGAAATTTCGGCGTCGACTAAGATTCCGCTTGAGCAGGTGCGCCTTTCGATTGCGGAGTTGTCCAAGATGGGTGAAATCTCGCACTGCAATGTTATCAAGTATCGCGACGGGAAGCCTGTTGAAGGCGTTCAGTGCCGGATCTCCGGGTATTACCCGCCGGCTGCACCGGGTAGAAAGCCGGCGAACTAAGCACGCACGTACCGCGTTTCGTTAAGCGGCACTCATGGCATTTCGTCCATTGAGAGCAAGGTTCGCTGTATGGGTTTTGCTCTGCCTAGCCGAAGGAATGCCTTTGGCGATGGCGGAGGTTTCTGGCAACGCTGTCACCCAAGCGCCCGCAGAAACGATCACTGAAAACTCAAAGCGTTGCACTGCTAACAGTCGGCAGATGGAAAGCGACTTGCAGCATCTTCCCTGGACACAGTTTCGGTCGATCGTCCAAGCCATCCCTAAGTTAAAAACCAGTATTGACGCGTTTGGTCCGTCGGGATGGCAGTTCGTTCAAATCAACTACACGACGTATCCGTGGAAGAAAAGCATCGACAAACTCGATGACGTTCAGAAAATCCGTTTGCTGGAGCTGATACAAACGGCAAAGGGTCCAGCAAGAACAAACTCGCCAAAACGGGCCTGTGCAGGAACAGCTGGTTGAGTCAAATACCACCGGCAAAACCGGTGGCCTGAAATTGTGAGCGCCTCAAAGGTACCCATTTAACCGTGAGCCGCCCAAGGCAGCTTACCCCAATGAAAACTTCATCTGTTCGTGCGGCTCGCTTTCCTCAGCGGAAAAATCCATGGTAAACGGGCCACGCAACCACTACCGCTAGTCGCGAGGCTTGTTTGAGGCTTGCGAGATAGAGGGCGATGGCCATGACATCCGCGTCGGGAAGATGTGACAGGTTGGCTTGTACGTACCCCATCATGCCACCCGAGGACAAATGCTCGTAACCGACGCCTTCACCTTCGCTTAGCGCGGAAGCCAGATCAGCGACGTCTTCGAATTTTTTCCGGCCAATCAGGTCGCGCGAATTCGGCTCCGCGCCTTCGCCATCCGGATGCGGGCCACCTTCAAACATCAGGGATGACTGGCTGACCATAAACACGTCTCGCTGCGTATGACCCTCGCTGCAGTGGCCCGCAACATTGACCAGATGCGCACTGCGATTCCACTGAGCACTTTGTTGGCTAACCGAAACAAACGGTTCGGGCAAGGCCAGTTTCTTCCATACGCCGATGCCACGTCTAAGAACGGTTTCCAGCGGAAGTGTCGCTTCGCGCCCTGGTGATTTCACCGACGGACGCGACATGACGTAAGCTTGTATGTCGAGAATATCCTCTGCCTTCATGCGCGCATACGAGGTATACGGGAAGGCCGGAATGTAGTGCTCACATTCTGGAGAGACGCTTCGCTGCAAGGCACTGACGAAATCTGCTTTTGACCAGGTGCCGATGCCGGTTTCATTGCCCGACGAGATGTTGAGTGCGAAGAGTGTGCCGGGCGGCATAACGAGCGGCGCACCGCCGGACGGAAGTACGGCATTCGCTCCGGCTGAGATGGCCTCCGAGGACGGCTGGTGGCATGAGATGCAGCCACCCGCCGTGTAAAGAACGCGCCCATTCTTCAGATTCGCCATACGTGGCGGGAGGCTCGGGGCAAACACGTGCCTTACGTATCTGGTTGCTGACGCTTGCTCTCGCTATCATTTTTACGACGTTCCCCAATATCCTGTTCTTCGGCTGAGTAATTGGTAGCGCAACACTCAATTTCACGGGAATCAGTGGTCATTCGCCTTGCTACGGCAGTGCTGCCCGTCCTGTTTGGGTGTCCGTCAGCAAAGCAGTGATTATTCATTCAGATAACTTTCCGAACACCAGCCAGTATTCGCAGTACTATGTCGCGCACCCTGGGTTTGCAGCAAAGCCCTTCTTCGCATGTTCTCGCCAAGACCCCTTCGCTGACCTATGTTCAAAACAACCGCCGTCTTGCTGATAGCCGCCTTGATCCTGGTCGCCTGCGGTGACGAGCCAAAGGATACGCGTCCCGGTCAGCCCGTTGCGCATCGTCGTGCGGCATTCAAAGAGATCGTCAGGACATTCGAGCCGATGGGCGCGATGTTGCGCACCGACTCCTATGACCAAAAGAAATTCCAGTTATTGGTTGGAGAGTTCATGATCCGGCGGGATGGCCCGTGGGACTATTTTGGTACCGATACGTTGTATCCGCCAAGCCATGCCAAGGCTGGAGTCTGGAATGAAGCGGAAAAGTTCGCCGCAAACAAGAAGGCATTTCTATCAGCGACCGACAAACTCGGTGCAATTGCCGG
The DNA here is from genome assembly GCA_038316625.1 of Burkholderiales bacterium. Lineage (GTDB taxonomy): Bacteria > Pseudomonadota > Gammaproteobacteria > Burkholderiales > Rhodocyclaceae > Propionivibrio. The sequence continues at coordinate 8,146 of JBBQAT010000083.1, forward strand.
TACGGCAGACAAGAAAATAGCGGCTTCCGCGTACTTCGAGGTAGAGAAATCCTGCAAGGACTGCCACGACGTTTTTAGATCGCGCTAACGATAGATCGGCCACATATCAATCTTGAATATGGCTTGTATGGCGAATCTGGCCGAGACAAGTACTTAATCGAATCGAATCGAGACGATACGCAAAAGGTGGCGGTCTTCTAGCGTATTGCAACCCGAAAGGCACGACGAGCGCGAAAGAATTCTCCCCAGAACCTACCTGTAACCCTGTGCATAAAGCCTGGATAACTGGCGTAACCCGTTCAGCAATAAGCGAAAATGGAAACTGCCTACGAATTGGGCGGCAAAGGTGCAACTCCGGGGTTAACTCCGCGTACACCTCGTGAGGTGTAGCCTTTAACAAATGCGTCCTATTGCTTGGCGCTAGGAGTGACTGGATAGGCCGACGCAATCGACCCAACCATGGACACCCTAACTGACGCAGAAGATTGAGAATCCTTGGAGGCCGTAACGGGCAAACTGGATGCGGGCGCTGAAGCGTTGTCCGTTGCCGTGCCTGAACTCGCCACGATCAGTCCATGCCCTTTGAACGGCCAGTGATCCGTATGAAGTCCTGCGTAAACTCCGACCACGACAACTAGGCAGGCTAACAGCTTCAGGACGCAACGCCTCGCGCGCCTAGCCGGTGAAATCATGATCTGATCTGTGTTCATGGTATTGACCATCCATTAAAGGTTACCGACTCGATGCGGCTAGACACCTTCTTCAAAGCACAGAAACAGAATAATTTAGCTAAGGAAGAATGAATGTGACAGATTTAACGATCTGACCCAATTTCAGCAATCATTCTGCGTTCTTCGCGCTGCTGTGTGATATTCAGGTTCCAATCACAATCGCCCCGCTCCTACCGATGGCATAACCCAAGTTAATCCGATGGGTTTATCATGGGTATCCGATCCAGAATTTGTCCTCAATGCGTTTTATCGACCCTGACCGCTATGCCGCGCTTAAGGCGACTGGCAAACTGCCTTCGCCCAAGGGGGTCGCCTTGGCCATCATTAAGCTGTTGCAGCGTGATGATTTCCGGATTTCCGACCTGGTGCAACTGGTTCAATCCGACCCAGCCATTGCCGGTCGGCTCCTATATTTCTCCAATGCGGCGGCATTCGGCCGGTCGCGCCCCATCATTTCCCTGCAACGCGCCATCGTTGCCCTCGGTTCATTTCGTGTGCGCGATCTGGTCATCGGCCTCTCGGTGATGCACAGCCACCGGAGCGGGCCGTGCGCAGCCTTCGACTACGAAGGCTTCTGGGGACATTCGCTGGCCACCGGCATAGCCTGTCAGGAACTTGCCCATTTTGCCCAAATCACAAGCGAAGAAATCTTTACCATCGGGCTGCTGGCACGGGTCGGCGAACTGGCTCTGGCCTCGGTTTTCCCCGAGGAATACTCCGACCTGCTGGTCGCTGCACCGCAACGCGGCCTCGAAATTGCCCTGCTGGAGCAGGAACGCTTTGGCATGGATCACCACACTTTGGTCGCCAGCATGCTCGAAGAATGGGGCTTGCCAGACGTACTCATCCAGGCCGCCTATCACCACGAAAACCCCGATGCAGCGGGCTTTGCCGATGGTTCACGGGTACAGACACTGACGCATTCCCTGAGTTTCGCCAGCTCACTGGCAAAACTCTGCATGGTTGACGAAGAGTCCCGCTGGGCTTTGCTACCTGCGTTACTGGCACGTGCCGCGCGTCTTGGCATCGGGGGCGACTCACTCAACGAGCTTGTTGATCGCATGGTTGAGCGCTGGCGAGAATGGGGTGCCAAGCTGCAGGTGCGCACCCAGGACATTCCGCCCTTTGCAGAAATCCTGGCTGCCAGCCCGCCGATCAGGCGCATGGGTACCGTTGCCGATACCGATAACAGACGAGCAACAACACCGTGCCTGCACGTCCAGTTGATCGGCATTTCGTTTGCTGAGCTTCAGCCGCTGATGCAGCAAATCGAGGATCTCGGTCACCAGCCTGTTCTCGTCGATGATACGGAAGAAGGAGTGGCGCTCGCCCTGCGCCGACCGGCTCAAATCATTATCGCGGACATCTCGATGCCAGCCATGGAAGCCGCCGATTTTTGCCGCAGCCTGCGCCAATCGCCGGCGGGCAAAGAAAGCTATGCGTTGATCCTGGCCTCGCCGGAAAACGAAAACCGGGTTCTTGAGATCGTCGATGCTGGAGCAGACGACGTGTTGATCAAGCCACTGAATGCGCAAACCCTGCGTGTTCACCTCAACACCGCCGCTCGCATGCTGGTACTGAAAGAAGAAATCCATCGTGATCGACTCGGCATCATGCGTTCGACCGACGAGTTTGCAGTAGCACAGAAACGGCTCCTGCAAGACGCGCTGACGGACACCCTGACGCAGCTTCCCAATCGCCGCAACGGGCTTGATTTCCTGGCGTCGGAGTGGGTTTTCGCCCAGGCCAACAGCGCACCACTGGCGTGTTTGATGCTCGACATCGACCACTTCAAGCGAATCAACGACGGCTATGGACACGCGGCAGGAGACGCGGTATTACGCCAACTGGCCGAGATTCTGAAGCGCACGTCACGTGCTGAAGACATGATTTTCCGCTACGGTGGCGAAGAATTCGCAGCGATTCTGACTAACGCCAATCAGCGCGTCGCCCTGCAGATCGGTGAACGCATCCGCGCCCTGATCGAAAAAAGTGTTTTTAAATGGGAAGGCCAGCGCATTCCGGTTACCTTGAGCGTCGGCGCTGCTATTTCTACCGGAACGGAAACGGACAGTCTGGCGCTGATCCAGGCGGCGGACGCAGCGCTGTACCAGGCGAAGGAAGGCGGACGTAATCGGGTAGTAGCGAACGGATAGTGAGGGTTGTGGTCGCATACCAACAACTCACCCGTTACACTATTTCTACATTGCTGTGGAAATATTTCAAGTAGCATCCCCTACCCTTTTTTTTCAGGAAGCGCTCATGAGCTTTGTCCGGATTCCCCGTCACCGCTACGCCGTTGCCGCCTACCTGGCACTGGCGCTTTGCTCTGTTTCCTTCCTGACCCGCGTGATTCTTGCCATGCGGCCGGATGTTACAGGACGGTGGAACGAGCTGGCATTGTCGTTCCTGATCGGTAGTGCTTATGACGTGATCACCACGCCTTTTGTGCTTGCGCCGCTGATGCTATTTCTGGCGTTATTGCCGAATCGGGCTGCACGCTGGCGCCTTCCAAGACTCCTGATCGGTATCGGAATACCCGTTTCGATCTTCCTGCTGCTCTTTACGGCGGTTGCCGAATGGATATTCTGGGATGAATTTGGCGGTCGTTTCAACTTCATTGCCGTCGACTATCTGATTTATACCACCGAGGTCATTGGCAATATCTGGCAGAGTTACCCTGTTGGAAAGATCCTGATCGCGTTGGCCGTTCTATCTCTGCTCATATCGGTGCCATTGATCCGCCGTTCGTGGGTCTCAACGGCCTTACCGCTGGGATGGATCGAGCGTCTGAGCGGGATTCTGTTAGCCATTGCGCTGCCCGTCATCCTGTTCTACGGCGTTTCATCGACCGACAAGAACCGTTTTTCGACTGACCCGTTAAACGAGCTGGCCGGCAACGGACTCTACGAATTCGCCTCGGCTGCACGCAATAATGAGATGGACTACATGCGCCTTTATGCGTCCCTGCCCGACAAGGAAGCGTTTTCGCTCGTGCGCGAGAAGCAAACGCAGACGTCGGACGGTTGGCGCACATCGAACATCGAGGACAGGCAATACACTGTTCACGCCAAAGGCACCGAAAAACGCTTGAATATTGTATTGATCAGCACCGAAAGTCTCGGTGCTGAATTCATCGGTGCCTGGGGTGATCCACGCGGTCTGACTCCAAGAATTGATCAACTGGCGAAAGAGAGCTTAAGCTTCGGCAAAGTCTACGCGACCGGCAACCGCACTGTGCGTGGCCTCGAAGCGCTTACTCTGGCGATTCCCCCGACCCCGGGACAATCAATCGTCAAGCGTCCAAACAACGCCCAGCTGTTCTCGCTGGGTGACATCCTTACCAACAAGGGCTACGACGCGGCCTACATCTACGGCGGCTATGGTTATTTTGACAACATGGAAGCCTTTTTTTCCGGCAACAGTTACCGAGTTGTCGACCGCATGTCGATACCGAAGGAAAAAATCCACTACGAGAACATCTGGGGCGTCGCCGACGAAGACTTGTTTGAACTGGTCATCGCCGACATCGACGCATCGTTGGCCAAATCTGGCGGCAAGAAACCGGTATTCGCACACGTCATGACAACCAGCAATCACCGTCCCTACACCTACCCTGAAGACCGCATCGATATTCCCTCAGGCACCGGCCGGGAGGGTGCAGTTAAGTATACGGACTGGGCCATCGGGCATTTCATCGACGAAGCCCGAAAAAAGCCCTGGTTCAAGGACACACTTTTCGTCATCTCGGCCGACCATGGTGCCAGCGCACGCGGTACCGGTGACCTGCCGATCGAAAAATACCAGATCCCTGTGCTCTTTTACTCGCCGGCCCACATCAAGCCCGCACGGATCGATCGACTGATGTCGCAGATCGATATCACCCCGACCCTGCTCGGGCAGCTCAATTTCAGCTACGACAGCAAATTCTTCGGTCAAGACATCTTTCGCCAGAAGCCGGGCGAAGAGCGTGCCTTCGTGGCGAATTACCAGTCGCTGGGCTACTTGAGAGATGGCCGTTTGGTCATGCTATACCCGAAACGCAAAACGCAGATCACCGCCAATCAGTACGCCGGCGCACGGCGCACTGATCAACCACTGGACGACAAGTACGTCCTGCGCGAAGCCATTGCCTGGTACGAAGCGGCCTCGCTGGCCTTTGGCCGAGGCAACTATCTGGCCAAGGACAAATGATTCACTGACCACCGGCTTTAGCCGGTGCGCCGGCTTCTACTCGGTGAGCCGGTTTCGTTCTTCGACGACACGGACCGCTTCGCCTTCGATGATGTCGCCTGAAGCGGACTCCGCCGCCGGAGGCTTGAATCCAGGCTCCTGCCCGCTTGCCTGCTGCTCCATCTGCTGGCGAAGGTGTGCGCGAATCGCACGCGTTTTCCACCAAAAGTAAATCCAAAGGATCAGCCCGGCAACAGCGATCACGGCCAGAAAGACAGCCGAAAATGCCAAGGCAGCGACCAGCAGGACAGCGCTAGCAATTAGCGTCAGCACTTGGGCGAGAACGCCCTTCGGTTGCTTTGACGGATTAAAGTTGATATTCATCATCGGCTCCTGGGCCAGCCATCGCCATGTCGACAGCCTTCTTTGAAAGTTGTGAGGCAAACAGCTGAATAAAGTCGTATTCATACTGGCGGATGTAGGTTCCCTTCCGCAAGCCGATACGCGTCGTATTCGAGCCGAAAAGATGGGCAACGTCAATGGCCTGCAAGCCGGTGTCACGAGCGGGATCGTAAGCCATTCTGGCAATGATTCCGAGCCCCAGGCCCAGACTCACGTAAGTCTTGATCACGTCGGCGTCAATGGCGGCAAGAACGATGTTGGGCTCCAGTTGTGCACGCTCGAAAGCCTTGGTGATGCGGGAACGGCCGGCAAAGGCCGGGTCATAAGTGATCAGCGGCCAACGCGCCAGCGTCGCCAGAGAAATCGACTTCTCGGAGAGGATCGGATGTCCGTCCGGCGCGACGACGCAATGCCCCCATTGGTAGCAAGGTAGCATCACAAGTTGCGGATACTGGTCGAGCGCTTCCGTGGCAATAGCGATATCCGCCTCGCCCTTGATCGTCCATTCGGCGATCTGCGTCGGGCTGCCCTGATGCATGGACAGTCGAACCTTCGGATGACGTTCGATGAACTGCTTGACCACCGCTGGCAGAGCGTAGCGCGCCTGTGTGTGGGTCGTGGCAATGACCAGGCTACCCGAATCGCCACCGGCGTATTCATCGCCAACGCGCTTGATGTTGTCTGCTTCGCGCAGGATGCGTTCGGCGATTTCGAGCACACGTTTGCCCGGTTCAGTGATCGCCGTCAAACGCTTGCCGCTACGCTCAAAGACGATCACCCCGAGTTCGTCCTCAAGCAGCTTGATCTGCTTGGACACACCCGGTTGCGAGGTGTAGAGCACCTCGGCGGCTTCCGAAACATTGAGGCCACAACGGGCGACTTCAACGAGATAACGCAACTGCTGGAGTTTCATTTGAATTATTAATAACAAATAGTTATAGCAATCTAACTTAATATTCTTTTTAAATCAAATATTGCGCTGCTAACATCCGATCACTCATTTTACGGCGGTGCTTCATGGATTGGCTCTATACCCTCTCAGGCTTTGTCGTTGGCGCCATCGTCGGCCTTACCGGCGTCGGTGGTGGCTCGCTCATGACTCCGCTGCTCGTGCTGCTCTTTGGCATCCATCCCGCCACCGCAGTCGGCACGGATCTGCTCTACGCCGCCATAACCAAAGCCGGTGGCACCACCGTTCATGCAAAAAAGGGCCACGTCGACTGGCGCATTACGGGCCTGCTGGCCAGCGGCAGCATCCCGGCCTCGATCCTGACCATCTGGGCGCTGTCCTTCCTGCCGAAGCAAAGCCCTGAGATCACCCACATCATTTCGGTCTCGCTCGGTGTTGCGCTTGTGCTTACGGCGGGTGCCATCGTCTTTCGCCAAAAATTGCAACGTTATGCGCTCAGCCATGCAGATGACTCCGCACATACGAAACTTCAAGCCCCGATTACCGTCTTAATTGGTGTTTTGCTCGGTATACTTGTCACGATTTCTTCGGTTGGTGCGGGTGCATTGGGAGTTGCGGCACTTTTCTTCCTTTACCCCAAGTTGCCGGCCATCCGTATCGTCGGCAGCGACCTCGCTCATGCCGTCCCCCTGACGCTGATTGCCGGACTAGGCCACTGGGCCATCGGCAGCGTCGATTGGTCGCTGCTCGGCAGTCTTCTGATCGGCTCCCTGCCAGGAATCTGGCTTGGTAGCCACGCCTCGGCGAAAGTACCGGAACGATTTTTGCGCCCCCTGCTGGCCACCATGCTGGTGCTGGTCGGTGGCAAGCTGATTACGCTGTAAGGTTTAAAGGAATACCCCATGTATCACTACGACAGTATTGATCAACAGATCATCAACGAACGCGTCGCGCAGTATCGCGGCCAGATCGAACGCAACCTGGCCGGCACGCTTTCCGATGACGAACTGCGCCCACTGCGCCTGCAGAACGGCCTCTACATCCAGCGTCACGGCCCGATGCTGCGCATCGCCATTCCCTACGGCCAACTCGCCGCTACACAGCTGCGCAAACTAGCTGAAATCTCGCGCCGCTACGACCGCAGTATCGGCCACTTCACCACGCGCCAGAACATGCAGCTCAACTGGCCGAAATTCGAGGAAACGCCGGAAATTCTCGGCGAACTGGCAACCGTGGAAATGCACGCCGTGCAGACGTCCGGCAACTGCATCCGCAACATCACCACCGACCCGTTCGCCGGCATCGCGCCGGACGAACTGACCGATCCGCGCCCGTGGTGCGAAGTGCTGCGTCAGTGGTCAACCTTCCACCCGGAATTCGCCTTCCTGCCGCGCAAGTTCAAGATCGCCGTCAATTCGGCCGCCGAGGATCGCGCCGTGATCCGCGCACACGACGTCGGGCTGGAAATCGTGAAAAACGAGGCCGGTGAAATCGGCGCTCGCGTTTTCGCCGGTGGCGGTCTCGGCCGGACCCCGGTGATCGGTAAAGTGGTGCGCGAATTCCTGCCGCGCAAACACCTGCTCTCCTATCTCGACGCCCTGTTGCGCGTGTATAACCGCTACGGCCGCCGCGACAACCTGTACAAGGCGCGCATCAAGATTCTGGTCAATGCGCTTGGCGTTGAGGAATTCGCCCGGCAAGTCGAGGAAGAATGGTCCTTCGTCAAGGACGGCCCGACGACGCTGACCGACGATGAATTCAACCGCATCGCCGCCCATTTCGCACCGCCGCCCTACGAGTCGCTGGCCGCTGACGACGCCGGTTTCAATGCCGCCATCGGCGGCGACAAGGCGTTCGCCGCCTGGGCCAAACGCTCGTTGCACGCACACAAGGTGCCCGGCTATACCGCGCTGACGCTCTCGCTCAAGGCCCCTGGCCTGGCGCCTGGCGACATTACCGACGTGCAGATGGAAGCCGTCGCCGATCTCGCCGACCGTTACAGCTTTGGCGAACTGCGTGTCACCCACGAACAAAATGTGGTGCTGTCCGATGTGCGCAAGCAGGATCTGTACGAACTCTGGAAAGCCGCTCGCACGAACGGCCTGGCGACCGCCAACATCGGCCTGCTGACCGACATGATCTGCTGTCCCGGCGGCGATCTGTGTTCACTGGCCAACGCCCGCTCGGTGCCGATTGCCGATGCTATCAACCTGAAGTTCGATGATCTCGACTATCTCTACGACATCGGCGACATCTCGGTGAACATCTCCGGTTGCATGAATTCCTGCGGTCACCACCACGTCGCCAACATTGGCATTCTCGGCGTCGACAAGAACGGCGAGGAGTGGTACCAGATCACCGTCGGTGGCCAGCAGGGAAACGCGACGACGATCGGCAAGGTCATCGGACCTTCGTTCTATGCCGAAGAAGTGCCGCAGATCATCGAGGCGCTGATCAACGTTTACATCGAGCAGCGCACGCCGAGCGAGCGCTTTATCGACACGTTCGCCCGGATCGGCGTCGAGCCATTCAAGGAACGCGCTTATCGAGGGCGCGACAAGCGCAAGCCAGCGAAAACAACCGCTGGTAAAGAGGAGGAAGCAGCCAATGTCTAAAATCATCAAGAACGAGCAGATCGTCGACGACGCCTGGCAGATTCTCAAACTGGCCGAAGGGCAAACGCCCGAAACGCTTACTCTGCCTAGCGCTGCTACCCTGCTGCCGCTCACCGTCTGGCTGGCGCGCAAGGACGAAATCATCGCCGCCAAGCAGCCCATCGGCGTCTGGCTCGACAGCAGCGAAGGCCCGGAAGCCCTCGCCGGCGATCTCGGGCACTTCGCCATCATCGGCATCAACTTTCCGAAATTCGCCGACGGGCGCGGTTATTCCAGCGCCCGCCTGCTGCGCGAACGCTACGGCCATCGCGGCGAGATCCGCGCCATCGGCGATGTGTTGCAGGATCAGTTGTTCTTCATGAAACGCTGCGGCATCGATGCCTACGCCGTGCGTGAAGACAAGAACATTGAGGCGGCGCTGGCCGGTCTGCGCACTTTCAGCGAAACCTACCAGGCGGCGGTCGATCAGCCGCAGCCCTTGTTCCGCCGTCGCGCGGCTTGAGGATATCGCCATGAGCATCAAGAACGTTGATCTCAACGACGAAAAACTACTGGCCTCGGTCGCTGAAAAAACCACGCAGGCCATCGCCCTGCTGGAGAAGATTGCCCACGACAATTCTCCCGCCGTGTTCGCCAACAGCCTCGGCGCCGAAGACATGGTGCTGACCAACCTGATCGTCGGCGAGGACCTGGATATCGAAATCTTTTCGCTCGATACCGGCCGCCTGCCGCTGGAAACCTACGACCTGATCGCCGAAGTCAAACAGCATTACGGAGTGGCGCTCAAGTTGTACTACCCGCGCCACGAGTTGGTTGAAACCTACACACGTGAAAATGGCATCAACGCCTTTTACGAGTCAGTCGATCTGCGCAAAGGCTGCTGCCACGCGCGCAAGGTCGAACCACTGCAACGGGCATTGGCTGGCAAAAAAGCCTGGATCACCGGCATGCGCGCCCAGCAGTCAGCCACGCGTGACGGCCTGCCGGTTCAAGTCTTCGACGAAGGCAATGGGCTGGAAAAATTCAACCCGCTGGCCGATTGGACCGAAAAGGACGTGTGGGCGTATATCAAGCTGAACAAGGTGCCGTACAACGCCCTGCACGACAAGTTCTACCCGAGCATTGGCTGTGCGCCCTGCACGCGCGCCATCACGCCGGGCGAGGATGTCCGCTCCGGCCGCTGGTGGTGGGAGAATCCTGAATCGAAGGAATGTGGATTGCATGTTAAAACAGCTTGAACCACCAAGACACCAAGACACAAAGGTTCACCA
>JBBQAT010000084.1:0-18075 GCA_038316625.1 Burkholderiales bacterium
CCATGGAAGCCAATATCCATGCACTTCTTGCGGCGTACCTGCTGTAGATCGCCTATTGACGACCGTTTCAAGACAGTAACAAAAAAGACCGCGTTCCTGCTCGCGGCCTTTTCATCGCAACACGCTTATTCCTGACCCAGCGGCGTTTCGACCAGTTCAGTCGGACGTCCGGCCTGAATCCGGGCGATTTCGGCTTCGGCCTGCTGCACATCGCTGGCCGAACCGAGGATGCGGAACTCGACGTCAAAGGTCTTGATTTCGCCTGAGCCGATCTTGCTAATGCGTCCCTGTTCGCGTTCGATCTGGCGCGGATACGGGTAGCAAGTACCCGGTTCGATACCTGTGACGTAGCCATCGGCGGCGCTGTCGGTGTTCTTCCACAGGGTAAGCGCGGGCAGTTGCTGAACATTGAAACCAAGCGACACACCGCGGCTACCGGCCTGGTTGGAAAGCATGGCCAGCGAGTTCCCTTCCGCATCGGCGTACGGCTTGATGTTGAACACCATCTCGTCAAAACCCGGCGTAACCGGCAGATAAGTCTGCCAACTCGCCAAGCCCGGTTTGGCGTAATCGTTGAACGGCGAGACTTCCTGCGCGGCAGCCTGGAAGCGCGAACCGCCATCAAGCAGCGGACTGCCAAAGTTCGAGTGGTAGATGATCTGGTAGTCGCGCTCGTAATCCGACAGGTTGCGCAGCTCGTCGTGCACGTGGAACGCGCGCTCGCCCGGCGTCACGCTCACGCCAGCCCAGGCTTCCAGATTGCTGAACTTGAAGGTTTTTTCCTTGATCAGCCCCTTGACCGTGATGCGGTGCGGTGCTGCGCCTTCGATGCTGACCACGACACGCGACGCCGGGATGTTCTGGACGCGCCCGTGCAGTGTCAACAGGCGACCATTTTCAGTGCTTGGATGGCCGCTCCATTCAAAACCGCAACGCGCCAGCATTTCGTTGAAACCGTCGAGCCAGCCAAGACCGCCGCGTTCTGCAAGGTTGATGAAGGCCGGATTGACCACTTCGTCCACCGGCGAATTCCAGCTCAGTGCAACATCGTCGGACTGCGCCTTCAACAGCCCCATGCCACGGGTCGGAATGACCACCAGTTGAAGATTGCCGGTATCGATGGTGATCAGCGTGCTGCCTTCCTGCCGACCGCCGTGCAGCGTGGTCTTGGTAATCCTGAACGGCGTTTCGATGCCGAGCATCTCGTTGCTGAGTTGCCAGTTGGCAATTTCGACACCCTGCGCTGTATCGGTCAGCACGAAATCGTGCGTCATGGCATCCGGTTGAACTTTGTTTATCGCTTCTTTCATATCACTCCCTTTTGCTGACATTGATGATTAACCGCCGAATCATACTCCCACAGCATTACGGTGATCAAAAATCAACGGCATGAACGAATTCTGAGGCACCACATGTAGTTGCAAAGACAGAGGAATCGCACAACTGACCTGGAAAACACTAACCGATACGGTCGGTTTCTGCGGACGAAAGGCGCTTTAACCCCGACACAACATTATTGGGAATCCAGATTTTCCGGTGGATAGTGGATTGACTGAGTATTGCAAAAAATCATTGATTCGGCATGCAAATTTCAGTGATATTGCAGCTCTGAGTTCGGCCATTTCAGCCATTCGCCGTTGACTGAAACCAAGGTAATAAACGGTGGTTACTCCCGAGGGAACCGCTAACGATTCGTGGCCTGGTTCCCGGCTCGCGTGACGGCTAATGTTGCGTACGCTGCTGGAAGTCTTCCACCGGGAAGGTCTCAGACCACTGCTTTTCGTTCTTTTTACTTCTTGTTTATTCTTTAACTCTCTTGACATTCCGGATTGATCGATCTAAATTGAGATCACTCAAGCACAATTAAGGATAAAAACGAATGAAATCGCAGCTTTCCATTCCGATTCCGACAAACCAGTTCGTTGAATTAGTAGAATTTCTGAGAAGCAAGGGCGACCCGAGTGACCCAGTCGACGCGGTCTCGAAAGCCATTGATTACTGGATGGACAACGCAAGCTGGAAGCCGGAGCTATTGGCTGTCAGTTCCGCGCGCGGCTACCAATGGAAGACCCTATTCCTGCCTGAGGGCACTGAGGTCAGAATGCAGTACAAGGGAGCTTATTCGTACGCAAAGGTCGAAGGCGACGACATCATATTTAAGGACAAACCGATCTCGCCGGCAGCAATGGCCAATACGGTTGCAGATGGTAGCCGCAATGCCTGGCGCGACCTTTGGATTAAAAGGCCAGCAGATCGCGAGTGGCGGCTGGCCGACGATAGCCGGTCAGAACCTGTTGAGACGGATAACCTCCTAGATGAGCTAGGTAGGTCGTAGCCATGGACATGGCTCGATTCGAATCCATCGTTTGCGATCCGCGCCGGACCCGGGCGGACATTGAAACAATGAGGCGGCATGCGCTCGACAAGGGAGAAATCGAGTGCGCTGCAATCGCATCCGAGGTACTCAACGCCAAATTCTCGACGGCAACCAAACGCGGTGGTGGCGCTACGCCAACGACCGCGCGCTTTCTTGATGAGACACGCGAGTTCGGTAGCGGGAAGGATGCATACCTCTGGCTCGTAGCGAAATTCTCGGCACATCGTTCCGACGCACTGGATCTATACACGGACCTTCACCAGCGAGCCGGTAGCCGTTCAAAGGGCTGCCGATTCGCGCGGAATCCGCTGGATCTTTTCCCACTGGATTCCAAGCGGCGAGGCGATCCGACACACTATGCCAACCTCGGGCTGGGATGGTTCGCCGACACGAACCTGAACCATGACGACAAGTTCGCGTCGCTGATACAGCTCTCCTTTGGCTGTAAAATCGAATACGCCGAGCACTGGGAATTCCGAGTGATGGGAGCGACCGACAAACTGCGTGACCATCAAGAGGCAACGCTGCGCGCGTACGAGTTGCTCGATGAGTTGTTGAGGTTGTAACAGGTGCGACGTCGGCGATGGCCAAAACCTCGCAAGCTCACGGCTTCACATGCCCCCGCAACTGCTTGGCCCGACTCGAATCCAAACCCTAAGCCATTTCCGCCACTACGTTGGCTTCTTCCAGCTTCAGCAACTTGTACTCAATCGAATCGACCAGCGCGATCCAGCTTGCTTCGATGATGTCGGTTGAAACGCCGACGGTTGTCCATACCGAATCGCCGTCGGTCGACTGCAGCAGCACGCGCACCTTGGCGGCGGTTGCGTCGCGGCCGTTGATGACGCGCACCTTGTAGTCCGTCAGATGAACGTTGGACAGTTCCGGGTAGAAGCGGTCGAGAACCTTGCGCAGCGCGCTATCGAGCGCATTAACCGGGCCGTCGCCCTCAGCGGCGGTGATCTCGGACTTGCCATCCACTTTCACCTTGATGATCGCCGAGGAACCAAACTCGCCATTCGTCGGCTGTTCGCCAATGATCTTGAAGTGCTCCAGTTCGAAGAACGGGCGGTACTTGCCGAGCTGCTTGCGAATGACTAGTTCGAAGGTGCTTTCCGCGCCTTCGAACTGGTAGCCTTCGTGCTCCATTTCTTTCAAGCGCTTCATGATGCTGTCGGTTACCGCGTCGTCCTTGGTGATGCTGGCATCGACTTCCCAGATCTTGTCGAGGATCATGCGCCGACCGGACACTTCGCTCATCAGGAAGCGACGCTGACCACCGACCAGTTCGGGGTTGATGTGTTCAAACGAACTGGAGGCTTTGTTCACGCCGTCGATGTGCATGCCGCCCTTGTGGGCGAAGGCACAATTGCCGATGAAGGGGTCGCGCTCGTTGATGGCGACATTGGAGATAGCCGCGATATGACGTGCCGTCCGCGTGATGTGTTTGTATTCGCCAGAGGGCAGGCATTCGTAATCGCGCTTGATGCCGAGATTGGCGATGATGGTCGAGAGGTTGGCATTGCCGCAGCGCTCGCCAAATCCAATGTAGGTGCCCTGGACATGCCGGGCACCGTTCTCCACGGCCGCCACGCTGTTGGCCACGGCCATGCCGCTGTCGTTGTGGGCATGGATACCGATCGGCACGTCAAACTGGGCAATCATCGCCTTGACAATTTCCGCTACTTCGGACGGAAAGCTGCCGCCGTTGGTATCGCACAGAACCAGACAGTCTGCACCGCCATCGACGGCGGCCTGCAAGGATTTGACGGCGTAATCCGGGTTGTTCTTGTAGCCATCAAAGAAATGCTCGGCGTCGTAGACGACTTCCTTGCCCTTGGACTTGAAGAAGGCCAGGGTGTCGCGAATCATGCTCAGGTTTTCTTCGAGCGTGGTGCGGATGATTTCCGTAACGTGAAAGTCCCAGCTCTTGCCGAAGATGACGATGACCGGCGTATCAGCCAACAGCAGCGATTGAACGTTATCGTCGTTCTCGACCTTGATGTCGCGACGGCGCGTGCTGCCAAATGCGGCGAGTTTTGAATGCTTTAGTGCGATGGCGCTGGCCCGGGCGAAAAACTCGAGATCTTTCGGATTGGAACCAGGATTGCCAGCCTCAATGTAGTCGACGCCATGCTCGTCGAGCAAGGTGAGGATCTTCAACTTATCTTCGACGGAAAACGAGATTCCTTCGGCCTGTGCCCCGTCCCGCAACGACGAATCGAATATCGCAACTTTAGTACCCATTTCGAACATCCTTCATGTGTTTTCTGTCAAGAATCGACCTGCTTGGACCATCTGCTGGCAAAAGATTCAACGGCAGGCGAATTTTTCCTGCTGCCATCGCGGGAACGTCGCATACGGCCGACGCGACACCCGCCTCAAATCAAGCTATCCCGCGCCACGCCGCCGCGTTTGATGACGCGGCGAAGTTGATCAAGCGCTTCAATCTGGATCTGGCGAACGCGTTCGCGCGTCAGGTTGAGGTCGGCCGCAACCTCTTCCAGCGTGCTGATTTCACCTCCGCCAAGGCCGTAACGACGTTCAAGCACGCAGCGTTGTTTATCCGGCAACTGATCGACCCATAGATTGACCAGATTTCCGATTTCGTTCGACTGAAGCAAAGTTTCCGGATCGATGGCCTGATCATCGGTAATGGCATCGGCAATCGTGTGATTGGGGTCGATTTCGAGCGGCGCGTCGAGCGAGGCGATGTGTTCGTTAAGCGCCAGCGACCGGCGCACATCCTCAACCGACCGATCAATCAAGTGGGCGATCTGTTCAATACGCGTTTCCCGCCCATTGGCCGTTTCCAGATGCCGGAAGGCGCGCAGGATGAGATTGATCTCCTTGACCACATGCACTGGCAAACGGATAGTGCGCGACTGGTTCATGATCGCGCGCTCAATGCTCTGGCGAATCCACCAGGTCGCATAAGTCGAGAAACGGAAGCCACGCTCAGGATCGAACTTTTCGATTGCGTGGATCAGACCGAGATTGCCCTC
This sequence comes from Burkholderiales bacterium, assembly GCA_038316625.1. Taxonomy (GTDB): domain Bacteria; phylum Pseudomonadota; class Gammaproteobacteria; order Burkholderiales; family Rhodocyclaceae; genus Propionivibrio. The sequence goes on from JBBQAT010000084.1 coordinate 5,383, forward strand.
TTCGATCAGATCCAGCAGCGGGATGCCACGATTGAGGTAGTGCTTGGCGATGTTTACCACGAGCCGCAGGTTGTGCTCGATCATCTTCTGCCGGGCGGCAAACTCACCGGCCTTGGCGCGGCACGCCCAGTCGTACTCTTCGGCCGGCGTAAATAAGGGCTTGGCACCGATCTCGTTGAGATAGTGCTGGGTTACGTCATTTAGCAGCTCAACTTCCGGCGTCGCGTGAACTGTTTCTTCATCGGCTTCCGCCAGGAATACCTCGTCTGAAGCGCCCTCTCCGGGTAGTTCATCTTCGGCGAAACCGGAATCGGAATCGGAATCGGAATCAGGCGCACCAGACATGATCAGCGCTTCGGCAAGTATTGGAGGGGATCGACCGGCTTGCCCTGCTGCCGGACCTCAAAGTGCAGCTTGATCTGATCGGCATCGGTATTGCCCATCTCGGCAATCTTCTGCCCCTTGGTCACCGTTTGTCCATCCTTGACCAACAACTTGCTGTTGTGCGCATAAACCGTAATGAAGTTCCCACTGTGCTTGATCACGATCAGGTAGCCGTATCCTCGCAAGGCATTGTTGGCGTTAGTCACGCGCCCGTCACCGACGGCAACGACCTGATCACCCATCTTGCCGGCGATATCGACACCCTTGTTGCCACCCTCGCTGAATTGCGTAATCACCTTGCCACCGGCCGGCCAGATCCAGCCGAGATCTTCACCCGCCGGAGCCGCATCGGCCGGCTTGGGTTCGGGCTTGACGTCCGCCGCAGGCGCAGGAGCCGGCATCACCGCCGGCTTCGGCTGACTCGGGTTCTGCGCCAGAGCCAGTGCCTGATCCGAATACGGTTCCTTACCTGCCTTCGGCTCGCGCTTCAGGGTATCTGAGTTGGCACTCAGTGGTCGTTTCTCGACGACCGGATCGTTGCCAATCGGCCGGGCGACGACGACACCGGAGGTCACCGGCGCGGTGGACGCCACCGACGATGACTGGTCAGCCGGCAGCTTGATCTTCAGCACTCTGCCGGGCGTAATGCGATCCGGGCTTTCAATAGCGTTCATCGCGATCAGTTCGCGAAAATCCATGTTGAATTCGCGCGCAATGCTGCGCACCGTATCGCCAGCCTTGACCGTATAGGTATCCTTCGGAACAACAGGAGCTGGTGTGAACGTCGGCTGGCCACCACGTTCGATGACCGGTGCAGGTGAATTGCTGGCACAACCGGCCAGAAACAGCAGGGCGCTAAGGACAAAAGCCAGGCCCGGCTTCGCGAAAACTCGATTATTCTTCATTCAAGTCCTGAAAGTAACGGAACAAAACGGACACTATCCAGACGGGTTTCGACGTAGCCTTCGGCTCGACGTTCAACCAGCAGGAGGAACTGATCGCCGGTTCCCAAAGGCAACAGCATTTTGCCACCAAGCGCGAGTTGCTGCAAAAGTGCCCGTGGCACCGACGAAGCGGCCGCCGCAACGATGATCGTGTCAAAAGGCGCGGCCTCGGGCAGGCCAAGATTTCCATCAGCATACTTCAGGCGCACCTTGAACTGCTGGATTGCGCGCAAATTCAGCTTGGCCTTGGCCAGCAGCGGCTCGATCCGTTCGACGGCATAGACCTCGCTGGTCAGTTGCGCCAAGACCGCCGCCTGGTAGCCGCAGCCCGCGCCGATCTCCAGCGTCTTGCCCAGCTCACGCCCTTCGCGCAGCACCTCGATCATTCTTGCCACGATGAAGGGTTGCGAGATCGTTTGCGAAAAACCCAGCGGCAGCGCCGAATCCTCATAGGCCCGCGACGCCAGTGCCTCTTCGACAAACAGGTGGCGCGGCACGGCGGCAATGGCCGCCAGAACGCGCTCGTCGCGAATCCCCTCTTCACGCAGGCGATCAATCATGCGCCTGCGCGTGCGCTGCGAAGTCATGCCAACACCGGCAGCGACGCGTGTCATTTTGCCAGCCAGCTGCGAATCAGGGGCATCTGCGCGTTGTGCGTCAAATCAATCTGCAGCGGCGTAATTGAGACCTGGTTGTGGCTTACCGCGTAAAAATCAGTACCCTCCCCGGCATCCTGAGCTTCTCCGGCGGCACCGACCCAGTAGACCGTCTCCTTGCGCGGCGTCACGGTCGGCACCACGGCCTCAGCCTTGTGGCGCTTGCCCAGCCGCGTGACGACCGTGCCGCGCAACTCCGCGTACGGCACGTCCGGCACGTTGACGTTGAGCAGCAGCGGCTCGCGAACGTCCTGGCGCTGAATCGTCTGTACCAGTTCCAGCACCACTTGCGCGGCGGTCTCGAAATGCACGCCGGCCTTGCTGCAAAGGGAGACGGCAATCGACGGAACACCGAGCAGAAAACCTTCGGTCGCGGCCGCAACGGTGCCTGAATAGATGGTGTCATCGCCCATGTTGGCACCGAGATTGATCCCGGAAACGACCATGTCCGGTAGTTCGTCAAGCATGCCGGTCACGGCCAGATGCACGCAATCGGTGGGCGTTCCATTCACATGGTAGAAGCCATTACCTGAGCGCCTCAGGGACAACGGACGATCCAGCGTGAGGGAATTACTGGCACCGCTGCGGTCGCGTTCGGGTGCCACCACGGTAATCTCGGCCACCTGCGCGAGGACCCGGGCCAAGCATTCAATCCCGGGCGAAAAATAACCGTCATCGTTACTGAGCAGAATTCGCATATCAACCCATAAAAGCGGGGAAAAAGAAACAAAAAGCCGGCAAGCTGCCAGCTTCAGAGTGTGGCCGGAACCTTGGATTGACCCGCGATGCCCTTGGGTTTACCGCCTGAAAACCATGCCGCGCCAAGTCGGTGAACATTATAACCGAGGGGGGCAAACAAGGACGATCACGCTGGCGCTGAAAAAACCTCGTGCATTGCACCTCACGATTAGCATCAAAATGTCAGTCGAAAGATGGAAATATCAAAAAACGGATTACAGTTCCATTTTATTTATACAAATATATTAATAATAATCATTACCTTGCATACGGATTCAGAATCTACTGTCGCAATCATTTGCATATCTCTCAAATTCACTCCTATAATCATTTGGTCAGGTTGTCAGGCCAGACAGGGTCACATTCCGGACACCCACAATATCCTCAGGAGAGATACGTATGATAAAGACAACTGCAGTATTGGGCCTTTGCGCCGTCAGCAGTCTGATGTTTTCCCCGATTGCATTCGCCGCATCGACCCAACCCGCCTTTAGCGATCTTCGTGCGGTCGACTTCCAGAAGGAAGTCGACGGGAAGCCGGTCAACCTCTACACCATCAAGAACAAGAACGGCATGGTCGTCAAGATCACCAACTTCGGCGCACGCGTTGAACAGATTCTGGTTCCTGATCGCAACGGCAAGCTGGGTGACGTCGCCCAGGGCTATGAAACCATCGATCAGGTGATGGCCGGCCAGGGGTCGATGGGCGCGTTCATCGGCCGTTACGCCAACCGGATTGCCAATGGTGCCTTCACGCTCGACGGTGTTGAATACAAACTGGCGATTAACGACCTATCCACCCCGCCAGCCGCGCCGCGTCAGAACACATTGCACGGCGGCAAAAAGGGCTCGCGCTTCGTGGTGTTCGACGCCAGACAGCTATCCGACAGCGCCGTGCAGATGAGCATCCTGTTCAAGGACGGCGAAGAAGGCTTCCCGGGCGATCTGCCCGTACGCGTGGTCTACAGCGTGACCGACAACAACGAATTCGTACTCAGCTACGATGCCGTGGCCACCAACAAGAAAACGGTCGCCAACTTCACCGGCCACACCTTCTTCAACCTGTCGGGCGATCTGGGCTCCTCGATTGAAGACCACGTCCTGACCGTACCATCCGACACGGTTCTGGAAGTGACGCCGGGTCTGGTGCCGAGTGGCGGCATGCGCGATGTCAGCAACTCCCCGATGGACTTCCGTCAGCCGAAAGCGCTGAGCAAGGACATCAAGGCCGACTACGACCTGCTCAAGGCCGGCAACGGATACGACAATCACTTCGTGCTGAGCATGAAGAAGCCGAATGAAGTCGTTTTCAACGCCCGCATCATGGACCCGAAGTCCGGCCGGGTCATGGAAGTCTGGTCTGACGAACCCGGCATCCAGGTCTATTCCGGCAATTTCCTCGAGGGCAAGATTCCGCGCGATCTGGGCAAGGAATCAATCGTTTATCCGTTCCGCAGCGCATTCTGCCTTGAACCTTCACGCTTCCCGGACTCCCCCAACCATTCCGGCTTCCCGACCACCGAACTGAAGCCGGGCGAATGGTACAGCGGCAAGATTGTCTACAAGTTCTCGACGGACAAGGCGTCCGGCAAAAAGTAGAACGGATCAGGCCGGGCTTGCGCAAGTGAAGCCCGGCTCCAGCACCCGCTCTGGCGGTAACCGGCATCATCACGGGAAAGCCGATGGACAGGCGATCTTCGGATAGGCACGCCGGAGAACCGCGTGGATATTGCTTCTTCAGTGCATCATCCTGTAGATAGCCGTGTTTATTGGGCTGCAGCCCTTATCCATTTATTCTCCAGCCCGCAATGGCGTCGCGATACCAGAGCGCACTTTTCTTCGGGGTTCGGCGCTGTGTGGCGTAATCCACGTGAACAATGCCGAAGCGCCGCGAATAGCCGTGTCCCCATTCGAAATGGTCGAGTATCAACCACACGAGATAGACAAGCAGCGGAACGCCTTCGGAAAGCGCTCACGCCGCTGCAGCGAGATGGGATTCAAGGTAGTCAAACCGTTGCTGGTCGTCCAACTAAAGGAGGCAGCTTCGCATTCGCTTTTTCATCATTAGCGTAATATTCATTTTCCTTTGCTCAGAATCCAAAATCGCTTTGCGATTCACGGTTAATCGGTTCTGCCTTGCCTGCGGGTCGTCCTGGTTTCTTCTGCGCGCGTCTCACCCCAACGGCGGCGCAAATCTGCTCACCGAAACGGCCTTGACCCAGCGGCTGCCCCTGTGACAGAGCCAGCCGAATGTCGGCCAGCGCTTCTTCATCCAGTTCGCTGCGAAACAGGGCACGGTAAGCGGTTTGCCTTTCGGCGACATCCCGATCAAGGGCCAGAAAGACCGGGTGCGGAGTAATGCGTGAATCGGCTTGGCCCAATCCGTTATGCCGGTAACTGCTCCAGCGGTATTGGCCGGGGTCCTGCACCATCACGGCGCGAACGGGGTTGAGTTCGATGTAACGCATGCAGGTGAGGAGATAGCTCTCGGCCTGAACCACGCTGGATTTATAGCGCCCTTCCCACAAGCTGCCGGTGCGACGATAGCTGCGGTTGATGTAGTGCACGTAGCGTCGCCCGATGGCTTGCATGAGTTTGGCAATGCCAGTTCGGTTTCGGGTGTGACCAGCAGATGGACGTGGTTGGTCATGAGGGCATAGGCGTGGACGTGGCAGCGCCAATCGGCAGACGCTTTTTCCAGCCAGTGAAGGTAAAAGTGATAATCCTCCTCGGCAAAGAAACAAGGTTCTCGATTGATTCCGCGCTGAACAACGTGCTGCGGAAGTCCGGCTAATTTAATGCGTGGGCGACATGGCTTGGCTGTTCCAAAAAGAATGCGAAGCTGACCCCTTTAGTTACTCCTTTAGTTACTCTTTAGTTGTTTTTAGTTACTGCTTTAGTTACTGGACAGTCTGGATAGGATCGCATTCCGGTAGTATTGGATGGAAAACTTCAAATCCTCCTCCAATCAAAGTAACGTCGTAGGCTATTTCAGCAGTTAACTCAAATAGAAAGGAATTGCTATGGAATCAGGCTTGAAGGACAAAGTGGCAATTGTTACCGGCGCTAGTCGGGGCATCGGTCGAGCAATTGCATGTCGACTCTCCGAAGATGGAATGAAGCTGGTCATAGCCGCCCGAACAAGGGAATTGCTTGATGAGGTCGCCCGTTCATGTACAAGCGAGGTTGAACCTGTCTACGTAGACCTTCGCGAGGAAAGTGCTCCGCAAAGGCTTGTTGAGCGGGCAATAGCGAAATTCGGTCGTCTGGACCTGCTGGTAAACAACGCGGGAGCGACAAAACGGGGCGATTTCCTGTCATTGACGGAGAACGACTGGCAGGATGGCTTCGCATTGAAATTCTATTGTGCTGTCCGTTCTTCTCGAACAGCGTGGCCGTATTTGTGCACTTCCAACGGAAGCATCATCAACATCATCGGTGTTGGAGGCAGGACAGGAAGTGCCGAATTCGCCATTGGTGGTACCGTCAATGCGGCCCTGATGAATCTGACCAAAGTGTTGGCAGACCGTGGGGTCAGGGATGGGGTAAGGGTGAACGCGATCAATCCCGGATCGATTGCGACGGATCGCTTGCAAACCCGAATCAGGAACTTTGCTGTAGACAACCAGATTTCACAGAACGAAGCGGCCGACGCGATGGCTGACAAACTGGGCATTTCGCGCTTTGGTAGGCCTGAAGAAATAGCAGAGATTGTTGCTTTTCTGGCATCAACCCGGGCCACATTTGTCCAAGGGGCGATCATTGATGCTGACGGTGGGCAAACCAAAACGCTGTAGCGCACCCATAAAGCCGGGTAGGGTGCGCAAAATCTTTTCTTTGCGCACGCGGCTTTGCCAATCCGCGCCGTTTCCGCGTTCGCAAACTTTGCAGTTTGCAAACCCTACGAAACTGAATCATGGCGCGCAGAACAAGCCACGGCGAAAGGGGTCAGCTTCGCATTGACTCTCCCCTTAATGCCATATTCATTGCTCCTGTTCGGAATCAAGATTCGGTTCACAAAGCCGCTCTACGCCAAGACAGCTGTCATTCAGCCACCTCATGGCAGCATGCCCTGTGAGCCGCATCGCTATTGGCGTCCAGAGCATGCCTTCTGAAGATGCCCGTATTGATTGCCTTGCAGACCGCTCACCCATTTTCACTCTCCACCACTTCCACCTTCGTCGTATGCGGGTGGTACTCCCCAAAACTAAACACCTCATCCACTGCCAAGCCGTTACACCTATCCACTTCTTCTCAAGCCTGCAATGGCATCGCGATGAAAACATTTCAAGTTTTCGTAAAGACCTGCTTGCCAGTCCCACGGAGAGCGCGTGAATAGGCCGCCTTCAGAACCTATGCTCCGAGGCTCGCATGAACAAAGGCCCCCAAAGAGAATGCTTTGCAGACCGCCACTTGACGGGCGTTCCGGCGGCCCTGCTACTCAATGGTTCAAATTCTCCTGCCCCTGATCGGCGAACCGTCCGGGACGGACGATCTTTGCCAGCTCGAAGTACATGTTCTTGATGCTGTATAAAACCATGATGCCGCCGGTGATCGGCATGCAGGCGTAGAGCCATTTCTTCGACATGGCGAAGGCCGTGGTGTGCTCTTCGGTTTTGAGCATCAATTCCAGCGCATACCAGAAGAAGATCGCGATGAAGATCAAGGAAAGCAATTCAACCAGGAATCGATAGGCGAAACGGGCCTGCACACTTTTCAGGTATTTTGAAATCCAGTCGCCGACGCTGAAATGCCCGTGCTTGACCCAAACCGCCGCCGCCCCGTAAAACACCAGGGCCCCATACAGAAGTTCCAGAATTTCATCGAACCAGTGCATCGACATGACCGGAAAAAAACGCACCACGATGTTGAGTGTCAGAATGATTGTGATGGCGGCAAACAGAACGATACAAATCCATTCCAGCGCCAGCATAAGCCCCTTGTCGAAACGGTTCATCGCGTAAAAAAGCGTTTGTTTCATTATTTTTCCCCCCGTTTTTTCGGTCTCGTGGTGATCAATTTGCCGCTCCCATCACGTAATTGGGCAACCAGAGCGCGATTTGCGGCACAAAGGCGCACAGGATGGTGACCGCCAAAATGGCGATCAGATAGGGCAGTGATTCCGCCGCGAGTCTCCAAATCCCAACCTTGGCAAAGCTCTCCACGGCAAAGAGGCACATGCCGACCGGCGGCGTCAGGTTGCCGATCATGATCAGCAGCGTCATGACTACGCCAAAGTTAACCATGTCGATGCCGAACAACGGGCAGATCTTCATGAAAATCGGCAGGGTAATAAGGAAAATCGCGTTGCCGTCGAGGAAGCAACCGAGCACCAGGATGATGGCGATGACGATCCACATGAAGGCCGTCGACGAAGCCCCCATTGAGGTCAGTTGCATGATCAGGGCGTCCGGGATGCGTTCGAAAATGGTGAACCAGCCGAAGAAATTGGCCGTAGCGATGATGAACATCAGCCCGCAGGTCTGCTTGAGCGAAGCAAACAGGATCGCCGGCAGATCACTGAACTTGAGATCCTTGTACAGAAAGCCGAGAGCTGCTGCATACAGGGTGGCGATCACGGACGCTTCCGTCGGCGTGAAGTAACCGGTGGTAATGCCGCCGATGATGATGACCGGCGCCATCAGCGGCAGGAAGGCCGCGTGGGTGCTGTCGATGATTTCACGCAAGTTGGCACGCGGATCTTTTGGCAGGCCGCGCGGACCGGCCATCAGCCAGATGGCGATCATCATGGCAATTCCCATGACGACGCCTGGAACAGCGCCGGCGAGGAACAGGCGGCTGACCGACACCGAGGTGATCGCGCCATAAAGCACGAAAGGAATCGACGGCGGAATCACCGGGCCAATAGTCGACGCGCCCGCCACGATGGCGGCGGAAATCGTCGGCTTGTAACCAGCATCGACCATCGCTCGGTGCTGGACCTGCCCAAGCCCGGCCGCATCAGCAACCGCCGATCCAGACATGCCGGAAAAGATCATTGAAGAAACTACGCTGACCTGTCCGAGCCCGCCCGGCACATGGCCGACCAGCGCGCGGGCGAAACGGAACAGGCGTTGCGTCGTCCCACCCGTATTCATCAGATTGCCAGCGAGGATGAAGAAGGGAATGGCCAGCAGCGTAAAGCCCGTGGTCCCGGAATACATGCGCTGCGGCAGCATCGCGAGAAAACTTACCTGCCCCTGGGCGACGAAAAAAACAACCGCCGTCAGGCCGATGGCGACGGCGATCGGCACGTCGATCATCAGCAGCAAAAGCAGCAGGGTGAAGATTGCAAGAGTCAGCATGTAGAAGCCTTTGCGACGGTCAAGTACAGAAATGAAACAGCGAAACGTGGATGTGAAAAAGGCGGGACAGCACCAGGACGCCCCGCCTTTGGCTCACCGCATTCTTACTTGCCGTTCTTCTCCACCATATCCATGAAGCGCTTGAAATTATCCGGACCTACACGGGTTTTCACCTTGTCCCAGGCCGGACCCATTGCGGCTTTCCATGGCCCGAGGTCAGGACGCGCCACTACGATGCCCTTGGTCGTCTCAAGATCCTTGAGTTGAACCGCCTCGTTATCACGCAACAGTTTGCGCGCCGACTTGGCCGCGATGGCCGATTCTTCGGCAAGGATCTTCTGCTGATCCGGCGTCAGCTTGTCCCAGCTCTTCTTGTTGACGATGTGCACCATCGAACTGTAGGTGTAATTCAGGATCGACATGTATTTCTGCGTTTCGTACAGCTTCAGGTCGTAAATCGTGCCAACCGGGTTTTCCTGACCGTCGACCACACCCTGCTTCATCGCCATCACCAGCTCGGAGAAGGCGATGGTCACCGCATTGCCGCCAGCGGCTTCAACAAAGGCCTGATAGGCAAACGCCGGCGGGGTGCGGATCTTCATGCCTTTCAGATCGGCCGGCGTGACGACCGGCTTCTTGGAATTAGTCAGTTGACGGAAGCCCCATTCCCAGTCGGACAGATGCACGAGATTCTTCTTCATCAACTCGGGTTCAGCCCAGGCTTTGAAGTCGCCATCGATAATCTTGTCGGCCATGGCGTAATCCTTGAACGCGAACGGCGTGCTGATTACGTCGTAGAAAGGCAGATGCTTGGCGAGTTGGTCCTGCCCGGACAAGCTCATATCCACCGCACCCAGCATCACCTGTTCGAGAACTTCAGGGGGCGAACCAAGTACGTTGTTGCCAAACAACGCGATCTTGACTTCGCCGTTGGTGCGTTTTTCTACATTAGCCTTGAACTGCACGGCAGCGATGCCGCAAGGATGCGTATCCGAAGCGAAGTGTCCCAGCTTGAGTTCAACGGCCGCCAGAGTGCAGGTCGACCCAAACGCAACCATCATCGCGAATGCAAGTTTTTTCATCGTGTTTCCCCTCTTGTTGTATTGATCAGAGCGCGGCTCATGATACGACTCAATCAGCGCGCAACCACGAAAGATCACCCCGAGACAAATGCTCTACCGGACGGAATGATCGAAATCCAAATACAAACGAGAGAATACGTCTTACACCGTCGATGTCAAGTGGCCTGACCGCTATTGGCCTGACCATTAAGCGCGACCACAGGAAATACCCGTACGCGTGAAACTCAAGGGTACTCAGGTTTTTTCAAACAGCGCGATTGATTCCACATGCGAGGTATTGGGGAACATATTGATCACCCCGGCACCACGCAAGCGATAGCCCTTCTGCTTGACCAGGATTGCCGCATCGCGCGCCAGCGTGGCCGGATTGCACGACACATAGACAATACGGCGCGGACCATCAGCACTAATTGAATTCACGAGTTCCACCGCGCCTTCACGCGGCGGATCAATCAACATTTTGTCAAAGTGGCCGAGCGTGCTCAGTGTTTTCGGCGTGGCCTCAAACAGGTTGGCAACCCCATAGACCACCTGCTTTTTCAGCCCATTGGCAGCCGCATTCTCGGCAGCGCGACGCACCAGTCCGGCACTGCCTTCGATGCCAACGACCTGGGCACCAGAACGCGCCATCGGCAGCGTGAAGTTACCCAGCCCACAGAACATGTCGGCAATCCTCTCCCCCGCTTGTGGATGGAGAAGCGCCAGCGCACGACGCACGAGAACGCGGTTGATTGCAAAATTGACCTGCGTGAATTCGGTCGGCGAGAAGAAATGTTCGATGTCGAAATCGGGCAATCGATACGACAGCTTCGGCCCGTCCAGGGGATAAAACCGGTAGGCACTGGCCGGCCCCTGCGGCTGCAGGTAGAACACCACACCGTAGCGGTCGGCAAAGGCGCGCAGCAAGGCTTCGTCGGCCCCCGTGAGCCGTTCCATGATGCGCAACACCAGCGCCGTCATGTGCTCACCGACCGCCACCTCGATCTGCGGCAGCGCCCGGTTGATCGACAAGGCCGCGACCAGATCGCGTAGCGGCACCAGCAAGGCAGATACGTGTGGTGCCAGATTCGGGCATTCGCGCAAATCGGCGACGAAGCTGCTCTTGCGCTCATGAAACCCGACTAGTGCACCACCTTTTTTGGGCACCATTTGGACCGACAAACGTGCCCGCAGCCGATATCCCCAGGCCGCGCCGTAAATCGGCGCATAAAGCTGCTCAGCCTTGATCCGCCCGAGGTGCCAAAGATTGGATTCGAGAACACGCTGCTTGGCGGCGACCTGCGCCGCCGAGTCCAGATGCTGCATGCTGCAGCCACCACACACGCCGAAATGTGGACACTTCGGCGTTACGCGATCCGGCGATGCCTTCAGGATGCGTTCCACGCGCGCCACTTCATAGGTCGGTTTCCTGCGATGGCTGACAAACTCGACGCGTTCACCCGGCAAGGCACCTTCGACAAAAATCGTCTTGCCATCGAGCCGCGTAATTCCGCGCGCTTCGTGATCGAGCGATTCAATGATTCCGGTCGGCATGGCACTTCCCTGAGAGAAAACGCGTCATTTTATCCGGCCACGGCGGTTCGGTGGAATTGAGTCGTATCAGCCGGGCAATAGTGTCCGACCAGCATTTGCCGCTTGCCGGCGAAGCCAGGGCGCTTCTTCACCGTGAACTGGGCAGCGATCAACGCTCGACGCACGCTCCCGGCAACCGACCAGGTGGCGAGCGTTGCTCCGGGAACAGCAAGACGCGCCAGCGAGTGACAAAGTTCAGGCGACCATAGGTCGGGGTTTTTGGCTGGCGAAAAGCCATCCAGGTAGTAGGCGTCCACCGAAGCATCCAGACTGGGCAATTCTTCACTCGCATCGCCAAAAACGAGCCGGAGAACCAGTCGACCACCCTCAAGTTCAAGCCGGTGCTCGCCCCTCTCCAGAGTCGGCCAATACCGACAAAGGTCTTCAGACAACCGCTCGAACTCGGGCCACTCGGCATGAGCGCGCACCAGGTCTGCAACAGGAAACGGGTGCTTTTCAAGCGAAACAAAATGCAGTTCCCGGCAGCGCTGCGGATCGTCGCGCCACGCTCGCCAGGTCGCAAGAAAATTGAGGCCGAGGCCAAAGCCTGTTTCCAGGATGACGAAACGCTCCCGCCCCCGCCATCGCCCAGGAAGGCCATTACCGGCCAGAAAGACGTGTCGCGCCTGATCATGCCCACCGGCCGCCGAGTGGTAGATATCGCCGTAGATCTCCGAAACGGGCGTTCCCTGGGCGTTAGAGGTCAAGCGGGCAGGTTCGAGTTGCATTGGAATGGGTGGGTTTCCTGATAACGACCGTCAATAGTTCAGGTAGGGAGCGGGAAAACACCCGGCTGAACCGCGTAGCGTCAGAAGCCGGATTATCCATGTTTCAGAAAGAATCAGCGGTTTCTACGGATTGAATGAGGCCACGAACGACGTTAACGTGTCAGGTATAGTTATCCCCTCAACGCTCACCGAAACACCTGAAGCCCAATGAAAGCACCCGCCGCAATCAATTCGGTACTTCTTTCAATGCTCGCCAGCATTGTGCTGATGCTGGCGTTGGCATC
>JBBQAT010000085.1:0-17955 GCA_038316625.1 Burkholderiales bacterium
TTCCGGCATGCGGAAGGCGGGTATGCCAGCGTTTTCGAGCGCCGTACGTCCCTCGATGACCTGCTCTTCACCCATCCAGCAGGCAAGAATCGGCTTGGTCGTCTGCTTGCTGACTTCGATGACTTCTTGGGCAACGGCCAGGGGTTGCGTCATTGCCTGCGGCGTGAGCATGACCAGTATGCCGTCGATTCCCTCGTCCTGCGCCACGGCCAGGATTGCATCGCGATAGCGCTCCGGCGTGGCGTCGCCGACGATATCAATCGGATTGCTGCGTGACCAGGTAGGCGGCATTTTCGCGTTGAGCGCCTTGATCGTGTCGGGCGCGAGCTCGGCCAGCGTGATCTCCATATCACCGGCGCGGTCGGCAGCCATGGCACCCGGCCCGCCGCCATTGGTGATGATGGCCAGTCGTTTGCCCTGCGGGCGAAACTTTGACGCGAGCGCCTTCGAGGCATAAAACAACTGGCCGACATTCTTTACGCGCGCCACGCCGGCACGGCGGACAGCGGCGTCAAACACGGTGTCCGATCCGGCGATCATGCCCGAATGGACTTTGACGGCCGCCGATCCGGCCGCGTGACGACCGGCCTTGAGCAGAATGATCGGCTTGATGCGCGCGGCCGAGCGCAACGCACTCATGAAGCGGCGCGCGTTCCGGATGCCTTCGATATAAAGCAGAATGTAGTGCGTACGATTATCGTAGACGAGATAGTCAAGGATCTCGCCGAAATCCAGATCGGCGGTGCTGCCGAGGGAAATGACACTGGAGAATCCGACGCGATTGGCGGCGGCCCAGTCCAGAACGGCGGAACACATTGCTCCGGACTGGGAAACCAGCGCCAGATTGCCGACGGCGGCGTTGACGCGGGCGAACGTGGCATTGAGCCCGAGTTCAGGACGGATGATTCCAAGGCAGTTCGGGCCGAGGACGCGGATGCCGTAGCTGCGGGCGATTTCCATTGTCTTGCGCTCAAGCGCTGAGCCCGAATGGCCCGCTTCGGCGAATCCGGCGGTGATGATGATGATGTTCTTGATGCCGCTGCGCCCGCACTGTTCGACAATCTCAGGGACTGTCTTGGCTTTGGTCGCGATGACGGCCAGTTCTACACGCGCACCGATCTCTTCAATCGACTTGTAGGATGTTTCGCCCTGAACGGTCTCGTGCTTCGGATTGATCGCATAAAGTCGCCCCTTATAACCCGACTCGAGAATGTTCTTGAACAGTACACTGCCAACCGAGTTCTCGCGCTCGGAGGCACCAATGACAGCAACCGATTTAGGTTCAAATAGACTGGTGAGATAGTGTTGTTCGAGCATCGGAGTTCACCTTTAAGTCAATGTAAAAGCGATTGTTTTCTGCGCTACGGTACGCTAGCACAAAATGCCCGATGTGTTTATGGAGTTCTATTGCAGTGCGGCGTTTTTGATCACCTGAAGGGCCAGCGTATCGATACTGGCCGGAGTCAGGTCTTCGGTTGAGAACGTCTGCGGTTGTCCAAGGCCGCTGAAGTTGTGATTCTGCGAGCGCCGATAGAGCGGGTCGTAATGTTGTTCGAGCAGTTCGCAAACCAGTGGCCGCCACGCGCTGCTTCGTGCATAGCCCTGCCAGCGGTCGATGGTTTCGCGGCTTTGCAGGTTGCTCAGGACGGCCAAGCGAGAATTGAGCCAGTCCGGGGCGCTCAGGAAGTAGTCGTAGTCGCGCAGCAGGAAGTCGACACGCGCCTCAAACGTCGCTTCGATGTTGATGCAGTCCCCTGCACGCAGGGCGTCGAGCAACTCGGTCGGCAGATGGATGTGGCCGATCTTGCGGCTTTCAGCCTCGGCATACACCGGGCGCTCCGGGTCAAAACCCAGCATTGCCATGAGCAGATTGGTCTCGAACATTTTCTGCGAGGGCTGCTCGGAATCCGGCAGGACGCCAAGAACCGACCCCTTGTGGCAGGCCAGTTCCTCAAGGTCGAGAACCTGTTCGCCCTGCGCGGCCAGTGCTTGCAGGACGCGGCTTTTACCGCTGCCGGTCGCGCCGCAGATAATCTTGAAGTTCAGCTGGCGCGGCAGTTCGGTCAGCGTGTCGACGACCAACTTGCGGTAATACTTGTAACCGCCTTCCAGTTGCTGGGCATCCCAGCCCACCCGGCGAAGAATCAGCGTCATTGCCCCGCTGCGCTGCCCGCCACGCCAGCAAACGACGAGCGGACGCCAGTTTTTTGGCCGGTCGCGAAAGCTGGTACGCAGGTGATGGGCAATATTCTCGGCGACGTAGGCGGCACCAATTTTCTTGGCTTCGAAGGGCGAGTGCTGCTTGTACAGCGTGCCAACCTCAATGCGCTGCTCGTTGTCGAGCACCGGGCAATTAAGCGAACCGGGGATGTGATCTTCGGCAAACTCAGCGGGTGAACGGGTATCGATGACTTCGTCAAAGAGGCGATAGTCTTCTATTTGTCTGATGCTTGCGACGCCATGGGCCATGCCGTCTATTTTAACAGTGGCCCAAGCCCTCGCCAGACATTGTCGAGCAGGCGGGGTTGTGCCTCGGCGGTCGGGTGCAGATTGTCGGCCTGGAAAAGCTGGGGTTGCGTGGCGACGCCGTCGAGCAGGAAATCGACGAGTGCCGACTTTTTCGCCTTGGCCACGTCGATGAAGGTCTCATGGAACTGCACGGCGTAGGCGCCGTAGTTCGGCGGCAGGCGCTGGCCGACGATCAGCACCCTGGCTTTGCTCTTTTGCGCGCTGTCGGTCATGGCCGTCAGATTGTCGCGCATCGTTGCGATGGGCAGGCCGCGCAGCCCATCGTTGGCTCCGAGTGCAATGATCACGATGCTTGGAGCGTGTTTGGCCAGCGCCGCATCAAGCCGGCTACGTCCGCCGCTCGTGGTTTCTCCCGAAATACTGGCGTTGACAACGTTATAATCAAGCGACTTCTCCTGCAGGCGTTTTGCCAGCAGGGACGGCCAGGCGGCGTCCTGCCGGATGCCGTAGCCAGCCGAGAGCGAATCGCCGAAGACCAGGATATTTTTGGCGGCCTGAGCCGCTGGCGCGAGCAGAGTCAGTCCGACAAGCAACAGGCAACGTAGTGATGGAAAGCGAAACATGAGTTCGAAAACCTCAAAGGTGGTTGAAGTCAGCAGACTGACCAAACGCGTTGATAACGGCGGCGAGCCGTTGACCATTCTGCACGAGAATTCGTTTGTCGTCGCGGCGGGCGAAACAGTCGCCATCGTCGGTGCCTCCGGTTCCGGCAAATCGACCCTGCTCGGCTTGCTGGCCGGTCTTGATCTGCCGAGCAGCGGTTCGGTGACGCTGGCCGGCGAACAACTCGGACATCTTGACGAGGATGCGCGTGCCGTGTTGCGCGGCCGCTTGCTCGGCTTTGTCTTTCAGTCGTTTCAACTGCTGCCATCGCTCAGCGCCATCGAGAACGTGATGCTGCCGCTGGAATTGGCGGGTACGGCCAATGCGCGCGCCGAAGCCGAGTTCTGGCTGGATCGTGTCGGTCTGTCGCACCGTCTGCGCCATTACCCGAAACATCTTTCCGGCGGCGAGCAACAGCGTGTCGCCTTGGCCCGGGCCTTCGCCCCGAAACCCAAGCTGGTTCTGGCCGATGAACCGACGGGCAATCTTGACGCCGCGACCGGCCACCAGGTTATCGAACTTATGTTTGCCATCAATGCCGAAAGTGCAACGACGCTGATCCTGGTCACTCATGATGAAGAGATCGCCGCTCGCTGCGGGCGGCGCTTCCGCATGCATGCCGGGCAGATTGAAGAGCTTGTTTCATGATCGCTAAAGTTCTACCTTTGGCATGGCCTGTCGTCAGGCCGTGCCGTTTGGCTGTGTCGATTGAATTCGCGCCTGAATGGCGAGGAGGCTGGTGATGATCGGATACCCGGGCTTGATCCTTTCAGTAAACGATACGCGCCTTGTGGCGGCCCTTTGCCCGTCGGAAGAACGACCATCGCTTGATCTCGAAACGCTGCGTGCGCTGGTGGCTGAAGCTGGCTATGGAAAATGGCGACTCGTGGAGGAATCCCTGGTCGCCTTGATCGGGCAGTACGGTGCCGGGAAATCGGACTTTGAAATCCAGATCGGCGAATGCTCCGACGCCAGCATTACTCTCGAAATTGCGCCTGATGCCATGCAGGTGTGGGCTAACGTTGTTCCGGCATGCGGTGGCAAGGCAACGCTCCCCGACGATATCTACCTGGCGCTCGGCGAAGCCGGGGTGACGTTCGGCATTGACCAGACGCTGGTGAGCGCCGCGTGTGAGGCGACCGAAGCCGGACGCTTTCTGGTGGCAGTGGGTAGTGCTTCCGAGCATGGCGAGAATGCCCGCTTCGAACTGCTGATCGCCGACGTACGTGATCGGGCACCGCAAGCCGATGAACACGGGCTGATCGATTTTCGGGAGTTGGGCGCGATTCCAACGGTGACGGCCGAACAGCCCCTGATGCGACGTATTCCACCGACGACGGGAACGGCTGGGCGGAACGTTCGCGGCGGCGTCCTCGAACCCAAACCTGGTCACGAGGAAACCTTCAACGATAAACTGATCGGTGCCTATATCGACCCCGCTGACAAAAACCTGTTGCGTGCTGTCTTCAATGGACAACCGGTTCATTGTGGTAACGGGGTAACGATTGAGCAGGTTCTGCATGTGCGTGACGTCAACATGGCGACCGGCAACATTACCTTCGATGGTACGGTGAATATCGAAGGTGAGGTCTTGCCGGGAATGAAGGTGCATGCGACGGGCGATATCGTGGTGGCTGGCGTGGTTGATGGTGCCGAACTCACCGCCAGCGGCGACGTTCGTGTCAGTGGCGGCATCATCGCCAAGGCACACGTGACGGCAGGTGGTTCGGTTGCTGCGCGCTTTGTCGAAAGCGCCAAAATATCCGCAGGTACGACAATTGCCATTGACGACACGGCCCTGCAAAGCGATTTGCAGGCCAACAATCAGATCGTCGTTGGGCTGAAGTCGTTGCAGCGCGGACGCCTGGCGGGTGGCTCGGCGCGTGCAATGATGCTGATCAGGACGCCGATTCTCGGAGCGCCGACTAGCGGAGTGACCAGTCTTCTGCTCGGGGTCAATCCGGTACTTGAAGCGCAGTACCAGGATTTGCTGCATACCATCGAAAAGCGGCGGGAGGATGAGCAAAACCTCGAAAAGTTGGTCAAGCACCTTGAAAAGAAGGGTGACAAAACCGGCATGCTGGAACGAGCCAAAGGCTCATGGCAGCAATCACTTCAGGCGTGGGCCAAGTTGTTGCCGGAACGCGACGATCTCGAACGACAACTGGCGCTGATCGCTGAAGCGAAGATCGAAATTGGCGTGAGTGTGGGCGGGGCCGTCGACATGATGTTCGGCAAAAAGATACTGCATCTGCGCAAGACCTACGATGCCGGGACCCTGTCGATGGTTGGAGACCGGATCGTGTTCACCGATCCGGCGGGTAATGTAAGCCCCGCCGGATAGCTTCGCGGGTAGAGTCAGTCGTATCACCAGGGGGAAGCTTCATGGAGACTTGTCGTCTTAGCACGGCGTATGTGCACATCGGTGTTCCGCTGCCCGGCAATGTCTATGACGGAGAGGGTAATTTGCTGCTCTCCAAGGGCTACGTTCCCGAGAGCCAGACACAGATCGATCTGCTGCTCTCACGCGGCATGTATGTCGAGATCGGCGTGTTTGAGGCGCTCTTCAAACCGATGTTTGCTGCATCGGCGCCGCCGCCGATGCAGAAGAAGTTCGACCCGTTTCTCGTTCGAAACGCCCTGAAAATAAGCCTCAACCGGCTGCTCCGGGGAGTTCTTGATGGTTCGGCCACGCCGGCTCAGCTGGTCGAATTTGCCGAACATCTGCTGGCCTTTGCCGATACCGATCCGGAGGCGGCGATTGCCGCCAGT
Source organism: Burkholderiales bacterium (assembly GCA_038316625.1). GTDB lineage: Bacteria > Pseudomonadota > Gammaproteobacteria > Burkholderiales > Rhodocyclaceae > Propionivibrio. The sequence goes on from JBBQAT010000085.1 coordinate 5,905, forward strand.
CTGCTTGATCATCATGACGAATCCTACGCCGTTGCACACGGCCTCAACACGGCGACGTTCTGCGCGTTGCTGGCGCGACGCCTTGGCTGGACGGACACGCGGCGCACCAGTACCGTGTGCGCCGCCTTGACGATGAATCTCGGCATGTTTGAATTGCAGCCGCGCCTTCTGCGTCAGGCAACACCGCTGCTTGCCGCGCAAACAGCGCAGGTACAGGCTCATCCGGACGCCTCGCTGGCCGCCTTGCAGCAGATCGGCGTCAAGGACCCCGTCTGGCTTGACGCCGTTGTCCAGCATCACGAGAAACCGGCGGGAGCCGGTTATCCACGGCAGCTGGCCGCACCCGGTGAAGAGTCTCAACTGCTTCGTCTTTTCGACGTGCTGGGCGCGCGAGCCAACGCACGCGCCGACCGACGGCCTCTGGTGCCGGCGCAGATCGTGCGCGCGCTGTTTGTCGACGACGGGCAGGGTGCGTGCGGACCCTTGGTCGCTGCCCTGGTCAAAATGCTCGGCCTTCATCCACCGGGGAGTTTCGTCAAACTCGAAAACAACGAGATTGCCGTGGTTTTTCGCGCTGACCCGGAGAGCAACTCGCTGGCCGTAGCGGCCGTGACAACGGCGGCCGGTACGCCGACCATGCAACCGGTGCGGCGCGATACCTATCGCAAGGGCTTCTCGATTGCGAGCGCCGTGGCCTACGACAAGGTTTCGGTGGGCTACGACCTGGGAAAATTGTGGGTCACCAACGTTCATTGACACCGGCCTGCAGCCGGCGTCAATGGGTGATCTGCAAGGTGTCTGTCTGGAGAGCCGCATAAACATTGGCGGCTACGGCATTGTGTTTGTAGAGGCCCGTTATTAGTGCGTTTTCAGGGAGGTCTTCAGACAACGTCGTCGTCGGTATCCGCTTGCCAATTTTCTTGAGAATCGTGCGAGACACGGCGGCCGTCCGGGTCGTCTATACTTGAACTCGGACAGATCGAGTACTCATATACTCATTGGTCTTTTCTTGCAGGACGAACCCTGACGCTGGAGTACTGGCATGTGTATCAACAAGGTGGCCAAACTGGGGGTGTTGATGCTCCTGCTGGCAAGCGCAGGTATCGGTAATGTCTGGGCTGATCGCGGGCATGGTCATTCCCGGTTTGATGTTTTCATCGGCCCCGCCTGGGGGCCTTGGTATTACCCCGGACCCTACTACTATCCTCCGGTGGTGATCGAGCGGGCACCGCCACCAGTCTACATCGAACAGTCGATGCCACAACCCGCGCCTGAACCCAATTACTGGTATTTCTGCAATGCATCGAATGGCTATTATCCGTATGTAAAAGAATGCCCGAGCGGTTGGCAACGAGTGTTGCCGCAACCACCGCCGCGTTGAACTGCTACTGAGTTACGACATGAAACGATTTTCCATAGTGATTGCCTCTTCCGTTCTGGTGCTGCTCGGCGCGTGCGCCAGTGTGCCGACGGGCCCCAGCCTGATGGCTCTGCCCGGAACCGGGAAGGATTACAACGATTTCCGCCGGGATGAATTGCAGTGTCGCCAATATGCCTCGCACCAAGTGGGCGGGCTGGCCGATGATCCGGCTGTGCGCAGTGCGGTTGTCGGAACGGCCGTTGGCGCCGTCGCTGGCGCGGCCATCGGCGGACGTCAGGGCGCCGGGGTCGGTGCGGGTGCCGGACTGTTGTTTGGCAGCGTTATTGGTGCAGAGGCTAACCGGAGTTCAGGCTATGGTTCCCAGCGCCAATACGATCAAACCTACATTCAATGCATGTACGCCAAAGGGCACCGGGTTCCCGTTTCGGCCGAGTTTGCCCGGAGTTTGACGGTGCCTCGCGTCGAGGGGCAGGGAACGAACGGAAATTATCCGCCGCCACCTCCACCCTATGCGCCGCCTGCGTCGCCGCCGCCGGACTATTTCCCGCCACCGCCACCGCCACCGCCGTCGCGTTGAGGGGGATTGTCCGCCTCGACGTGACAAGTCGCGTGTAACTACCCGGTTGATCTCGCGCAGAGCCTTAGCGCTTCACTTTTCTGGAACTGCCCCATGCCATTCAAGTCGATCATTGTCTTGCTTTTTTCCGTGCTGCTCACCGGCTGCGCCGTTTTCAAGCCTGTCGCATCCGGACCTGTTGAGTCTGCTGTCGTGACGGGGGTTGCCAACGGCAGTGCGAACAACCCGGCGGAGCGACTGTATGTATTGCGGACCGGTAGTGGCCGTATGGTGACGACGACGCAGGCGCTCAAGCAGGTGCTCAAAGAGGGAGACAAGGTTGATATTGAGCGCAGCAGCAATGGTCGCGTGTTGATCCGGGAAAAATAGGTGATTCCGGCAATCCGGGTTCGCTCCTGAAAGAAATCCGTCCCTGACTATCTGTAGATTGGCGTAAAAATTGGCTTCCACGGCATCATGCCTGTGGATCGCCATTTGATGAGCCTTCCAGCCGTGAGCTGACTCAGCGATAAACCAGCACCGGGATTTTCGTGTGTGTCAGCACCTTGTTGGTTTCACTGCCCAACAGCAGTGCACTGAATCCGCGTCGGCCATGCGACGACATGAAAATCAGGTCGCAGTCGCTCTGCGTTGCGGCTTCGATGATGGCTTCGTAGGGGATGTCGCTGGTCAGCGTCATCTTGGCGCAAGGTACGCCGGCTTCCAGGCAAAGCTCGTCAACAAATCCGAGAATCTTAATCGCCTGTTGTTCTGACATTTCAGCGAACTGTTCCGGCGTCGTCGTGTCTATCAACGCCCCTTCACCGTAATAAGTCACTGGATACTCCGGTTTGGCGTAGAAGGCAGTGATGCGCGCACCGGCGTCCTTGGCGAATGACACCGCGCGACGGACCGTGCCCTGGGAGAGTTCAGAACCATCAGTGGGAACAAGAATATGTTTGAACATGATGACTCCTTCGTTGTAGGGACACTCCCAATATAGTCCACAAACCGCCGAAAGGACAACGGGATGCACCGCGCAGTGGCTTCATGCGGCCTTTTTGCGTCGTGGGAGAGTTATTTCGTTCGTTTTGATCTCGGTCAATACGCCGAATTCATAGTTGTCGGAGAATTCGCCGGTAAAAATTATTGGAGAATTTCATGGAAAGCATCCGGGATTTCATGGCCGAAAACCATCGGCAGTGTGATGAATACTTTGTCGCCGTCGAACACGACATTGCCAGTGCCGCGTGGGATATGGCCGGCGTGGACTTCCCCCGCTTTCGTGAGGCCATGCTCCGGCATCTGGCGGTCGAGGAAAGCATTCTGTTCCCGGCATTTGAAAAGAGCACGGGAATGAGCATGGGGCCGACGCAGGTCATGCGCAGCGAGCACGCCCAGATACGCGAACTGATCGAGTCTGCTGAAGGCGCTTTGCTGGCAAAGGATGCCGACGACTATTCCGGCTATGCCGAAACCCTGCTGATCATGACGCAACAGCACAACATGAAGGAAGAAAACATTCTCTATCCGATGTGTGATCAGCACCTGTCTAGCCAATTGGAGTCTTTGCTGCTGCAACTGAAAAGCGGGATCAGTGCCACGAGAAGCATGTAATGAGCACGGCCAAGGCAGATCGGATAATCGATGGGCGCACCCTGGAGCCACCGGAGCCGTTTGTGCAGACCATGGAAGCGCTGGACTTGATCGAACCGGGGCAGAAGGTGCTGCTCGTCATTGGCCGCGAGCCTTTCCCGCTCTATCGGGCGCTGGAACTCAACCAGGTCGCCTGGCAGACCGAGCGTAAGCCCGATGGCAGTTTCGAAATTTTGATGTGGCACAAGCCGGCCTGAGCCGTTTTACTTTTGGCCATCGGCCGTTAAATTTCCATGCAAGCACTGCTTTCCCATGATCAGTCGCCGCCGCTTGGCGTGCCCTTTCGTTTTTTCCTGACCGCACCGCTTTTCGGCATTCTTGCCGGGATATTGCTCGTGTGGAGCGGCCCGGACAGTTTTGCCTCACGCTGGACACCCGCCGTGCTGGCCATGACTCACCTGGTTACCGCCGGGTTCATGCTTCAGATCATGCTTGGGGCGACGATGCAGATCATGCCGGTCCTGCTCGGTGCCAATATCGTTCGACCCTTGCGCGTGTCGATCATTGTTCATGTCGCAATCACGCTCGGCGCGCTGTTTCTCACGGCGGCGTTTCTGAGCTTCGAACCGTTTCATTTCAAGCTGGCGGCGGTGTTCTTCGGCTCGGGCGTGAGCTATTTCATCGTGGCCGCCGCGCGGGCGCTCTACGGCATTCCAGCAACGAATCCGACGCTCGGTGGCTTGCGTCTGGCGCTCTTCGGCCTGAGCGTGACGGTCGGCCTTGGGCTACTGATGACGGGGTCGCTGGGCTGGTCGCTCGATCTGCCATTGATGCAGCTTGCCGATATTCATCTGGGCTGGGGTTTCGTGGTCTGGGCGACGGTTTTGCTGGCTGCGGTTGCTTATGTCGTCGTTCCCATGTTCCAGCTCACGCCGGCCTTCCCTGAGTGGTTTGGCCGCTGGTTTTCGACCGTAGCGCTCCTGCTTGTGGCGCTGTGGACGCTGGCCGAGTTCAGTGGAATCAGTCCGCTGCCGGCGTTGCTTGCCGTAGCCGTGGTCGCCCTCGTGGCGTTCTTCGCGGTGATGACGCTGAACATCCAGCGCCAGACAAAACGCCCGCATTTCGACGCGACGCAGCATTACTGGCGGCTGGCGATGCTTTCCATGCTCGCTGCGTGCGTCGTCTGGCTTGCCGCGCAAGTCGTTCCTGAATTTGCGGAATGGCAAGGCTGGCCGCTTCTTTGCGGTGTTCTCCTGATTGTTGGCGGCTTCATGTCGGTCATCATCGGCATGCTCTACAAGATCGTTCCCTTCCTGATCTGGCTCCACCTGCAGAATCTCGGGCGAGGCAAGGTGATGGCACCGAACATGAAGAAGATCATCCTCGAACAGGCAATGAACCGACAGATGCGGGCCCATTTTGCTTCGTGCGCTTTGCTAGTGCTGGCGGTCGTCTGGCCGCCGGTGTTTGTCTATCCGGCCGGGCTGGCGGTGGTCGTGGCCAACGGCTGGCTGCTGCACAACGTCCTGTTCGGCGCGCAGGTCTACAAAAAGCACGTGTTCAAGATTGAATCAGCGAATGGACTGCTGAAATAGTCATCCTAAAAACCTCACCGCAAAGGCGCGAAGAACGCAAAGGAAACAACGGATTGCATAATTTTACTGACTCGCCATCCAGGTGAGCGCACTCGAAGTATTTCATGCACGCCACGGCCCGGATTTTCTTTGCGAACCTTTGCGTTCTTTGCGCCTTTGCGGTGAACAACTGCTTTTCCTAAGATCATGGATTACCTTGTACTCAGGCACCTGCATGTAAGCTGCGTAACGCTGAGCGGCATCGGGTTTTTTCTGCGCGGCGTTTGGATGCTGCTCGATTCGCCTCTCCTGAATCGGCGCTGGGTGCGGATCGTTCCGCACCTGGTCGATACGACGCTGCTCGGCAGCGCCATTTCGCTGGCCGTGATGTCCTCACAGTATCCCCTGGCCCAGAGCTGGCTGACGGCCAAGCTGATCGGGCTGCTGGTCTATATCCTGTGCGGCACGATGGCGCTCAAGCGGGGCAAGACCAAGGCTACGCGGGCGGTCTTCTTTGCGGCGGCGGTGGCCGCTTTTGCCTATATCGTTGCCGTAGCGCTGAACCGCAGTCCGCTGGCCGGGCTGGCGTTGGCTGTGGCCGCGACAATGGTTTAGACTGGCCGCCACCTCCCGTACAAGGACGCTTCAACACCATGACCTCCGAAGCCGCAAACTTCGTCTTTGACCCCCAGATCATTCGCCGTTTCGACATCAACGGCCCACGCTACACCTCTTATCCGACGGCCGATCGCTTTGTTGGTCACTTCAACGCCGAGCGTTGCAGCCATTGGCTGGGCCATCGCGAGGCGGGTCAGTCCCTGTCGCTGTATTTTCACATCCCGTTCTGCAACACCATCTGTTACTACTGCGCCTGCAACAAGATCATCACCAAGGACCACGGTCGTTCGGCCAAGTACTTGCGCTATCTGGCCAAGGAACTGGCGCTGCAGAGCAGCCAGCTGGCGGACGGCGACAATGAGGTCAGCCAGTTGCACTGGGGCGGCGGGACGCCGACCTTCCTTTCGCACGATGAAATGCGTCAGTTGATGGCCGCGACACGCAAGCATTTCCGGCTGGTCGAGGATGGCGAGTATTCCATTGAGGTTGATCCGCGCAAAGTCGACCGCGCCACCGTTGAACTGCTCGGCGAACTCGGCTTCAACCGCATGAGCGTTGGCGTGCAGGACTTCGATGAGGGCGTACAGCAAGCCATCAACCGCATCCAGAGCGAGGCCGAAACCTTTGCCGTGATCGACGCGGCGCGCGCCAACGGCTTCAAGTCGATCAGCATCGACCTGATCTACGGTCTGCCGAAGCAGTCGGTGGCCGGCTTCAATCGCACGCTGGATCGCGTCATCGCGGCCAGCCCGGACCGCCTGTCGATCTACAACTATGCGCACTTGCCGACCTTGTTCAAGCCACAACGGCGAATCCTCGAATCCGACATGCCGACCGCCGATGCGCGTTTGCAGATTCTCTCGATGGCGATCAACAAGTTGACCGACGCCGGCTACGTTTTCATCGGCATGGACCACTTTGCCAAGCCGAACGACGAATTGGCCATCGCCCAGCGCGAAAAACGCCTGCACCGCAACTTCCAGGGCTATTCGACGCACTCGGATTGCGACATGCTGTCCTTCGGCATCTCGTCGATCAGCAAGGTCGGGCCGGCCTACTACCAGAACGTCAAAACACTCGACGAATACTACGAGGGTCTTGATGAGGGGGTGATGCCTGTCTTCAAAGGCATCGAACTGGACGTCGACGACATCCTGCGGCGGGCGATCATTCAGTCGCTGATGTGCCATTTCGAACTGTCGTTTGCTTCGGTTGAAGCAGCGCACGGGATCGAATTCAGGTCGTATTTCGCGACCGAACTTGAGGCGCTGAGCGAAATGGTCGACGCCGGCCTGTTGCGCATCGAGGCGCAAGGGATCGTCGTTCTGCCTCCCGGACGAATGCTCGTTCGCGCGATTTCGATGGTTTTCGACAAGCATTTGCGGGCGGATCGGGAGAGCAAGCGGTATTCGAAGGTGATTTGAGCATCGTCGCGTTGAATCGGCCTGCGAGGCAATAAAGACGGGCATCTCCGCATGCATTCCCTGACAGCAAGGATTCATGCGGCTCCCGGAGCATGCCTTTGCAGATCGCCCGTTGGCGCGCATCGGCATGTCCGCTGAGCGTTGTCGGGTGAAGGTTTCTCATGGTGGCCACGCGACCACGCTGACCTGATGATTATTCGAAATCTGAGTGCGCTCCTTCAATAAGCTGGCCTGAATCTTCTACTCGCTCTGTTTTCGGAAAACGGACCGAGGAACAGCCGGAAGAAAAAGCTGGTAGTATGCCGACGTTCTTTGATTGGTGAGGTGTCGAGCGAAGCCTCAATGCTTGATCGGGCTGCCGGCCAGCGCTGGAGTGCGGACAGCACCGTTTAACACCCGCCCGATTTGACCGGGCTTGTACTGATCAACGCGTCCGTTTCGCGACTGTCACTGCTGACAACTCGTCTCGGTTCAACGGTAGTCGAATCCCTCGACAGTTACCCCCACTTTGTCTGATAGAAAGGAAACCATGAAGTTGCCTCTGTCAATCGCCATGCCAGGCGAGCGCACGGCCTCTCGCTCGACCGACGAGGGGCAGCGGCTGCAATTCGTCATTGCTCTGCGAGCCGTCGCATCAATTCTCATCCTGTGGCACCACTTCGCGCTCTATCCGCCGTTGCGGCAATGGGCCACCCCGCTCATTGGCGGTACGCTTGACTGGTTGGAACAACACGCCCGGGCAACGCAGGTGTTCTTCGTGGTGGGGGGCTACGTCATGGCGCGCAGCATGAGCCGGCAGAACTGGAGCCTGCGGCGCATGAGTTCGTTCATCACTCAGCGCTACTATCGGCTGGGTATTCCTTATCTTGGTGCCATAGCGCTGGCGATTTCCGGCTACGTCGTGGCGCGCGGCTGGTTGCCTGATTCTGTCCTCGGCGAAGCGGTCTCATTTCCACAGCTCCTTGCTCACCTTTTCTTTCTTCAGGACATCCTCGGTTATGAGCAATTGTCGGCTGGCCTGTGGTTCGTCTGCATCAACTTTCAACTCAGTCTCGTCTATGGCTTCTGTCTGTTGCTGCGCGACACCGTCGGCGCGGGAAAAGTCGACCTCGTTGGGCTGCTCGGCTGGCCGCTGGCTTTCTACTCGTTGTTCTATTTCGGTCTGAACGACACCAAGGATAGCTGGTGGCTGTATTTCTTCCCTTATTTCTTCATGGGGGTCGTCATCCATCGAAGCCTGCGCGACGGCGGTTTTCGTTGGGAATTCTGGCTATATCAACTGCTGTTTGTCGGAGCCATGGTGTTCGAATGGCGTTGGCGCTTGTTGAGTGCCCTCGTCGTAGGCTTCCTCCTGTACAGTTCTGAGCGAATGGGCTGGGGTCGTCTCTGGCCAAGCAATCGTGCGATTACCTGGGTCGGCAAAGTTTCCTATAGCCTTTTCCTTGTCCATTTCCCGGTCCTTGTGCTCGTTGCCACGTTATGGACACGACTGGGCTGGACGACACCACCCGGTGCCGTTGCCGGCTTGTTCGTTGCGTTTGGCCTTAGCATGCTGGTTGCCGGACAGTTCCATCGCTGGGTTGAACACCCAGCCGCCAAGCTTCGGCCGAGTTGGTAACACGGGCAACGCGTGGTTTGCAGGACGCGAGTTCATGACTCATGACACATTACAATTGACCTGGAAGGCAATAAATACGGGCATCTTCGAAGGGGTGCTCTGAGGGGCAATATCAATGCGCTTCCCGGAGCATGCCTTGCAGGTCGTCCATCACAACAGCAACTCGTTCAATTCGGTACGATGAACGTTTGGAACCCGCCATGAATACCCTCACTCCTGTACAGGCACGTCGCCTCGCCCTTTCGGCGGGGGCGGGGTTTCATCGCCCACGCGGGCGCGGATCGGCGGCGGTGGCTGATCTGGTTGACCGGATCGGTTACGTTCAGATTGACACGATCAGCGTTGTCGAACGGGCGCACCATCACATCCTTTCCGCCCGCTTGCCCGGTTATCGGAGCGAATGGCTGGACCGGGCGTCGGTGTTCGAGTATTGGGCGCATGCGGCGGCGTACCTGCCCTGGCGCGACTTCCGCTATACCTTGCCGCGCAAGGAAAGGATCAAGGCCAACGGCCACGACTGGTTCCATGCAGAAAAGACCGAGGCCGACCGGGTTCTGGAACGGATTCGTGCCGAAGGCCCCTTGATGTCGCGGCATTTTGAAGCGGCCAAAAAGGTCGCCGGCTGGTGGGACTGGAAGCCGGCCAAGCGGGCGCTTGAATACCTGTTCATGGCCGGAGAACTGATGGTCGTTCGACAGGGCTTCCAGAAGGTCTTCGATTTGACCGAACGGGTGCTGCCGCTAGGCACCGACACCCGGATTCCAACGGCGCAGGAGCAGGCTGCGTGGTACGTAGACCGGGCGCTTGATGCCTGGGGCCTGGCGGCGAGAGATGAGTTTGCCTACCAGCGCAAGGAGCTCACTGAAGGAATCGACGCGGTATTGCGTGATCGGGAAGAGGAGGGGAGCCTGAACCGGGTGGCAATTGAAGGCTTGCCGAAAACCAGCTACTGGGTTCGATCCTCTGACCTCGATCAGGTTGACGCCTTGAAGCCGCCGGATCGAACGCTGCGCATACTGTCTCCCTTCGATCCTTTCCTGATTCACCGCAAGCGGATGAGCCGTCTGTTTGGCTTCGATTTCGCCATCGAATGCTATCTGCCCGCGGCAAAACGAACCTTCGGCTATTTCGCGCTGCCCTTGTTTCAGGGGGATACTTTCGTTGGCCTGCTTGACGCCAAAGCGGATCGAAACGCCGGAACGCTGGTGGTTCGCAATCTACGCTACGACGGCCAGCCAAAGAAGCGGGCTGGATTTGACCGGTCCTTGAATGCCACATTGATCGACTTCGCAGCGTTCAACGGCGTCAAGTTGCCTGGGCTGTAATCTTTTTTGTCGCTGAAAACTGAAAGAAAAACGGCGAACCCGGTCAAGGGTTCGCCGCTTCAGAATGGCTCCGATCAGATCGAGAACTGATTGACCGACTTGTTCATTCGTTCAACGATGGCCGAAAGCTTTTCGACCATGACTTCCGTCTGATAGACAACGGCAACGTTCTGCTCGGTCATCGACGCCACCTGCTCCACGTTCTGTGCCAGTAGCGTCATGGCTTCCTGCTGCTCATTGGAGGCGTGCGAGATTTCGTTGACGCGCTGGATGGTGCCATCCATCTCGTCATTGATCTGCTGAAGGGCCGCTTGCGCCGAATGCACCAGCGTGACGCCTTCGCCGACTTGTGTGGCACCGGCGCGCATGCCGTCGACAGCGAGCTTGGTATCGCTCTGGATCATGCCGATCATGCTGCTGATTTCCTGCGTTGCCTTGCCCGTGCGCTCGGCCAGCTTGCGCACTTCGTCGGCCACCACGGCAAAGCCGCGTCCCTGTTCGCCCGCGCGCGCGGCTTCAATGGCCGCATTCAGCGCCAGCAGGTTGGTCTGATCGGCAATCTCCTTGATCACGCCGGCAATCTGGCTGATTTCAGCTGAGCGTTGGCCCAGTGTTTCGACCTTTTCGGCCGATGTCTTGACCGTTTCGGCCAGTGACGTAATGGTCGCACAAGCCTCGCCGGAACGCTCGGCACCGACGCGTGACACCTCGCCCGTACTGATGGCCACTTCCTTGGTTGAGCGCGCATGTTCGGCGACTTCACCGATGGAAACCGTCACCTCTTCAACGGCCGCAGCGGCCGCCGAGGTGGCTTCGCTTTGTTTCTGGGCGGCCTCAAAAACCACCCGGATACCCTCATCCACCTGTTTCGACGCGACACCGACTTGCTTGGCCGTGTCGGCCATGCCCTGCACCGTGGCCTGAATCGACGCGACAAAAATATCCATCTGATTCACCACGGCACCCAACAGGTCGGTACGCCGGGTATTCATTCGACGCTTGAGATTACCCGTGGTCAACACCCCGTCAATCCAGCTCGCAATGGCTTCAAGATCGTTATTGAGACGGGGTGTAAAAAAGAACAGGAAGTACAGCGCGTAGAGTACCGTTATACCCATCAGTGCTTCGTGCATCAGCCCGAAATCCACCTTGAAAATCACCTCGGTCAGATCGATGCAACCCAGCACCAGCACCAGCAAGACCAGAATGGCCATCTGCCCACGCAATGACGTGAGCGCCTTGAGCCAGCCTGCCTGCTTGCGCGCAACGCGACCATGCTCGATTTCGAGCGAGGCGTTACCTTCGTTGATGCTGCGGTAGGCCGTCGAAGCCGCGTCGATCTCCGCGCGGTCCGGTCGGCTGCGCACCGACTGGTAACCTACGGTTTGTCCGTTTTCACGAACCGGAGATGCATTAGCGATGACCCAGTAAAAACCACCATCCTTGCGCCGGTTCTTGACGATCCCCCGCCATGGCCGACCGGCTTTCAAGTCCTGCCACATGTCCTTGAACGCTGCCTCCGGCATGTCCGGATGCCGCACCATGTTGTGCGCCTGGCCGACCATTTCTTCGCGGGAAAACCCGCTGATGTCGCAGAAGGCTTCATTGGCTTCGGTAATGACGCCTTTCAGATCCGTTCGGGAGTAAATGAACTGGTTTTCTGGAAGGTGCGATTCGGCGTTTGTGACGGGCTGGTTCCTGCGCATTTTTTCCCTCGCACATAAAAATTTTAAGTAACGACGATCTGTTGACTGATTTTTGACCCGAACAATCACCAACAAACTAAACCCAGATTATCCAATAGGCGAAATTTAGTGAAAAAGTCCGTTCGTGGTGAGCCTGTCGAACCATGAACAGCCCTTCGACAGGCTCTCAAGAAACAGTAATTTGTTCATTTAAATTCAGTGGGTTAGAAATGCATATTGGGAGATTGTCGGCATCATGCGGGAGCGGGAACAG
>JBBQAT010000086.1:0-17586 GCA_038316625.1 Burkholderiales bacterium
CAAGGTCAACGGACGTGGTCGAGGACTGCACTGTTTAGCCGCACGTAAAGGGACAGGGCGCAAGCCCAAACTTACCCGTACACAAAAATCGCAAGTCTTCCGCTGGGTGAATGGCAAGAATCCGCTGCAGTATGGTTTTGACTTCGCCTTGTGGACGCGAGAGGCCGTACGTGAGCTGATCCTCCGGAAATTTGACGTCAGCCTGAGCGTGACCTCGGTCGGCAGTCTGCTTGCCGAACTGGGCCTGACGCCCCAGAAACCGCTGCAACGCGCCTATCAACGCGACCCGGAGGCCATCGAACGCTGGCAACGCGATACGTATCCCGCCATCGCCAAGCAAGCCAAGGCCAACGGAGCGGAGATCTACTTCTGGGACGAGTCCGGTTTTCGCGCCGACGCGGTGCATGGCAAGACCTGGGCAGAGCGCGGCAAGACGCCGGTGATCAATCGGCCGGGGCAACGCCAAAGCATCAGCGCCGCCTCGGCGGTCAATGCCAAAGGGGCCTTCTGGTTTGCTACCTATGAAGGCGGGCTGACGGGTGAATTGTTTGTCGATCTGCTCAAGCAACTGCTGTATCGCCGCAAGAAACCGCTGCATCTGGTGGTCGATGGTTTGCCAGCGCACAAGAAGGCGGTGGTCAACGAGTACGTAACGAGTACGGAAGGACGCCTGGCCTTGCACTTCCTTCCCGGCTACGCGCCCGACCTCAATCCCGATGAGCTTGTCTGGAGTCATGCCAAACGAACCGGCGTGGCCAGAAAACCACTCATGAAGGGCGAAAAACTGCAGGAGCGCGTACATGAACAATTGCAGAAAATCGGCGAAAACAAAAAACTCGTCCGCTCATTCTTCAAGCATCCTTCTGTAGCCTATATTTCTGACTGCTGAGTAACGATGCTGGAAGACATAACTCAGTACCGACAAAAGCGCTCATCCGGGCTGACCATGTCTTCAGTGCATTGTTGCAATTTGGACGGCGGACACCACTCCGATCTCAATGGCAGATACCGCTTTAGAAAACAGCCAGCCGTGTTAGGTACCGAAGCGTCCTTGAATGCGACAGAGCGTTCCGCTTGCTGATTCGACCGGTGGGCACACGACTGTCGAGAGTTATTTCGTGACGCCACTATTGAGGTCCCCAAGAAATAGCTATTTCCCATAGGCGACTATTTCCTGCGGAATGCGATCAAGCGGGACAGTCTTACCGACGCCGCCCAGCCTAATGGCTTCCTTGGGCATGCCGAACACAACACAGGTTGATTCGTCTTCGGCAATTGTCGAGGCGCCTGTCTCGAACATCTCCTTGAGACCACGGGCCCCGTCGTCCCCCATGCCGGTCATGATAATGCCGAGCGCGTTCTTTCCTGCGACCTGCGCGACCGAGCGGAAAAGCACATCGACAGAAGGCTTATGGCGGTTGACCAGCGGCCCGTCCTTGACCTCAGCATAGTACTGGGCGCCGCTGCGTCTGACCAACATGTGACGCCCACCCGGTGCGATGAGGGCCAGACCTGGGTGAACCCGGTCACCGTCCCTGGCTTCGCGTACTTCCAGCTGGCACAAGCCATTCAGGCGATCCGCGAACATGGCGGTGAATTTCTCCGGCATGTGCTGAACGATGACAATGCCGGTACATACGCCGGGCAGTTGGGTCAGCACGGCTTCCAGGGCCTGCGTGCCGCCGGTGGAGGTGCCGATGGCAATCAGTTTGTCCGTCGTGCCATACATGCGCGCGCCGTGGTGGGTTGTCGTCGGTAGCATGACGTCAGCCGTGTTCTTCGGGTGGTTCGACGGTATTGTCGGGTGCTGGCTGGTGACCCGGCGCAAGGCACTCATGTTGGCGTGGGCAGCGCCCTTGATGGCCGACACGATATCGTTGCTGGAATCTTCCAGAAAGGACTTCAGGTTGAGCTTGGGCTTGGTAATAATAGTGATCGCGCCGGCTGCCAACGCCTCCATCGTGACCTGTGCCCCCTTTTCAGCAAGCGACGAGCAGATGATCACGGGGGTAGGACGCTCAGCCATGATTCTTTTCAGGAAGGTCAGGCCGTCCATGCGTGGCATCTCGATATCGACGATGAAGACATCCGGCCATTGCGATTTCAGCTTGTCGAACGCAAACAAGGGGTCTTGCGCCGTAGCGATGACCTCGATACTGGGTTCGCGACTGATGGCCCGCGCCACCACCTGACGCACTAGGGCCGAATCGTCGACGATCATGACCTTGATCTTGTTCAATGATTTTCCTCTTGGGCCAGCCGTTTTTCCGGCACCGCCATCCACACGTGACCGGTCGATAAATCGAGAACCAGGCGTCGCGGGGCGTAGCCACCGACGTCTTCTACCGCCACCGAAAAACCGTAGTTGGCCAGCGCAGTGCGCGTCGCGGCAACGTTGCGACGACCGACATCCAGTCTGCCACCTGGCTTACCGGCAAACATGTTGCCCCCGCCGAACAGCTTGACCAGGCAGCTGCCCGGCTGGACACGCCTGGAATTCAATTCGTAGGAGAAGCGCTCGATGGATTCGTTGGCATAACGGCAGTCGGGCAGTGATCCCGGCGGGCGTTTTCTGGTCGGCAGAAGAATGTGGCATAGGCCGCCGAATCTGCGCTGCGGATGCCATAGGGTGACGGCGATGCAGGAGCCGAGCAAGGTGCCGACCCGGCCGGGTGCCGCGCCGAAATGGAATCCACCTGGATGGATAAATATCTCCGGTTGTTGCTGCGGTGCTTTCATGCTTTCCTGGCCGGGCGTTGATAAACGGTGGGTTGGACGGGTACCAGTTCGTTGGTCAGGCCATTGAGCGATTCCGAATGCCCGACGATGAAATGGCCATCGTTCTTCAGATAGGGGAGCAGATTGGTGATGACCTTGCGCTTGGTATCACTGTCGAAATAGATCATGACATTGCGCAGGAAAATGACATCGAAAAAACCAAGATCCTTGCGCGGGCCCATCAGGTTGCTCTGCAGGAAACGCACGCGTTCCCGCAACTCCTTGATGATCAGCAATGTTCCGACCTGTTCACCTGTGCCTTTCAGGCAGTATCTTTTCAACAAGGCGGGGGAAATGCCGTCTATCCGCTGCAGCGGGTAGTGACCTTGTTGTGCCTTGGCCAGTACGCAGGTGTTGATGTCGGTGCCGATGACTTCCCAGCTCGTGTTGCCCAATACTTCCGCCAACACCATGGCCATCGAATAGGCTTCTTCGCCGCTCGACGACGCAGCGCTCCAGACTCGAAACATGTTGCCACGGACCTCGCTGGCACGTTTGCGTAGAAAGTCGAAATGTTTGGGTTCGCGAAAGAAGAAAGTCTCGTTGGTCGTCAGCGCATCAACCATGACCTGCAGTTCGGCCGGGTTGTTCTTGTCGGTGACGTGCTTGTAATACTCGGCGAAGCGCAAAAAACCGAAGTGTTGTAGTCGTTTGGAAAGCCTTCCGACGAGCAGGGTCTTCTTGACGTCGGACAGGTTAATGCCGGCAATATCGAAAATCAGACGCTGGAATTGCACGAACTCCACCTGGCTGATTGAGACATTTCCCGTGTGCTCGGAGCTGTCCATGATTATTTCATTAAGCGAGGGAGATCAGAGTAGAAGGTACTGACAGGGCGACAGCCCGCAACCCGAAATCGAGGAAATCTGACTGTCGCCCAGTACGGCAGGATTCAAACGGATATTTCCTGCGGGAGTGAGATCAGTTCTTCAGCCCCCCAGTGGTTTCCTGACGCATCGAGGCCAGGACCGCGACTTCATCGAGGGAAAGGATGCGGTCAACGTCCAGAATGACGATGAAGCGGCCGTTGACCTTGCCCATCCCTGAAATGAAGTCGTTACGGATACGGGCCCCGAATGAAGGCGGGGGTTCGATTTCGCTGGCGGCAATTTCCAGAACCTCTGAAACGGCATCGACGACGATTCCCATCTGCTGGTTACGCAGCCCCGAAGGATCGGTGATTTCGATGATGACGATGCAGGTGCGCTTGGTGGTTTCGCTGGCCGGGCGGCCGAAGCGCACGGACAAATCAAGCACCGGCACGACCGCGCCGCGCAGGTTGATGACGCCCCGGATGAAGGGCGGCACCATCGGAACTTCGGTAATTTGGCCGTATTCAATTATTTCCCGGATGGCGAGGATGCCAATGGCAAACATCTCCTCACCCAGGGAAAACGTGAGGTATTGTCGCTGTTCTGCCGTTTCATCGGCAGCCAGCGGCGGGTTTTTCCTCGCAGCTACGAGTTGGTTGGAAGCTTGGCTCATGAGGGTCTTCTCCGGCTTCAGAAGCGGGTAAAGCTGGATCCATCCGGACCTGAGGTGTGCTTCGGGTGACTAACCGCAGGGGCCTGACGGTTGTTTCCCGCTGCGCTTGCGACCGGTTTGGCTTTGCGGCTAGCCGCCTTGCTGGCGCCGACATCGAAGAACGACATCAGTTGCTGCAGATTGCCCGCCTGCGAGGACATTTCCTCGGCGGTTGCCGCCAGTTCCTCGGAGGACGAAGCGTTCTGCTGCGTGATCTGCGAAAGCTGGCTCATGGCGGTATTGACCTGGTTGACCCCGACCGTTTGCTCTTCGGAGGCGGCGGTGATTTCCTGGACAAGGTCGGCCGTCTTCTTGGTGGCGGGAACAATCTCGTCAAGCAGTTTGCCGGCCTTTTCCGCCATGCCGACCGAATTGATGGCGAGCTGGCCGATTTCCTGGGCGGCGACCTGCGAGCGTTCAGCCAGTTTGCGCACCTCGGCGGCAACGACAGCAAAGCCCTTGCCATGTTCGCCGGCGCGGGCCGCCTCGATGGCGGCATTGAGCGCCAGCAGATTGGTCTGGTAGGCAATATCGTCAATGATGCTAATCTTGCGAGCAATCTGCTTCATGGCACTGACCGTCTCATTGACCGCTTCGCCCCCTTCGGCGGCCTTGGTGCTGCCTTGGGCTGACATCCCGTCGGCGACCTTGGCGTTTTCAGTGTTTTGCTGGATGGAAGAAGCCATCTGCTCAATGGAGGCCGAGGTTTCTTCGACCGAGGCAGCC
This sequence comes from Burkholderiales bacterium, assembly GCA_038316625.1. GTDB lineage: Bacteria > Pseudomonadota > Gammaproteobacteria > Burkholderiales > Rhodocyclaceae > Propionivibrio. The sequence continues at coordinate 5,029 of JBBQAT010000086.1, forward strand.
TGTTCGGAAGAGGCTTGCGACAGTGACTGGGCGGTTGAGGAGATCTGGACGGTTGCGGAGGCCAGCGTTTCGGTCGTGTTGTTGACCTCGGAGATCGTCTCGGCAAGTTTGGCGACGGTGTTGTTGAGCGCCTGCTTGACCTGGTCGTAGGCGCCGAGATACTCACGGGTGACCTGCTTGGTCAGGTCGCCCTGTTCAAGCGCCTGGGCGACGAAGACTATGTCCTTGAGGGCGATGTCTACGGTGTTCGAGAGCTGGTTGAGGAGTTCGGAAAGCTCCTTGGTGTAACCGGCCTTGCCAGTCGCAGCAATCTTGGTGCTGAAATCGCCCTTGTTGGCTTCACCGACGATCCCCTTGATTTCGCCAACGATGTTGATCAGGGATTCCTGCATGGTCTTCATGGCGTAGAGCAGGCTGGTGGTGTCACCGGCTTTCAGGTCGATCTTGCTACCCAGATCACCGCCAGCGATCTTGTTCGCAACTTCGGCTGCAAAGTCCGGTTCGCAGCCCAGTTGCTTCAGGAAGGCGCGGGCGACCGTGTAGCCGATGACGCCCACGGCCGCCAGGGTCAGGCCGGCGATGATCAGCGCAAGGGTCAGTGCACTGGCTTTGACTGCCTGCGCTTCGGCGGCCGCTTTCTCGGAGAGCTTGACGTTGTAATCTAACTGGCTGTTGATGGCGGTGGAGATTTTTTCCGCGATCACTGCCAACTGTCCCGACATCTCGCGGGCTATCTCGGTATGATTGGTGCGCGACTCGACCAGCAGTGGCTCGATTTTGGCGTCGTATCCCATAAACAGCGTGCTGATTTCTTCGATGTAGGTCTTGTCCTTGTCGTCGGAGATGCAGGCGCCGCCACCGCAGCCATTCGCGCTCAGGTATTTCTTGATGTCGTCGATCACGCTCTGACGTTTCATTTTGAGGACCTCCTCAATCTCCTGCATTTTCTTGCCGTCGGTATTGAGAACATGGACGTTTACCGCCACGCGCACGCGCATGAAGCTATTGCTCAAGTCGTCGAGCAGGGCCAGGGTCGGCACGGTGTTTGCGTTGCCGTAGTTGGCAGCTTCAAAAACCTTGCCCATCTGGTATTGACCAAGGCCTGTGAGCAGGGCGATGCCGAGCAAGGCGGAGCCTGCCAGCAGGGACATTTTTTTTGCGACGGTGAGTTTCATGGCAATCTCCGGAACGGAAAAGTGAGTGGTGCAACGTTGGAACGACTGATCAAGATATTTCTGTCTTGGCTGGAACAAGTTTTCTCTGCTGGCCTTCGCGGCTGGTCACCCGTCGGACCAGGCCGGGCACATCGAGAATCAGGGCAACCAGGCCGCTGCCCAGGATGGTGAAACCACTGATTCCCTGGAGGCCGTTGAAGACATTGCCGAGCGGGCGGATGACCGTCTGGTACTCGCCCTGCAACCTATCGACGACGAGTCCGGCCCGCAGTCCGGCGTACTTGACGACGACGACGTTCTCGCGCTTGACCGGCTGCAGCAGATAGGCCAGTTCTTCGTCGATGCTCTCCAGCAGGCGCTGTTCTTCCTCGCTGCGCTCCGGCGGGGGCGGCTCGGCGATGTCGAAAAGTTCGCGCAGTCGGAGAAAGGGCAGCACTTCGCCACGCAGGTTGAGATGCTTGCGTCCCTGCGCTGCCTTGATCTCGGCTTCCGTGAGTTCAAGGCATTCGACGACCATATCGAGCGGCAGGACGAAAGACGCGTTGCCAACACCAACCAGGAAACCGTCGATGATGGCTAGCGTCAGCGGAAGGCGAATGCGTATCGTCGTGCCGACGCCTTCTTCGCTCTCGATTTCGATGCTGCCCCGCAGGGCGGAGATATTGCGGTGCACGACATCCATGCCGACGCCGCGTCCGGACAGGTTGTTGACCTGTTCGGCGGTGGAAAAGCCGGGTTCGAAGATAAGGGCGTGGATTTCGCTGTCGGAAAGCATCTGCTCGGGCATGACGAAACCGCGTTCGATAGCCTTTGACAGAATCCTGGCTTTGGGCAGGCCACCGCCGTCGTCGGAGACCTCGATCACGATGCTGCCCGAGTCGTGGTAGGCGTTGAGGCGAATGGTGCCTTGCGATGGCTTGCCGCGTTCCAGGCGGTCTTCCACCGATTCGATGCCGTGATCCATGGAGTTGCGTATAAGGTGAGTGAGCGGGTCGCCGATTTTCTCGACCACGGTTTTGTCGAGTTCGGTCTCGGCGCCCGAGATTTCCAGGCGGATATCCTTGCCGATTTCCTTCGAAACGTCGCGCACCACACGCTGGAACTTGGTAAACGTGGCGCCAATTTGCACCATGCGCAATTGCAGGGCCGAGTCCCGTACGCTTTCAACCAGTCGGTTGAGCACGGAGGCGGCTTCGAGCAATTCCGGCTGGCCATTCTTGATGGCGGTGAGGCTGATGCCGGCACTGGCAATAATCAGTTCGCCGATCAGGTTGATGTGTTGGTCGAGTTTGTCGGCATCGACCCGGATCAGGGTGCTGTCGCCCGCCTTGATGTCCTTGGCCTGCTTCTGCTTCTGCAAGGCCGCGTCGACCACCGCCGGACGCACCATGTTTTGTGCGACCAGGACTTCGCCGATCGTCTGGCCGACGCCACCACTGTCGCGGGCGTCGGCCTGTGCAGCAAGGCCTTCCTCCAGTTCCTTACGGGTCAGTGTGCCGCAGCGGACAAGGATTTCGCCCAGCCGCATTTCCTCCTGCGGCAGATGCTGGATTAGTTCCTGGTATTCGCTGATCTTGCTGTGCGGCGGCAGGATGTGGATGCGTGCATCATCCTGGACGAACTCGAAGGCGCCGGCGATGGTCGTCTTGTCAGCGTCGCTGCAGTAATTTATCTCGAAGCCCAGGTAACAGTCTTCAGGGTCCATTTCGGCGGCGCGCGGGATGTCATCGGTCAGCGTGACGATGGAGACAATTTTTCCGAACGTGGTCAGGTAGCGAATGAAGGAGACAGGGTCCATGCCGTTTTTCAGCACGTCGCGGTTGAAACGCAGTGATAAATGCCAGTTGTCGGTTTCGACCCCGTCGCTGCCGCCTTCGCGCTCGTAGGGATGCTGGTGTTCGACGATACGATCCGGAGCGACGGGCTCGCTTTTCCCGCCGTCGGTACGCTTGAGGCGAACGATCAGGTCGTTGCTGCGTTGCTGCGCTTCTTCCGGCGCCTCGTTACCGGCTGCCACGTGATCGACCAAGGTCGCGAGATGGTCGCCGACGTCGAGAAAGAGAGCAATGAGTTCGCTGTTTATGCGCAACTCTCCGGTACGCACCCGGTCGAGGACGTTTTCTGCGCTATGGGTGAAGATCACCAGGTGATCCAGGCCGAAGAGACCAGCCGAACCCTTGATGGTGTGCGCAGCGCGAAATATCGCGTTGATCAGGTCGGCATCGTCCGGGGCTTGCTCGATCTGCAACAGGGCCGCCTCCATGTTTTCCAGGAGTTCCCGGCATTCGATGACAAAGGTGTTTAGGGCATCATCAAGATTCATGGCGGGCTCGTGCTTGGGAATGGATCAGAAGAGGATCACCGAACTGGCTGGACAGGGCGCACAGATCAATCAACTCAAGGACGGAATCGCTGTGCCGGATGAAACGCACATTCTTGCTCTCGGTCGTCGCTTCGCGCTTGGCCATGAGCATCAGCTGCAGCCCCGCCGAGTCGATTTCGGTGACATCTGAAAGGTCGACATCGACATCGCAGCCCTCACCGGCCTCGTCGATCAAAGCGAGTAATTGCACCTTGAGTGCTTGGGCCGTGAAGATGGTGAATTCACCACTGATCTTCAGGGCAGGAGTTTCTTCGCTTGCTGTGTTCATGGCGTTTTCCGGATCAAGGAAGGATGAGTTTGGAAACGGCGGCCAGCATCTGTGCCGGTATGAAGGGCTTGACCACCCAGGCCTTGGCGCCGGCGGCCTGTCCAGCGGATTTTTTGTCGGCGCCGGCTTCCGTAGTGAGCATGATGACCGGAGTGAATTTGTAGGCCGGCAGCAACTTGGCGGCCTTGACGAAGGAAATGCCGTCCATGTTGGGCATGTTGACGTCGCTGATGATCAGGTGAATCTTGCGACCGTCGAGTTTGCTCAGCGCGTCCTTGCCGTCGCAGGCTTCGATGACGTCATAACCGGCACTCTTGAGAGCGATACTCACGACCTGCCGCAAGGAGGCAGAGTCGTCTACGATCATGATGTTCTTTGCCATGGAAATTTCTCGCAAAACTTAGAAAAAAGTGATCTCTGATTCGCTTGCCTTGCCCGGTGCGCCACCACCGTGCACAACATGCTGTTCAGATACGGTATAGGTTCTGGAAAGCTCGTCGAGCCAGGCGACGGAATCGAAAACGGTCTGCACGCCGCCCGCTGCTCTTTGTTGATCCTGTTGGTCGATGCGCGCCTTGAGCTTGCCCATGTCAGTGCTAACGTGGCCCAGGATCTGGTGCACGCGGTCCTGAAACTGCAGCGCCACCAGGACTTCGGATATTTCCTCGCTGATGGACCGGGTCTCGCGACGCAGTACATCGGATGATGTGGCCAGGCCGCCCGCCGCTACCTGTACACGACCCACGACATGCTTGATGACCTGTTCCGAATTCACCAGTAATTCTTCATCCTGCTGCGCGTACTGCTGGGAAATCTGCAGGGTGGCGGTAATTGCCTTGTTGACTGTTGCCACCGTTTCGCCAATCTTTTTGCCGGTAGCGCCGGAAAGATTGGAGAGCTTGCGTACTTCGTCCGCGACGACGGCAAAGCCGCGTCCCACTTCGCCGGCGCGGGCAGCTTCGATCGCGGCATTGAGAGCCAGCAGGTTGGTTTGCTTGGCAATATCGCCAACGTCCTGCGCCATACGCTTGAGTCCTTCGGTGAGCTGCGACAGCGAGGCGACTTCATGGAGCATCGATCCCTTTGTGGCCATGGCCGAACGCAAGGTGGTGATGATCGAATTGAGTTCCACCTCGTTCTCTGCCAACAATTCAACCAGCCCGATGCCGGATTCGCCGTGCGAAGCGACCGCCATGGTGCGTCCGATCCGTTGGTTGATTTCGGCGAAGCGCCTGGCCAGCGCGGAGACGGAGTCTTCGGTTTGTTGGCGGGCCATTTCGACCTGTCCGGTCCAGATTGCCAGCACACCGCTGCAGAGTTGATCCAGGCCGGCCAGGTGATTGGCTCGGTGTTCGGCCCGTTCCGACTCGTACGCTGCAGCGTTCGCCTGCATTTCGCCCTCCAGCTGTTGCCAGCGACGGTCCGTCATTAAGGCCAGTGTGCAGCCCAGCGCAACAAGGCAGACGGCCAGCAGCAAAGCGGCGAGACTGAAGTCACCCAGCACCACGATGCAGGCTGCACTGACCACCTCCAGCGTCAATATCTGCAGGGCAAGCCTGGAACCTTGTCTTGCCTGGGCCTCCGGGTGTGGCGATGTCGCGAGCAACTCGGAGCTCATTTCGGGCAAATTCCCGAGACCATACGCTGCCATGCTGGAACCACGGTTCTGCCGACAAAGCTGGCAGAACTCGCTGGCATCAGTGAGAGGTAATGGGGAATAAAGGCTGCGTTAACAGACTGGATGATGCCGGAGGTGCCGCTGATCGCTACCGAGGCATTCGTCTGCATAACGGTCCGGTCCCATATGCGGATCGGATCGGCAAACCCGCTTCGTTTGCTCACCTCGAGCGACTCCGCTTGCTGCGCGGCTGATCTTGAGTAGGCCAGCGCCTTGACAAGCTCAAGATGGCTGAGTTTTTGACGAGGGCCACGGTAAGTCTCCTTGATGAGTGGAATCCAGAAGACTCGAACACTAGGCCGATTGCGCGACTTCAGTCAGAGCGGAAATTACGGAGCTAACCCCGTTTAACTACGTAGTCACTCCCCGGCGAAAGGAGCGCCCAGTCCGGAACAAAGCCGTATCACCCCCGGATAATTACCGAGTAGCGCGGAACTTGCAGACACCAAGCCCCCCCTTTTTGAGGTTGGATAGCGAAGGTTCCGTGTCTTTGCAGGGCCGAGCACCCTCACTTTCCGCTCAATGTCTCTGTAATTGCTTTGCGGAAGTCGTCGAGCGAGGACGGTTTGGCCAGCGTCGCCTTGACCCCGAACAGGATGGCCGACTCCAGGTCGAATTCTCGGGTGATCAAACGCCGTACGCCCGACATGGGAATGACCGGGATATCATTGCTCAGCCGGGACAGCGCAATGATCGTCTCGACGCCATACATGTTTGGCATCCGGATGCCCATGAGAATCACATCCTGCCGTATGCGTTCTAGGGACTCTGACTATCCGCAGTTCGCTACCCGGCAGCATGTTCATTTTGCCCTCCTGCGCACTTGGAAAGCGGATCAAATATAGTGGAATGATTGAACGTGGGCGGTCTGTGCGGTGGCAAACAGATTAATGCCGCGAAGTGCACATAGACACCAGCTCGGCGATTGTTGCCGCGTGCATCTAGCGCATGATCTTGGCGCGATGTTCTGCAACCGTTTTGGTGGCCAGCCCCATTTCGCTGGCGACTTCCCTGCTGCGCAAACCGAGAAGCAATTTGGCCAGCACCTCATTCTCGCGAGGCGTCAGGCAAGCCAGTCTAGCGGCCGTTGTTTCGCTTCCTTGTCGCACCGATCGCGCACTCCGCTCCATCGCCAGCGCCTTTTGCACACTTTCAAGCAGTTGCTGTTCACGGAAGGGCTTTTGCAGAAAATCCACTGCGCCATTGCGCATAGCTTCAACAGCCATCGGAATATCGCCATGGCCAGTGATGAAAACGACGGCCGGCGCATTCTTTTCCTTGCGAAGGTGCTTATGCAACGCCATCCCGCTGATGCCGGGTAAGCGTACGTCCAATACAAGACACGAACATCGACTCCGCCCGTCTGCGTCAGTGAGAAATTCTTGCGCCGAGGCATAGAGAAGGACATCCATGTCCAACGCCGATAGCATCAGACGCACCGCATCGCGAACGGCGGCGTCGTCTTCCACAACGCCGACGCAGTCCCTAAACCTCTGCTTACCCACTGTTTCTTTCCCCGCTCTCGGGCAGGGTGAAATGAAAGACTGTGCCTCCCTCGGGATTCGGCGTCGCCCACAAATGGCCACCGTGTCCTTCGATGATCGAAAAGCAAATGGTCAGACCCAATCCTAGCCCCAGCTCTTTCGACGAAGTGAATGGCTTAAAGGCGTCAAAATCCGTGTCATTCGGCAATCCTCGCCCCCAATCGGTGACCGTGATTTCAATTTCCCCCGCTTGCACTCCTGGCTGTCCGGCAATGGCAATTCGCTGTATCTTGACATTCGGCAGACCCGCTTCAATACCATTGCGTACAAGATTGACAAGCACTTGCTCAAGTTCGACGCGGTCGCCATCAACCTCGAGCAGCGTACTGCTGACACCCGTCGTATCGATAGTGACATTAAGATACTCGCTGTCCATGTATATCCATTTGGTAACCCCGACGATGAGCTCGTCTATCGAGAGCGGCACTCGCCCGTGCCGCTGACGGCGAGCAAAGGCTCGCATGCGCCAGGCGATCTCGCCAGCGCGTATGGCCTGCTCTTCGATGGCGCGAGTCAGTTCGAGCGGCTCTGGAATTTTTGCGACCAGTCTTGCACAACTGGCGGCGAAGCCGGAAATCGCGGTCAGCGGCTGGTTGATTTCATGCGCCAGGGCCGAGGCCATTTCTCCGAGCAGCACCAGGCGTCCCTGATGCGCAACAAGTTCCCTCTGGCGACCTGTTTCGGCCTCTCGAAGTCTTCGACCAGTGGCGTCGTGGCTGATATTGACGATGCGCTTTGGGCTTCCATTCGTCGTACGTGTCATGACTCGTCCGTACGTGGTAACCCAACAGGACTCTTCTAATGGCCGCGACAGACGACATTCACTTATCCACTCTGTGCTCTTGCCAAAAATAATGTCGTCGATCTTTCCCTGCGCCTCGATTCGGTCATCATCGGGCACCCGTGCCATCAAGTCAGCGATTGGCCGCTTCGAACCCGTTTCAGGCAGGCCGAAAAGTTCTTTCGCGGCGTCCGTCAGGTAAAGCTCATCCTTTTCCACGTCCCAATCCCACATCGCATCACCACGACTCTCCATAGCGAATTGCCAGCGCATTTCGCTAAGCTTCAGATCCTCCTCGGCACGCATCAGATCACTAGTGTCGGTCATCGTGACGCAGCATTCACTATGCTTCCCGATTCTATGGCCGTTCATATGGACCGTCCGTACCAATCCATCCTTGTTAACCAAGTCAACGTCGCACGAAGCACTTTGTGTTTGTACGGGATCTGCCTGTGCGGCATCGTCAATGAATGAGCGGAACACGGGAAGTTGTTCCGGCCAAACAAATGATTTCAGATGCAAACCATTTAGTTCTGAACTGCTTGCCTCAAGAATGACCTCGGCGGCGACATTTGAACGTTGGACGACACCGTCGCTATCAAGCGTCAGATAGCCAACCGGCGAAAAGTCGTAAAGTTCTGCAAAGTGGCGCAATGCTGAAGTTGTTTCTTCTCGTGATTTATACAGTTCAGTGTTCTGCATCTGAAGTTCGATTTTCTGCACGCGCAATTCATGCAGCAGTCCAGGCAGATCAGCTTGATTGGCGCTGAACTCATCAGGATCGTGCTGCCGAAGCGCCGCTTGTTCAGCACGCTGGCGTAGCTCGGTGGCTGTACTCGACGGATCTCTGTTCTCCACAATACTTTCTCTCCACCCATACCGGCTATCCAAGCGACCCGTAAGATCAAAATCGCATGGTGACGTTTACGGAATGTAGTTCTATGTGATTGATGGCTCCGTTCGGCAGCGCACATGGAGCCTTAAATCAATGAAACACCACGGTCCTTGCTCTTTTCACCAGGCAGGGCCAGGGCTTGCAATTACACAAATACGAACAATGAGCTGGCTGATCCGGGTCAATGGAAGCTCTCTCCCCGTGCGTGCGATGCGAAAAATATCGGGTTCCCTTTTTGGACAAATCTGGATGCCAAGACAGTAGACTTTCCATTCAGAATTTCGGGTGGAACAAGCCGGCCAACGAGTATCGCTGCCCGGCCGGGAAAACCATACGCTGCGATTGACGCCAACTGGACCGGTCACCCATCACCCAAGCCAACACCATCAACTATCGTATAGTCTGGGTATGAGTCGGCGCTGAGCCTGGCAGCGCAATAGGTCGCGAAGGCCTAACTGCTTCCGAAAAGAAGCACCGGGCAAACGTCAGCTTCAGCATGAGTAAGCTGCCGTTCAGCGCTGTCGCTTTAGCATTCGGTGAACGTCTCTTGATGGCCGGCAGCGGCTCCAGGTGCCATCTCAACTTTGGTGACAGTTGATCACGGCAATCAACGCTGATCAGCCGCAAGCTCCTGATTTCGGGGTTTACCGGGTTGGCCTGTCTTCCGTGATGGACACGCGCAACGCCAGCTCCCTTTTCAGCTACTGCGGCCTTGCCTGGGGCTTTCCCAGAACCAGTGGGAAGTCGGGAACGCCATTGGGAACGATGGTGACCGGCGATTGCGCGCCGTCGGTCATTCGCTTGACCCGTTCCGAAACGTAGAGATCGAGCATCTTGTAAGTGATGCGTCCGGACTTGCCGAAATCGGCTTGCCCGCTCAGCCCTTCGAGAATCGCCTTGGTGAATGCACCATTGCCCCAGTTGGATGATTCCTGGGCAAACTGCCGTCCGGTCGCAGCCGCAAAGACGATGACGCCGTTATCGGCGCTCGACAGTTCGTTGACCACCGCCGTGGTGTCGGCGCGCACCGAGCGCGAGCCGGTGCCGAGTACGTTGCCAGCGTGGCATGTATCGATGAAGAACAAGGCTTTGCCAGGTAATGAAATGAGGGTATTGCGTATCTCGGTGAAGATCACGCCGGTACGCTTCAGGCGCTTCAAGTCGACGTCCTGCGGCAGGAAATAATAGACGCCGTCGGCATCATTAACGCCATGCCCGGCCAGGAACACGATGGCCACATCGCGTGCCGTGAGCTCGCGACGTATCCACTCCAGGCCATCGAGGATGTCGTCACGCTTGGCACCGCCATCGGTCAGCAGGCGCACCGTAACTTTGCGGTAGAGCCCGCCTTCCTGCGCCTTCAGGAAGTTGCTCAGATCCGTCGAGTCCTTGGCGGCGAAATCCAGGCGGATCGACGGGTCGCCATAGTTGCTGACGCCGATGGCCATCACGTAGAGCGCCGGGCGCAGATCGGGCTCGGTCGATGCGGCCGCTGGCGACTTGCCAGGCACCGACGTGTTCTCGGCAACGGGCGGGCCCTTGATACGCAGACTGGCTTCGCCTGAAACCCCGTGCCTGTTTTCCGCAAAGGCCAGGATGCTGGATTCGCCAGCGGGCAAGCTCAGCGGCACGTCGTAAATGCTTTCGCCGGCCTGGGTGCCTGGCGTGCCATTGAGCGAAGAAAATGCCGGAAGCTGGGCCAGCTGGCCATTGACCCGCACCAGCACACGGGTCGTCGGCGCATCGGGGGTCGTGCGGACGGCCAGGCGCAGGGTGATGCGGTTGGCGGAAGCCTTGCTCAGGTCATCGGGGCCGACGATGCGAACGGTCGGCGGCAGGCGCTCGGGAGTGATCGATGCCTGCTCCTGGCGACCGCCAACGCGTGGTATCGCCGCCAGCGCCGCCTCCAGGCTGCCTTTGGCGATCACCTCGGTGATCAGTTCGGGCCGGTAATACTCAGCCCGGAAACGCGACACAGGGAAGAAGTCGGCCGCCTGTTTCGCCCCATGATCGAGCTGCCAGCCGACCAGGTCTTCACCGCCGGGACTGGCGGCGAAATACCCGGCCGGCGTCCAGGCCACCCAACGCCGTCCGTCCGGGTGGGGAAAGAAAGCGAGCTGCTCGCTGCCGTCCAACGTGCGATACCAGCGCAGCGTTCCGTCGCTGAAAGCGGCAACGACCCAGCGCCTGTCGTCGCTCAGGTTGACCTGCCAGGGCGTGCCGGGGACCGGAACCCGCCAGCGTTCCTTGGCCATCCGGTCAAACAGGATAAGGTTCTGGTTGGTGGCGATTGCGACCTGTTCCCCGCTGCCGGAGACGGCCGCCGAGAGTGACCATTCGCTGGCGTCCAGATTGACCGCCTTGCCATTGATTTGCGGATGCTGCCGCTCGAACCAGTTATCAACACTGGTTTTGCCTCCCATCACCCGTGGGGCAGACCATTCCTTGCTGGCTTTTGCCCAGCCCAACTGGCGTGTATCGAACGCGCCATCGGCGGTTTCCGGCGGCAAGTCACGGTAGGCCAGCGCGCTCGCGTCCGGCGCCAGACGGAAACTGGCGCGCTGGTTGCGGAAATCCAGCGCCGATCCAGCGACGGCAACCAGAGACTGGCCTTGTGGGTCAAGCACGCCCCAGGCCGGGTCGGCGGCGGCATACAGTAGTCGGCCATCGGGGGCGGTCCGCAAGGCGGTGATCGTGTTGCCGGAAACCGGCTTGCACTCGGCGTCACCAGACTCTTCCGACCACGTGCAAATGGCGAAACGTCCTTTTTCGTCAATCCAGGCACCGGCAGCAAACAGTTTCCGGCCGTCGGCAGACCAGGCCACGGCATTGAGTCCGCGCGCCGGGCCGGCGGTCGGTGGCGACAGAATCTTCTTCACCTTGAGGGTGCCCGGATCGATCAGGGCAACGCTCGCCTGATCCGATGCGCCGGCCGCCAGACTGCTACTGTCCGGTGAAAACGCCAGTCCGTGTGGAATGCCTGCTCCGGCCGGCTGAGCGCTGGCGAGCAGCCGGAGACCCTGAGCACTCGCCTGGTAGGCACGCAGATAACCATCACTGGCGCTGACGATAAGGCGCTTGCCGTCCGGTGACCAGGCACTGGCATTGACTTCACCTGAGTAGTCCGCGTCGCCTGGAAGTTCCTGCGCGTTCTGCCAGGCGTTGGTGCTGGTGAAGATGCGAACGCCGTGTCTGCCCCAAAGACCGACGACGAGCGTCTTGCCGTCGGGAGAAAAGGCGAGGTGCGTGACGACGTTGGGCAATCCGGTGATGCGGTGAACGATCTGGCCGTCGCGGCGACTGACCAGGTAAACATCGTTGCCGGCCGACCACCCCGCCGTGGCATAGATCGAGCCATCGGGGGCCATCGATACGGCATAGAGTTTTCCGATGTTGCCGGGTGCTGATGGCGGTCGGAACACCGAAAGCAGGGCGCCATCTGATGCATCCCAGACGCGTGCCGTCTTGTCTTCGGAGGCGGTAACAACATAGCGCCCTCCGGAATCCATGCTGGCCGCGCGGATGGCGGCACTGTGGGCACCCGTCTCCAGCCGCAGACTCAGCGTTGTTCCCGTTTCTGCGGCGTGTACGCTTGCCGAAACCAGCAGCAAGAACAGGGCTGCAAGGATTCGCCGTTGCCAAACGATGCAAGGGCGAAACACGTTCTCCATCCTTAAAAACTCTGTTGAATTACGAAAAGCGGCCCATCCTTCGACAGGCTCTCAAGAAACAGTAATTTGTTCATTTAAATTCAGTGGGTTAGAAATGCATATTGGGAGATTGTCGGCATCATGCGGGAGCGGGAACAGGCTGAGGGGAGAGCACCAGGCCGAG
>JBBQAT010000087.1:0-17491 GCA_038316625.1 Burkholderiales bacterium
GGCCGTAGCGCTTCGCGGCAGGCGCGTAAGCCCTCCGCTTGCGTAACCAAGGCCGAATGGCGATCACTGTCGGCGACCAGCGGCTCAAGCAGCTCTACTTGCCGCTTGGCCTTGAGGACAGCCTCGTGGGCACGGTTGAGATCGTCAAAGTGGCCGATCAGGGCGGCAACGCGCGGTGCCACCTCAAACGGCTCAAGCATGTGGCTGCGCACGAAATCCGTCAGGTTGCCGACCGACTTCATCGAGACGGTCTGGTGAAACAGCTCCAGCGCCTGCTCATTCTCGATGCCGAAACGGCGACGGAACCACGCGCCATACGGTGGAAAGCTGTCGAAGACGTCGGCTTTCAAGCCGCGCAGTTTCTTGCGCAGCCCGGCGATGTCCGCGCCGAAATGGGCAAAATCCGTGGCAATCGCCAGATCGCGTTCCACGCCGACAAAGAAGCGCGCGGGTTGCCCTTGCGCGTCCTTCATCCAGAACACCTGGGCCAGTGTCACCGTCTGGTCATAGCCGGCGTTGTGAAAAACGCCGAGAATCACCGAGTAGTTGTTGTGGTCGCGCAAGGCCACCGGCTTGGCACTGCCCGAAACCTCGTTGCGCTCGGATTTGTAGTGCCCGAGCACGTAGGAACGTAGCGTGCGTTCCTTGCTGTCGGCACCCGCCGCCTTGTTGTAGGCGATGCGGTGCGCCGGCACCAGCAGCGTTGTTACCGCATCGACCAGCGTCGACTTCCCCGACCCGATGTCACCGGTCAGCAGGGCGTTCTTTCCGTCGGGATTGAGCACCCACACGCGGGCGTCGAACGTACCCCAGTTGAATACTTCCAGGCGTTGCAGGCGAAAGCCGGAGAGCGCATCGTCGGTCGCGAAATCAAGGCCCAGGGTTTGCATATCACTCATCGCTGGCCCCACCCGTCGGTGTGCCAAGCAAGGTCTGATAGGCGGCCAGTCGCGCGTCGAATTCGGCCAGCCACTGCGCGTCGACAAAGGCCTTGAGGATGCGCCGCACCTCGAAAACCACCGGCCCGCCAGAGCTGCTCGTCTTGAGCTTGCGCAAGAACCCGAGCTCGACGATCTTGTTCAGATGCGTCTCGATCTGGTCGATCAGTTTGGCTTCATTGCTGCTTTCCGGCAGGAACACGCGAACCAGCTCGACTATCTCGTCACGGCCAAGAACCAGCCGCAAACCATTACCTTCCTGGCCGCCGCTGGCGTCGAATTCAGCCAGTTTCTTGCGCAGCAGCGCCAGCAACAAACTCACCGGGAACGACAGTGGACGCCGCGCAACCAGGCGAGGAAGTTTCGGCGCGGCCTCATCCTCGTTTTCCGCTCGCGCACGCAGGAAGGCGTAGCCCTCGGCTTCATCCAGCACCAGTTCCAGGCCCAGCACCGCCACGTAGTCGCGCACTCGGGACTGCAGCTTGAGCAGCGCATTCCACAGGCTGGCGCTTGATGAATCCTGGTCCTGATAGATCACGCCCTTGAGCAACACGATGACCAGGGCGGACAAATCGTTTGTTGCGGCGGCTATTTCGTGTTCCTGATCGTCCATCGTCATCTCACAAAAATTACCCGAGGCAAACGGGCCTGCTTCATGACTTCACCGCCATCGGCCGCCCTGCTCTGCCAGATGATGACATCGACGGTCCCTTCATCGACCACCGTTTTGAAGGTATCGCCGGCAAATTGCAGGTAAGCCACCAGTTCAGCCAAGCCGTGCTGCAGCGGTTGCAACTCGCACAGTTCACGCAGGGTTATTTGTGCCCTGTCCTGCAAGGCGTGACGAATATGCCGAGCGAGTTGCGCCTTGTCGATCACCACCTGCGAGTAAAGCACGCCTGCATCCACATCGGTATCGCCCGATTCCAGTTCGATATCGGCAATCAAGGGTTTGACCGCCGGGCTGTAGAGTGGCCGCTCCATGGGCAACTCGATCTCCGCCGCCGTGTCGGCCACGCTCATCACCACACCTGCTGGCGGCGACCCACGCAGCGCCAGCACCTTGGCTTCAATGCCATGCAGAATGTCCATGATGCGACGGTTCTCCAGCCAGGCCTGGTCGTCGAGAAAACGTCGCAACTGCTGCGAGAGCTGGGCGACGGTGCGCTGCGTGTGTTCGCCCGCCTCCAGCCAGTCGTAATGCACGCGGCGAGTGCGCGTGTCGGGCTTGAGTTCGGCGACCGGAGGCAGGGTCAACACGCGCTCCAGCAAGGCCGACAATTCTTCCTGCCGGCGGCTCGACATCAGGAAATCCCAGAAAGCGCGGAAGCTGCGTCCCTGATCGGAGTCGGCAATCGCATCGCGTTCGCCCATGATCTCCTCCAGCAGCGCGCCTTTTGAGCCTTCCCACAAGGCGATGCGTTCACGCACGCGCCGGTCCAGCCCGCGAAAGTTGTGCTCCACTTCGCGGAAATCGGTGAGCAGTTCACGCGCCAACTGCATGAACTGCTGGAAGCGATCTTTCAGTGCCGTGTTATCCAGCATCGGCATGTCGCCAGCAACAACGCGGGCAATCTCGGCGTCGATCTCGTCGCGGCGCTTGTGCAACTCGGCGATACGCAACTGCGGGTCGCTCTCGCTCCCTTCGCTCATTTGCTTGAGCAGCTCGAACAGCGTCAGCAAGCGCGACTCGGTGCCAACAAAGCTGCGTTCGGTCAGCGTTCCAAGCCAGGCAATCGCCTTTTCGGTCGCTGGCGTCAGGTCGAAATGCGGCTCATCCGAGCCGTGCGCGTAGAACTTGCGCAGCCAGCCCTTCTCGGTCGCCGCCCAGTCGTTGAGGTAGTCCAGCGCCGGTTTCGGGAAGGCATCGGTGCCAATGCGTTCGCGCAGGGCAAACAATTCATCCTCAAGCGCCTCCGCCAGGTCCGCCTGCACCAGCACCCGCACGTTGGGAACGATGAACACACGCTGCAAGAAACTCGCAATCAGCGGCGCGTGATCCGAACGCAATAACCGCCAGGCCGGGTGGCTCTGACGCAGCAGATCGAGGGTGGTGTAGTCGAGGCTCACGCGGGTTTCAACAAAAATCGATTTAAAAAGACAGATCGCGCTGAAAGGCAATAAATACGGCCATCTTCAGCATGGGGTGTCCGAACTCCTCGTCCTTATTGGCTTGCGCGGCTGTATCGCCGAAGATCGCCATTTGACGCGCCTTTCGGGCGTTCTGCCTGCGCTCAACTCCCCATCCCGGGAAAGTTTTTCTCGCCGTTCATGCGCAGCATGTGGATCTTTGCCAGTCCGCCTTTGGCGGTTTCCCGGTAGCTCGATTTCATGTCACGCCCGGTTTCCCACATGGTGTGCACCACATCGTCGAAGGAAACGATGTGCTGGCCATCGGAGAGCAGCGCATACGCCGCACAATCGACGGCGCGCACGGCGGCGATGGCGTTGCGCTCGATGCAGGGAATCTGCACGTAGCCGCCAATCGGGTCGCAGGTGAGGCCGAGGTGGTGTTCAAGGCCCATCTCCGCCGCATATTCGATCTGGCGCACGGAACCGCCCAATAGCTGTGCTGCCGCACCGGCCGCCATCGCGCAAGCGGTTCCAACTTCGCCCTGACAGCCGACTTCGGCGCCGGAAATCGAAGCGTTGCGTTTGACGAGGTTGCCGATCATCCCGGCAGTAGCCAACGCGCGACAGATCTTGTCGTCGGTGAGATTCGACTGCTGCTGCAGGAAAAACAGGACAGCCGGCAGGACGCCGCAGGCTCCACAAGTCGGCGCGGTGACGATTTCACCGCCCGCCGCGTTTTCTTCCGACACCGCCAGTGCGTAGGCAAAAAGCGTCGCCGTCCGTCCGAAGTAGCCGGCCATGTTTTGCGCGCGGGCATGGTAGGCGGAGGCCTTGCGCGGCACGTTCAGCGTTCCGGGCAACTTGCCCTCGGCGTTGATGCCACGCGCGATGGCGCTTTGCATGGCCGCCCAGACGCTTTCCAGAAACGGCCAGATCGTCGGCCCTTCATGCTGGTTGGTCAGCTCCCAGATGAGCAGGCTTTCACGCTCGGTCTGCTCCAGAATCTCCTGCATGTTGGTATAGGGATAGACATCGTCACCGCCATCGGGCTTGCCTTCTTCGTCCAGCAAGGCACCACCGCCGACCGAATAGCTGATTCGGGAAGCGAGCACCAGGCCAGCTTCATCAAGCGCCTCAAGTTTCAAGCCGTTAGGGTGGCGCGGGAGCAACTGCTCCGCCGCCCAGACCAGTTCGACCGGCAGGGGCGAGAACGGCTCGCTGATGGCGGTATCGGTCATGTGGCCGTGCCCGGTCGCGGCCAGGCTGCCGTATAGAGTAGCGCGAATGCGCGTCGCTGGCGGCATGGCGTCCTTGAACGCTTGCGCAGCAAAGCGCGGCCCCATGGTGTGGCTGCTGGAGGGGCCAAGCCCGATGCGGTACAACTCTTTGAGAGATTTCATGCGTTTCACCTGTTGGGATACACAGATTGTAGCGCAGGCGGTGTCAGTGCCCCTGTGCGGCAATCAGTTCCCGAGCCTTTTCCAGAAGCTCAGGGCGACGTTCTTCCGGCAGCATGACCAGGCCGTCGATCAGCCAGTCGAGACTCGCAGTGGGTATCAGCCGGGCCGCTTCGACCAGGTCCTGAGCCAGCGCCTGCGTTGATGTGTCCGAATCATCCAGCACATGCCGTGCGGTATTCGAGCAGGTTCGCGTCAGCTGGGCACGCAACGATTCAGAACCGCGCAGAAGCTGGATCACCAGCGCGGGCAACTTCCAGCGCTCCGCACATTGCAGGGTCAGTTGCTTGAAGGTAAACCCGCAGGCTTGCGTTTGCGCCTGCGCACTGCGTTGCGCACGACCGGAAAGCAGCTCGTCCTCAGCCTTCTGTGGGATTTCTCCGGCATAGACCCAGAGTAGCAAGTCACCAGTCCCGGCGAGCAGGGCCGCAACGGCAACTTCCTCGGGATTGAAGTCGCCGCGACCGCTTGACCAGATTTGGGCAATTTGAGAGGCAACCCGGGCGCGCGCCTCGACCTTGAGCAAGCCCGCGTTGCCGACGTCGATTTCCGGACTGGACAGCAAAAGCGTGCGGAAACCATCAACCCCGACTTGCAGGATGGCCGCCAGTGCCGTCGTCGTTTCATGGTCGAGCCGATGCGATTTCCTGCGCTCAGCTTCGCGTAACAGACACAGGCATAGCAGCGGATCTTGCAGCACGATGTCGGACAGATCCTTGGGCGACAGCATTTCGCCGTCAGCGGCTTCAAGCTGGACCATCAAGCGTTTGGAGCGATGCATCACGGGCAGCGATTGGTGTTCAAAATAGGCCGCCCACTGTCCGACACCCCAGCGGGCTTTCCATGAATCCATGTCAGGCCTTGACGCCAAGCCGCCAGAGCGAAGTCACTTCTGCCGCGCGCGCCGTGTGTAACGGATCGGTCGTATCGGCGGCGCGCGGATGATTCGGCCGGACATCCTGCCGACCCAGCACCTGCAATCCAGCTTGGTCAATAAGCAGAAGCAACTCGCTACGCGGGCGCAAGCCCAAGTGTTCCGCCAGATCGGAAAGGATCAGCCAGCCCTCGCCGCCCGGCGCCAAATGCGCTGCCAAGCCGCCGAGAAAACCACGCAGCATGCGACTGTCCGGGTCATAAACCGCATATTCGAGCGGCGAACTCGGCTTTGCCGGCACCCAGGGCGGATTGCAAACGACCAGCGGAGCACGTCCAGGCGGGAAAAGGTCGGTCTGCAGAATATCAACCTGCGTGTTCAAGCCTAGGCGGGCAATATTCTCGCGGGAACAGGCCAGCGCACGGCTGTCCTGATCGGTCGCCACGACGCGCTGAACACCGCGCCGCGCCAGCACGGCGGCAAGGACGCCGGTGCCGGTGCCGATATCGAAAGCCAGGCTCTCCGTCTTCATGGCTGCAGGGAATGCGGCTCCCGCCACGAGGGCCACATATTCACCACGCACCGGGGAAAAAACACCGTAATGCGGATGAATGCGTTCGCCCAGTGCCGGGATCTCGACACCCTTCTTGCGCCACTCGTGCGCACCGATCAGGCCCAGCAGTTCGCGCAGAGACGCGACATAGGGCGCAGCGGCCGGCCCATAAGCCTCCATACACGCCTGCTGCACATCCGGCGCACGACGCAAGGGGATGACGTGGCCGGCGGCAAAGGGGATCAACAGCATTCCAAGCGTTCGCGCTCTTTGCGCCTGCGCCATGCGATGCAGATTAAAGGCTTCGGCCGCTGCATTCACGGGCTTGCGTGGTTTGCGGTCGAAACGCCGCGCCATGGCTTGCATCAACTGCCGTGCATTCTGGAAATCGCCCCGCCAGAGCAGCGCTGTACCTTCACAAGCCAGGCGATACGCGGCATCGGCGGTCAAGGTATCGTCAGCCAACTGTACCCGCTTGGGCGGCACAACACCGGCTTCGGAGCGCCAATGACAAGAATGCTGTTCGCCCCCCTCAACCCACTGGATGACTGGCCGCTCGCTATCCAGTGCCTGATTGCTAATGGGCACGCAGTTCAATCGCTGGTTCGTGACACTGAAACATCATTGCGTCTCTCTGCAATGTAAAGAACGTTGGACATTTTTTTAGCATATTCCTTGCATCCACCTCATGGGCAAAAAAGGATACCAGATCACCCAAAGTCAGTTCCCCGGCAGTCGCTGAGCGCGGCGACAAGTATCGTAGTAGCGTGCGCGGAAGTCAAAGCCGCAGAAGGATGCGCCGACGCGAAAAATCAGGCGTAGCGGCAAATCATTCGAGCAATGCTCGGTCCGATCAGAATGACCATGAACACGCGTAAAGTTTGTACGGCAACCACAAACGGAACATCCGCCTGGCTGCCCATGGCGATGAGGATCACCGAATCCACGCCACCGGGGCTAGTCGACAGATAGGCCGTCAGTGGGTCGACACGAGAAAAACTGACCAATAGCCAGGCCAAAATTCCGCATAAGCCAATCAACAACGCCGAGGAGAGCAACAACTGGGGCAGCACCCGGTAAGCGGAGATCAATAAACTTCGATTGAACCCCAGTCCGACATACCATCCAAGTAGCACCGAGGCACCCGCCTGCATCCAGAATGGCGGGTGGATTTCAACAAGACCGCTCGAGTGCAGTGCAGAACCGAGAATCATCGGAACCAGCAGGGCGCCAGCCGGGATCTGCAACCGTTGCCCAAGGAACCCACCGACAACAGCAACAGCGAGTGTGGCCAGCAAAGGCCGCAGGTTATCAAACGCGAAGTCGAACACCGGCGCGGTTACGAAAGCCGGCGCCACTGGCGCAGCACCGAGAAGGAAATGCGAAACCATCGACGCGGTCAGTACGACGAGCAGCACCCGAAGATACTGCATCAAGGCGACGAGCCTTGCATCGGCACCATAGGCTTCCGCCATGGCCACCATCGCGGAAGCGCCACCCGGCGTAGAACCCCACGCCGCCGTTGTTCCAGGGAGCGCCTGGCATTTCACCAGCGTCCAACCAACAAGCCCACCGGCCAGCACGGAGCTTCCAACGATACACAGCATCAAGGCCCAGTCATCGCAAATGGTCACCAGGATCGCTGCAGTAATGCTTTGGGCAACCACGCAGCCAATCAGCGATTGGGCACAGAAAAAAAGCGTGCGAGGCAATGTTAAACCGGCACCCATCACGCTGAAAGCAATACCGCACACCATTGATCCAACAAGGAACGCAGCGGGGAATCCTTCAGCCTTCAGAATACAGCCCGAGAGCAGAGAGATGATAGTCAGCGCCGACCACAACGCCAATTTTTTTGAGACCTTACGAGACATCGACAGCTCCGAAAGCGAGATCTGCTGCACCGTGGAATTTCACTTGAGCAAGCCACCGTGAGTCAGCATATTAATTGTATTTTTGTTGTTAATAATACAATCAAACCTTGGGTACGGCCATCTATTTGCGAAAACCTACGCCGGCGAAGCCACTCTGCGCGTTGTCAGACCCGATTTTCTGCGCAGTGCCGATTCAAGATGTTCACGCAGGAATTCGGATGCACGATACAACTCACCCTGATCAATCATGTCGAGTAGACGCAGATGTTCACCGCACTCGTCGATAATTCTGGTTGGGCTAACCTGGGCCCGGTAGCGGTAATCCATTAGCCGGCGAAGCTGGTTCGCACGGCGAACGGCTTCCGTCATCAGGTCGTTGCGGGCCCCGCTCACGATGGTTTCGTGGAAATTGGCTCCGATCTGGAAGAGTTCGGCACGGGAAAAGCGACCCGCCTTGCTCCCTAGCAAAGCCGCCTGCTGACGCCGCAGTTTCCCGGATAGGTCAGCCCCCAGGGAATAACCGGGGAGAAGCAGCGCCGCCGGTTCGACAACCGCCCGGAACTGATACATCTGGACATAACCGTCTTCAGTATTTAATACCGGAAGAAACCGCCAGCCCTTTCCCGGCAGGCGTTCTACCCACCCTTCCTGCGTCATGCGCCTGAGCAGACGGCTCAACTGGGTTCGTGTTACTGCATAACGGCGCAACAACTCGCTTTCGGTCACACGATCCGGTAGCAATCCGGAAAGTCGATCCTCGCCAATCTGGAAATACGTTGCATCGCTATCATCGACCATCGGGGGCAGGAGCCGATCAGGTGGACCAGGGCGGAGAAAATAGCCACGGTTCGGATAGCTTTCGACCACTCCCATTTCAGCCAATACTTTCAGGGCAGTTCGCACTGGAGTGCGCGAAACCTGGAGATGGACCGCCAGGCTTTCTTCGCCCAGATGCTCGCCAGGCGATAGTTCCTGGTCATCGATGTATTGCAGGATTCGCTGCACAAGCTTGCCTGAAAGGACCTGCTCGCCCTTAAGCCGATCAGCAGCGGACATAGTTCACCATGTTTTTTCCAGATTGGTTTTAGTACAAGATACAACCAAACAGGACGAAAAATCGAGCCCTAAAAAATGGCGCGCCAAAACAGCATTGCAAGCAAGGACGCCGACTTCAGTGAAATTACAGTCAAATTTGTTGACTTGCCGTCATCCATCCGTATAATTCTGCCTTCTTCGACGTTGCCAGTAGCTCAGGGCGACAAAGAAGGCGCGTAGCTCAGCTGGTTAGAGCACCACCTTGACATGGTGGGGGTCGTTGGTTCGAGTCCAATCGCGCCTACCAACACATTTAAAGCCAGAGCGAGTCTCTGGCTTTATTCTTTTCTGGGGTCGAAATATGCCGGTCATTACACTGCCTGATGGTTCTCAACGGGAATTCGCACAGCCGGTAACTATTGCCGCTGTCGCTCAAAGCATTGGGGCAGGTCTTGCACGTGCTGCGATTGCAGGCAAGGTGGATGGCCGCGTAGTTGACACGTCGTTCCTGATTGAAACCGATGCTCAACTTGGAATCATCACCGACAAGGATGCCGAAGGCCTTGAAGTGATTCGGCATTCCACCGCGCACCTTCTGGCTTACGCCGTCAAGGAACTGTTCCCGGACGCACAGGTCACCATTGGCCCGATTGTTGAAAACGGCTTTTACTACGACTTCGCCTACAAGCGCCCGTTCACACCTGAAGACCTGATCGCCATCGAAAAACGCATGAGCGAGTTAGCGAAGCGCGAAATTCCCGTCACCCGCGAAGTATGGAAACGCGACGATGCGACCGCCTTTTTCAAGTCGATCGGCGAGCACTACAAAGCCGAACTGATTGCAGCGATTCCAGAAGGCCAGGAGGTGTCACTTTATCGCGAAGGCGATTTCGTTGACCTCTGCCGTGGCCCGCACGTCCCTTCAACCGGAAAACTCAAAGTATTCAAGCTAATGAAGGTAGCCGGCGCCTATTGGCGCGGCGATCAAAACAACGAGCAGTTGCAGCGCATCTACGGCACGGCCTGGGCGAAAAAGGAAGAACAAGACGCTTACCTCAACATGCTGGAAGAAGCCGAAAAACGGGATCATCGTCGTCTCGGCAAGCATCTTGAGCTGTTTCATCTGCAAGATGAAGCGCCCGGCATGGTCTTCTGGCACCCGAAAGGCTGGGCGATGTGGCAGCAGGTCGAACAGTACATGCGCCGTATCTACCAGGACAACGGCTATCAGGAAGTAAAGTGTCCACAGATCATCGACCGCAGCTTGTGGGAAAAATCCGGTCACTGGGAGAACTTCAAGGACAACATGTTCACCACGGAATCGGAAAAGCGCGAATTCGCGATCAAGCCGATGAATTGCCCTGGACATATACAGATATTCAACACCGGACTGCGCAGCTACCGTGACTTGCCCCTGCGCTTTGGCGAATTTGGCTCCTGCCATCGCAACGAGCCTTCGGGTGCACTGCACGGCATTATGCGTGTGCGTGGCTTTACCCAGGACGACGGTCACATTTTCTGCACGGAAGAACAGATCCAGTCCGAAGTGACGGCCTTCAATGATTTGGTTCGCAAGGTATATGCCGATTTCGGTTTTAACAACATCGTAGTCAAACTGGCGCTCCGCCCGGCAAAACGCGTTGGTTCGGATGAAGTGTGGGACAAATCCGAACTTGCCTTGCGCGAGGCTCTGAAAGCCTCTGGGCTGGAATGGGAAGAACTGCCAGGCGAAGGCGCTTTCTATGGTCCGAAAATCGAGTTCCACATTAAGGATGCAATCGGTCGCTCATGGCAGTGCGGAACGGTTCAGGTCGACTTCTCGATGCCGCAACGTCTCGGCGCAGAGTTTGTCGGTGATGACAACGCCCGGCACACACCGGTAATGCTACATCGCGCCATCCTGGGCTCGCTGGAGCGTTTTATCGGCATTCTCATTGAGAACTGTGCCGGTGCCATGCCGTTGTGGTTATCACCCGTGCAGGTGGTCGTCCTGAATATCTCGGAAAAGCAATCCGAGTATGCCGAAAATGTGACGAAAGCGCTGCTACATGCAGGGCTTCGCGCTGAAGCAGATTTGCGCAACGAGAAAATTACCTATAAAATACGCGAACATAGCTTGAACAAGCTGCCCTACCAGGTCGTCGTAGGCGATAAGGAAATGGCAGCAAATCTGGTTGCCGTGCGAACACGCGGCGGTCAGGATCTTGGGCAAATGCCGCTCGAGACACTGATCGAGCGACTTCTCGGAGAAGTCGCGGCGCGAAGTGGCACGGCTTAATTTTTGTCAGAACAAGGAGCGAGACCATCGCACTGCAAAAGGCGCAACGCGTTAACGAAGAGATCAACGCACCCGAAATTCGATTGGTTGGGGAAGACGGAGAGGCACTCGGCATAACAACTGTCCGACAAGCCTTGCAGTTGGCTGAAGAAGCTGGCGTTGATCTGGTTGAGATTGCCCCGATGGCGCAACCTCCCGTTTGCCGGATCATGGACTTCGGCAAATTCAAGTACCAAGAACAAAAGCGACAGCATGAGCAAAAGCTCAAGCAAAAGCAGGTTCAGGTAAAAGAAGTCAAGTTCCGCCCCGGTACTGATGAAAACGACTACCAGATCAAGTTGCGCAACATGACGCGCTTCTTGCAGGAGGAAGACAAAGTCAAAGTCACTTTGCGCTTCCGTGGCCGAGAAATGGCGCACCAGGAAATCGGCATGCGCCAGATCGAGCGAATCAGAACCGATCTTCAAGATTTCGCGCTGGTCGAACAGATGCCAAAGATGGAAGGTCGTCAGATGGTAATGATTCTGACGCCGAACAAGAAAAAGTAGTTTCAGCAGTTTGTAGTTGCGGTACCAACAAGTGGTTTCAGGTAAAAAGCGTTCCCGTCGGGAAACACCTGCCGCCATGTTTATAAATAGGAGCATTCAATGCCCAAAATGAAGACCAAGAGTGGCGCTAAAAAGCGCTTCAAGGTCAGCGCGAGTGGCCGTATCAAGCGCGGACAGGCGTTTAAACGCCACATCCTGACCAAGAAAACCACCAAAGGCAAACGTCAATTGCGTGGCATGACCGACGTACACGCTTCAGACAAGGCCATGGTTCGTTCCATGATGCCTTACGCCTAAGGAGAGAAGAAATGCCAAGAGTTAAACGTGGTGTAACGGCGCGCGCGCGCCACAAAAAATTCATTGCACTGGCCAAGGGTTATCGTGGTCGCCGCAAGAATGTATATCGCATCGCCAAACAGGCGGTGATGAAGGCCGGTCAATACGCCTATCGTGACCGTCGCCAAAAGAAACGTCAGTTCCGCGCCCTGTGGATTGCCCGCATCAATGCAGCGGCTCGTGAAGTTGGCCTGAAGTACAGTACTTTCATGAACGGCCTCAAGAAGGCGCAGATCGAAGTGGACCGCAAGGTTCTGGCTGATCTGGCTGTTTTCGACAAGCCGGCATTTGCCGCTCTGGCCGTCCAAGCCAAAGCCCAACTCGCCGCCTGATTGTAAGCGTGTTAAAAAAGGGAGGCTCACGCCTCCTTTTTTTTCGGTGAAGCGTTAAAACTCATGCAGAATCTTGATCAAATAGCACTGGACGCTGCGGCCGCATTCGCTGCGACGGATGACCCCGATGCACTTGAGCAGATCAAGGCACGTTTTCTAGGGAAAAGCGGCCAGATTACTGAACTTCTCAAGGGAATGGCCAAGTTGTCGCCCGATGAGCGCAAGACAGCCGGTGCCGCAATCAACCGCGCCAAGGAAGCCATTGAGGCTTCGCTCAACGCCCGTCGCGAAGCCATTCGACGACGACTGCTTGAGGCGCGACTGGCAGAGGAATCTCTCGATGTCACGCTACCTGGCCGCGGCGAATCACGCGGCGGCTTGCATCCCGTAACGCGAACGCTTGAACGCATCGAAGCGCTGTTCCGTTCGATTGGTTTTGAAGTCGCCGACGGCCCCGAGATCGAGGCCGACTTCCAGAATTTCACGGCATTGAACACGCCCGAGGATCACCCGGCTCGCTCAATGCATGACACTTTCTACCTGCTGGATGAGAACGGCAAAGTGGCAAAAGACATCCTGCTGCGCACACACACCAGCCCGATCCAGGTGCGCTACATGCAAGCGCATGTCGCCAAGCACGCTCACCTGGAAACGATGCCGGAAATCCGCGTCATTGCGCCGGGGCGTGTCTATCGCGTCGACTCCGATGCCACTCACTCGCCGATGTTCCATCAGGTCGAAGGTTTGTGGATCGGCGAAAGCGTGAGCTTCGCCGACCTCAAGGGTGTCGTTGCCGATTTCCTGCGCCGATTTTTTGAAAGCGACGATCTGCAGGTGCGCTTCCGTCCCTCCTTTTTTCCTTTTACCGAACCCTCGGCTGAAATCGACGTAGCGTTCATGAGCGGCCCACTGAAGGGGCGCTGGCTGGAAATCGCCGGCTGCGGCATGGTGCACCCGAACGTATTAAGGCACGTCAGCATTGATCCAGAAAAATACATCGGATTTGCCTTCGGAATGGGCCCGGATCGCCTGACCATGCTTCGCTACGGGGTCAATGACCTGCGCCTGTTCTTTGATGGCGATCTGCGCTTCCTGCGTCAATTCGTTTGATTTTGGTTATACGGATCACCCATGAAATTCTCAGAATCCTGGCTTCGCAGCTTTGTTAATCCAGCCATTTCAGGCGAGGAGTTTTCTCACCTCCTGACTATGGCCGGCCTTGAGGTTGAAGAAGAAGAAACCGTTGCGCCAGCCTTCGACAGCGTTGTCGTTGCGCATGTGCTTGAGGTCAAAAAACACCCGGATGCTGACCGGCTGAACGTCTGCCTCGTCGATATTGGTCGCAGCGCACCTCAGCAGATCGTCTGCGGCGCACCAAATGTCGCTCCCGGACTCAAGGTGCCATGCGCCCTGCCCGGAGCCAACCTGCCTGGAAATTTCAAAATCAAGGTGGCCAAGGTACGCGGTATTGAATCGTCCGGCATGCTCTGCTCGGCCAAGGAGCTCGGCATTGCTGAAGACGCCTCGGGCCTACTCGTCCTGCCGACCGACGCACCGATAGGACAGGACATCCGTGACTATATGGATCTCGACGACCGGCTGCTAACACTGAAGCTCACACCGAACCGAGCCGACTGCCTCTCGCTCTCCGGCGTAGCGCGCGAGGTTGCCGCATTAACCAGCACACCGGCCACCTACCCTTCAGTAATCGAAGTCACCGCAAGCATTGCCGACAAGCGTGAGATCATGCTTGACGCGCCGGAGGCCTGCCCTCTTTACTGCGGCCGTGTGATCAGCGGCGTCGACGCGAAAGCTTCAACGCCGGACTGGATGAAACGGCGGATCGAACGTAGCGGTATCCGCTCGATTTCTGCGCTCGTCGACATCACCAATTACGTGATGCTCGAACTCGGCCAGCCTCTTCATGCCTTCGACAATACCAAACTCGCTGGCACCATCCATGCCCGGATGGCAAGCCAAGGTGAAAAAATCCTGCTACTTAACGAGCAGACGCTGGAACTACAGGACGATGTATTGCTGATATCGGACGACAAGCATCCGGTAGCGATGGCTGGCATCATGGGCGGCGAGGACAGCGGAATCACCCTCGACACGAAAGAAATGTTCCTCGAGTCTGCCTATTTTGCACCCAAGGCCATTGCTGGCCGCGCCCGCCGTTACGGCTTCGTATCAGATGCCTCACACCGATTCGAGCGTGGTGTAGATTTTGGAGGCACACGCCGAGCACTTGAACGAGCCACCCAACTCATTCTCGAGATTTGTGGTGGACAGGCGGGCCCCTTGTGTGAAGCCGAAGCAACGCTCCCACACAGAGCACCGGTACGTCTACGCCCAGCGCGGGTTGCGAGAGTTCTTGGCGTCACCTTCTCCGAAGAACAGATCAGCGACCTGCTCACCCGTCTCGACCTGGATTTCAAGCGTGACAACAATGATTTCATTGTCACTCCGCCAAGTCACCGTTTCGATATCGAAATAGAAGAAGATCTGATCGAGGAAATTGTTCGCCTGCATGGCTACGACAATATTCCATCGCCAGCCCCGCGTGCCAGGCTTTCGATGCTCTCCCAAACAGAGGATGGGCGTCCACTAAATCGAGTCCGTCAAATTCTGGCAGACAGAGGTTTTCAGGAGGTAATCAATTTCGCCTTTGTCGAAGAAGCCTGGGAAAGCGACTTCGCAGCGAATGTGGCACCGATTCGCCTTGCCAACCCGATCGCCAGCCAGATGAGTGTAATGCGCTCAACGCTGATCAGCGGACTCATTGCCAATGTTGTTACCAACCTCAAGCGCAAACAGAATCGTGTTCGCGTATTTGAAACGGGCCGCTGTTTCTTCAGGGACACAACGGGCCAACCGGTGGCGGGTTTCCATCAACCATGGAAACTTGCTGGCCTGGTCTACGGCGGTACTCTTCCTGAACAATGGGGAAGCACGTCGCGCAACGTTGACTTTTTTGACGTCAAGGGAGAAGTTGAGCTGCTCCTGGCTCCCACCATGCTCCGTTTTGAAAAGGCAAATCATCCCGCGCTACACCCGGGACGCAGCGCACGAGTATGTGTCGAAGGGAAGACCGTCGGCTTTGTTGGCGAACTGCATCCGCAATGGGTTCAAAAATACGATCTTCCATTAACCCCGGTCGTGTTCGAACTTGACCTGGATGCAGTAAAGCAAGCTGCCTTACCAAAACATACGGAAGAATCCCGCCAACCCCCTGCGATCCGCGACCTCGCCATTGTAGTCAATCATAAACTCGAATTGCAGCAGCTTATTGACGGCATGGAGGCCAATAAGCCGGCCCTTATTCAGGACATTCGGCTGTTCGATGTTTACACCGGAAAGGGCATCAGCCCAGGGGAAAAAAGTCTTGCATTTCGTATAGTTATGCAAGATACTCAAAGGACTTTGCAAGACTCGGAAGTCGATGTCGCATTGCAACAACTAATCGCCTATTTGCAGCATGCCTTCGCGGCACAGCTTCGCGTCTGACGGGAACAAGAGACATGACGCTTACCAAAGCAGAACTCGCCGATTTACTGTTTGATAAAGTTGGTCTCAACAAACGCGAGGCCAAAGATATGGTGGAAGCTTTTTTCGAAGAGATCAGAAACGCGCTTGAGCGCGGAGACGGTGTAAAGCTCTCGGGGTTTGGCAATTTTCAGTTGCGTGACAAACCGCAGCGTCCGGGTCGTAATCCGAAGACGGGCGAAGAAATCCCGATCACCGCGCGGCGCGTTGTAACCTTCCATGCCAGCCAAAAACTGAAGGGCGAAGTGGAGCTCTCCTACGATGGAATCCAGTCCTAAAGATACCGTAAAAGTTCCTTTGCCTCCCATCCCGGCGAAGCGCTACTTCACCATTGGAGAAGTCAGTGAGCTCTGTGGTGTAAAGCCACACGTCCTGCGTTATTGGGAGCAGGAGTTTACTCAGCTAAAACCAGTAAAGCGTCGTGGTAACCGACGTTACTACCAGCATCATGAAGTATTGCTGGTCCGACGCATTCGCGAACTACTGTATAGCCAAGGATTCACGATCAGTGGCGCACGCAATCGCCTAGACGATGCAATTGTTGAGGCCAAGCCATCCCAGTTCGTCCTTACGCCGGAAATGCTTCACGTTGAGCTATTGGGCATCGCAGAAATGCTTCGAAACGAGACATAGCAGCCCGAGATCGGTTATAATCTCCGGCTGTCGGGGCGTAGCGCAGCCTGGTAGCGCACTTGCATGGGGTGCAAGGGGTCGAAAGTTCGAATCTTTTCGCCCCGACCATTAGAAACAAGCACTTAGCCAATCCTTCGGGATTGGCTTTTTGCTTTTACGCGTCGATTTTGTAGCGCGGCGCGATATTTGGCACAGGGCGCGCGTTATAACCACCGGGATTTCATGGCGGCGTTCGTGAGCGTTAATTCAGCTGTTTAAAACAAGGCTCTGTTCGCAAAAGCTGTGGTTACGCCTGATTACCCATCGCCAAAGCGAGCCACGGCACTGGTTTCGAGGGGTTGTGTGATTTCCGATCCAGCGTCCGGAACCAGCCCAGATAGTTTTCGAGGTAGCGCATGGCCACGCCGTTGAATTTTCGAACCCGGGTCTTCAGACGGCTGTGGTAAGCATTGACGTTTTGCACATGCCAGACCCAATCGACGCGAACGCCGGCGGACAGGTTGACGGTGCGATGTTCGACACCCAGAGCCCGGGCGGTGGCCGCCAGAGCGCTGCGGCCCTCGATGCCGAAGAGTTTGCGACGGCCTTCCGCCGCTGGGTGAGTTCTCTTCTGCCGGTATTGGACAAAGACGAAGTCGTCTCACTCGATGGGAAGACCAGCCGCCGGCCAGGGAAGCCGGATGCCACGCCGCTGCACCTGGTGAGCGCCTTTGCCACCGGAGCCGGTCTGGTCTTGGGGCAACGCGCGACCGCCGAGAAAACGGCCATCCCCGAACTCCTGGCGACCTTGGCCCTGACCGGCTGCATCGTGACCATCGACGCCATGGGCACGCAACCGACCATCGCGCAGGCGATCCGGGATCGCGGCGCGGACACTGCTGTCCGGTTAATAATCGAATAGATTCAGTTGGTTGCAAGGCACCCCCTCGAGGGTTTCGTAGTCGTTGCCCGGAAACGCTTGCTGCAAGGGCATCTTCTCGAACAGCGTGACCGACAATATCTGTAACAAAGTGT
>JBBQAT010000088.1:0-17095 GCA_038316625.1 Burkholderiales bacterium
GTTGTCCGCTGGGTATTTGAAAACGCCGAAATCAAGATCATCGAAGTGCGCGTTCCGCGTCCCGATGGCGACCGTTATTACCTGACCACGGTCAAGCCGATCATGGACTATCTGCTTCAGGTCATTTCGGTCATCTGCATTTCCAAGGACATCACCGAGCGCAAGCTTATGGAGAATCGGCTGGCCCACCTGGCCCAGCATGATGCGTTGACCGACTTGCCCAACCGGGCGCTGTTCAGCGACCGCCTGCAGAAAGCCATCATCCAGGCCAGGCGTGACACCACACGTCTGGCGGTGCTGTCCATCGACCTTGACCGCTTCAAACCGGTCAATGATTCGTTCGGCCACCCTGTTGGCGATCTGCTGCTGCAGGCCGTTGCCCGGCGCATGCTGGAGTGCATTCGCGAATCGGATAGTGTCGGGCGTATTGGTGGCGACGAGTTTCTTGTGTTGCTGCCCTGCGTCGATGGTATGGAAGATGCCGTGCGAGTTGCCGAGAAAATTCACCGGGCACTGGCCCAGCCCTTTGACATGCCGGATTATGGCAGTCTGAGCATCTCGTCATGCATCGGCATTGCTGTTTATCCGGATCATGGAGGAACCGAGCCGGAACTCCTCAAAAATGCCGATAGCAGCATGTACGATGCCAAGTTGCAAGGGCGAAACCGGATTCAGGTTTTCCAGCCCGGCGACGTGAGCATGACCGCTGACGAAAAGATCGTACTGGATCTCTGACCAAACCTCACCGATACGGCGTGCCGTCTTTGTGACTGAACGTCCATTGGCCTGCAATAAGCGACGCTTTGAGGTCGTCATCGGGATAGCTGGCTTCGTCGTTCGGTGTTCGGTCGCCGACCTCCAGGTACACAACGTCCTCCGTGGTTTCATTGGCCAGGCGATGCCCATTTCCTGTGCCGGCCTTGAAACCCGCGCACATGCCCGGTGAGAGCTGGGTTGGGCCTTCATCGGTGTACAGCGTTGGCCGCCCCTCAAGGATGTAGATGAATTCGTCCTGCCGGGTGTGAGCGTGACGAAGCGCCGACGCGCCACCGGGTGCCATGCGGGTCAGATTGACGCCAAAGTTGCTCAGGCCAAAGAGATCACCCAGCGGGCGCTTTACTCGCCCTGCCATGCGCGATGCGAAGGGTTCCGGATAGATGGAGGGCTTGGTGCGAGGCGGCGTTTCGGCGGCGGTGACAGCGATTGGTTTCAAATTTTCTGACATGTGAACCTCACGTGGGCGCTGAACAAAGGCGTAAGGAATCGATCCGGGCTTCGCAGACAAGTTCCATGCCGTTCGTCGCCCGTCTCGCCAAGACCGAGCTAAAGTCCTAACAGGTGCTACCCGCTTTCAGGCAACTTCCTTTTTCTTCAGCCGGTATTGCAACTGTGGGCGGGTAATGCCGAGCAGGCGGGCGGCACCGGCCAGGTTGCCTTCGGAGCGCCGTACGGCTTCGTCCAGAAGCCGGGATTCCAGATCTTCGAAGGAAATGCCACTACCGAGAATGGCTTCGAGCAGGGCGCTCGTACGGCAGGGCTCGGGCTTGTTCTCCAGGTTCCCGGCGGCTGAAATCAAAAACTCCCAATTCTGGACTTCGCCGACGTGTGTAAACAGGTGTTCCAGCTCGATCCAGCCATCGTGAGGCGCAAGGATGACGCCGCGTTCGATCATGTTTTCCAGTTCACGCACATTGCCCGGCCATTGGTGACGCTTGATGGCCTGCATGGTCTTGTCGCTGACACCGAGCAGTTTCTTTTCGTAAAGCGTACAGAAGCGGCTGAGCATGGCGTCGACCAGTGGCGGAATATCGGCCACTCGTTCGCGCAGAGGGGGGATCTGGATCGGGTAAACGTTCAGACGGTAGAACAGGTCGGAGCGGAAGCGACCTTGCTTGACGGCGGTGTGCAAATCGACATTGGTGGCGGCGACGAGGCGGACATTGATTTTGCGCACATGATCGTCGCCGAGGCGCTCGATTTCGCCTTCCTGCAACACGCGCAACAGCTTGGCTTGTGCACCGAGGGGCAATTCGCCGATTTCGTCGAGGAAAACCGTTCCCCCGTCCGCTCGCTCGAACTTTCCTATGCGCGAATTATTGGCACCGGTGTACGCTCCTTTTTCCACGCCGAAAAGCTCGGATTCGATCAGGTCGTTCGGTAACGCCGCGCAGTTGATCGCCACGAAAGGCCCCTGCCGGCGTTTGCTCATCTGGTGCAGTGTACGCGCGAAGCGTTCCTTGCCGACGCCTGTTTCGCCGAGCAGCAGCACCGAAACCTGCGTTTCGGCGGCGCGTGAAACGAGATCGTAGGCGTGCTTGAAACCCTTTGAATTGCCGACCAGCTGCGGGGTTTGTGTCTGTTGCGTGATGGTGGTGCGCAGGTAGTCGATCTGCGTGCGCAATTCCAGAAGATGGGTGAGCATGGAATCCGACTGGAAGTAGTTCGCATGTTCTTCCGAGTCTTCCCACTCCTCCAGTGGCTTCCCGACAATGCGGCAGTTATTGTGACCACAGGCCACGCATTCAACTTCCTTGAACAGGATGAAACGGCCCATGAACGCCGACGTGTAGCCCGAGGCATAGCCGATCTGCGACCAGCAGACGGGTTCGTCGGACTGGCCGAAGTCGCGCATGTGGATTTCCTGTTCCCAGGAATTTTCCCAGAGGAATTCGCCATTGAATTGCCCGTTCTCGACATCCATCTGCAACTGAATGGGCGTAACGCGGACAACACCTTCCAGCATGTGCAGTTGCGGGCCGGTAAAAAATGCGTCATGGGCCGACTGCTTGCCGCGAATGCGTTTGGCCAGTTCGGCATCACGCACGCCAGAAGCGTAGCCCATGCGAGTGAGGATGCGACGGGTGTGCTCCTTGCCGACCGAGCCAATAAGCTCCTTGCGTAGAGCACCCAGAGACGACGTGTGCATCAGCACCATGCGGTTTTCCCCGAGCCAGATGGTGCCGTCCTGCTCAGAAAAACGGACCAGCTCGCGCAGGTCTGTCGACTTCGGGTACTCAATGGTCGTCATCACATGTCTTTCAGGTGGCTGTCTTGGTTGGTGCAATTTCGCAACGCTTGGAACCCTGTATCTGGATTTTTTGCGCGCACGGCAATACGTCAATAAATAATGATGATATTGCAAATCTCGAGATAAAAGCAATTAGCGGCAATAAAACAAAAATTCATCAATTGATCAATCGCCATGAAACGGGTTGATCAAATCGTCATCCCACGCCGCGTTGTCCGCGCTCATATTTTCATGTTTATGCATAAAAACAATACCTTAACAAGGTGGCACGGTCCTTGAGTAAGGCTATGCCAGGAAGCACCAAGCACGACACCGTCACCCGGAGGAAAACAGCATGACGCAGCGTCAGACTCATCCACCTGAAACAACGTTCGATGCGACACGACGATATGTGCGTGTTTGCGAGCAACGGCCGGATGGTTTCATCGAATTCGAGTTTGCCATCGGTGACCCGGCTCTTTGTGTCGAGTTGATGCTGAAAGAGGACGATTTTCACGAGTTTTGCCTGACCAACGACGTCATCGTTCTTGATGCCGCCGAATCGGGCCAGGGCGATTGGGCGGCGCGTTTGAACAAGGCTTCCCGGCAGGAAAGTGAAGGCACGGTTTAACCATCCCGCTTGCGGGAATAACGAGAGGAGACACGCATGGAAATTGATCTGCGCACGGTAGCCATCAAACCGCTGCGACACACCTTTGACAACATCGCGCGGCGTTTCGGCGACAAGCCAGCCAGCCGATATCAGGAAGGGACTTACGATATCCAGCAGACGGATATCTTTCACTATCGTCCGATGTGGGAGCCCGAACTGCAACTGTTCGACAAGCGCCGGACCAAGATTGAAATGAAGGACTGGTATGCGTTGAAAGACCCGCGCCAGTTCTACTACGGCGCCTGGACGATTGCCCGCTCGCGCCAGCAGGAAGCGGCCGACTCCAGCTTCGAGATGATCGAGGACAGAGGTCTGGTCGGAATGATTCCTGCTGAGCTGAAGAAGCTCGCGCTCGATGTTCTGGTACCGATGCGTCACGTGGAGTGGGGCGCCAATATGGGCAACTCATACATGGCCGCCTATGGCTATGGCACGGCGATAACCCAGCCCTGCATCTATCACGCGATGGATCACCTGGCCGTGGCGCAATACCTTACGCGCATTGGCTTGGTACTCGACGGTCCCGAAGCGCTGGATGCAGCCAAGGATGCCTGGATGAATGCAGGCCTGTGGCAACCGATGCGTCGCCACGTCGAGAATGTCCTGGTGGTGCAGGACTGGTTCGAGATCTTCGTGGCACAGAACCTCGTTCTCGAAGGACTTGCCTATCCGCTGCTCTATGACTATCTCGACGGCGAGTTCTCCGCCAAGGGTGGCACGGCCATCTCGATGATGACCCGCTTCATGACCGAATGGGCTACCGAAACCGGCAAGTGGGTGGACGCGCAGATCAAGGTCGCCGCAGCCGAGTCGCCAGAGAACAAGGCCCTGATCAGCGACTGGCTCAAGCAGTATCGCGCCCCGGTACTTGAGGCGTTGATTCCGATTAGCCAGCGCGCCTTCGGTGACCACGCCGAAAGCGTTCTGGCGGAAGTGACGGCCCAGTTCAACGCCCGTTGCGTGAAGCTCGGCCTTACCGTTTAGGAAATCGCCATGTCAAAAGTATTTATCGCATTTCAGCGCAATGAAGATACCCGTCCGATCGTCGAGGCGGTACTGGCCGATAACCCGCATGCCGAAGCCGTCGAGTCGCCCGCCATGGTGAAGATCGATGCCGAGGGCAGCCTGGTCATCAAGCGCGAAAGCATCGAGGAACTGATCGGTCGCTCGTTCGACCTGCAGGAGCTTCAGATGAGTCTGATCACCATTTCCGGACACCTGGACGAAGACGACGACCAGTTCAAATTGTCCTGGCTTAACTGATTTAGGAGACACGCATGGATATGCACGCCACCAAGAAAAAGCTGGGCATCAAGGAAAAGTATGCCCACATGACGCGCGGCCTGGACTGGGAAACCAGCTATCAACCGATGGAGAAGGTGTTTCCACAGGCTACCTTCGAAGGCATCAAGATTCACGACTGGGACAAGTGGGAAGATCCCTTCCGCCTGACCATGGACTCGTACTGGAAATATCAGGCCGAGAAGGAGCGCAAGCTGTACGCCGTGCTCGATGCCTTCGCCCAGAACAACGGTCACCTTGGCATCACCGATGCACGCTATCTGAATGCCATCAAGCTGTTCCTGACCGGGATTTCGCCACTCGAATACGTGGCGCACCGTGGCTTCGCCGCCGCCGGTCGCAACTTTCCAGGCGCTGGCCCGCGCGTCGCCTGTCTCATGCAGTCGGTCGATGAGATGCGCCATGCCCAGACGCAGATTCACGCGCTGTCCAACTACAACAAGCATTACGACGGCTTCCACGATTTCAAGCACATGCTTGAACGCGTGTGGTATCTCTCGGTGCCCAAGTCCTTCTTCGACGATGCGTTCAGCGCCGGCCCGTTCGAATTCATGATCGCCATCGGCTTCTCCTTCGAATACGTGCTGACCAATCTGCTGTTCGTACCCTTCATGTCCGGAGCAGCCTACAACGGCGACATGGCGACGGTGACCTTCGGCTTTTCGGCGCAGTCCGACGAAGCGCGCCACATGACGCTGGGCCTGGAATGCATCAAGTTCATGCTCGAACAGGACCCGGACAACCTGCCAATCGTGCAGAAGTGGATCGACAAGTGGGCTTGGCGCGGCGTGCGCGTCCTCACCCTGGTGGCGATGATGATGGATTACATGCTGCCCAAGCGCGTGATGAGCTGGAAAGAAGCCTGGGAGATCTATTTCGAGCAGAACGGTGGCGCATTATTCGCCGATCTGGCGCGCTATGGCATCACCATGCCGGAGTGCCTGAAGCAGTGTTCGATCGACAAGGAACACATCGGACACCAGGCCTGGGCAACCTTCTACCAATACGGCGGCGCGGCAGCTTTCCACACCTGGATGCCGAGTGACGACGAGATGGACTGGCTGTCGGCCAAGTACCCGAATACCTTCGACAAGTATTACCGGGCGCGTTTCACCCACTGGCGCAATGAGGCCGAAAAGGGCAACCGTTTCTACAGCAATACGCTGCCGATGCTCTGCCAGGTCTGCCAGATCCCGATGCTGTTTACCGAGCCGGATGATCCGACGACGATCTGCTATCGCGAATCAGACTACGACGGAGAGAAGTACCACACCTGCTCGGACGGCTGTAAGCACATCTTTGACGATGAGCCGCAGAAGTACATCCAGGCTTGGCTGCCGGTGCATCAGATCTACCAGGGCAATTGCTTCCCCGAAGGTACCGACCCGACGGTTGAAGGCTTCGACCCGCTGGCCAAGGTGCTCGAGTGGTACCACTTCGACAACGGCCACGACAACCTCGACTTTGAAGGCTCGCGTGACCAGGCCAACTTCGCGGCATGGCGCGGCATGGCGACCAAGAACACCTGATCGTTGATTGAGACGGAGGGCGTAAAAACTTTACGCCCTCCGAAACCAGAACTAGGAGACTGAAATGGCTGTACAAGCGCTCAAGGATTACAACTTTCCACCCGCCGATTCGCAGGACAAGTTTCACGGCGGTCAATTGCTTTACGTCGGCTGGGACGACCACCTGATGTTCTGCGCCCCCTTTGCCTTCTGCCTGCCGCCGAGCACACCGTTCAGCGAGCTTTGCGAAAAGGTTCTGCCACATTCCTTCGGCTACCACCCGGACTGGGCCAAGGTCGATTTCAAGACCGCCACCTGGCTTAAATCCGGCCAGCCGTGGCAGCCGGACATGAGCAAAACGCTGGCCGAACAGGGCCTCAGGCACAAGGATGTCCTGCGTCTGAAAACCCCCGGCCTTATGGGCCTCGCGGGCAGCGGTTCCTGATCCGAGGGGCGTCATGAGCTACGAGCTAACCATTGAACCGCTGGGTCATACGATCGAGGTCGAAGACGGGCAAACCATTCTCGACGCCGCACTGCGCGCCGGGATCTACCTGCCACACGCTTGCTGCCACGGCTTGTGCGCTACCTGCAAGGTGCAGGTCGTGGATGGTGAGGTTGATCACGGTGAAGCGTCCACCTTCGCCCTGATGGACTTCGAGCGAGAGGAAGGCAAGACCCTGGCCTGTTGCGCACGTCTGGAATGTGACACGGTAATCGAAGCCGAGATTGATGAAGATCCCGACGCCGAAAACCTGCCTGTCGAAGACTACGTTGGTGAGGTGGTTCGCATCGAAGCCCTGACGCCGACCATACGAGGAATCTGGTTGAAACTGGACCGGCCGATGCATTTCCAGGCCGGCCAGTACACCAACCTCGAGGTCGCCGCTGTCGGTGGCCAGTCACGGGCTTTTTCCCTGGCCAGTGCGCCGCAGCAAGCCGATCTCGTTGAGTTGAATGTACGTATCGTACCGGGCGGTCAGGTCACCACCTGGCTGCACGAGAGCCTGAAAGTTGGCGACAGCTTGAAGCTGTCCGGCCCGTATGGACGCTTTTTCGTGAAGAAGTCGGCCAAGGTGCCGCTGATCTTCATGGCCGGCGGTTCCGGCTTGTCCAGCCCGAAGTCGATGATCGAGGATCTGTTGAACGAGGGGTGCGAACTGCCGATGACGCTGATCTACGGTCAACGCAGCCAGGCCGAGTTGTACTACCACGCCGAGTTCTGGGCGCTGGCGGCCAAGCATGCCAACTTCAACTACGTTCCTACGCTGTCGCACGAGCCGGAAGGGTCGGACTGGAACGGCGCGCGCGGTTTTGTGCACGAAGCGGCAAAAGCGCATTTCAATAATGACTTTCGTGGCCACAAGGCCTACCTGTGCGGCCCGCCGGCAATGATTGAGGCCTGTATCTCGACGCTGATGCAGGGCCGGCTTTTCGAACGGGACATCTATATGGAGAAATTTTTCTCTGCGGCGGATGCCTCTCAGCAACTCAAGAGTCCGTTGTTCAAGAACATCTAGACGTGACAGGGGGATGGGCGTGATCTATTACAACGTGGTGATCGAGGAAACCGGAGAGAGTTTTCGCTGCTCACCGCAAGAGTCGCTTTTGTTTGGCATGGAACGCCTTGGCAAAAAAGGAATTCCGGTCGGTTGTCGGGGCGGGGGCTGCGGGGTTTGTAAAGTGGAAATCACCGAAGGTAGCTACCAGAAACGGGTCATGAGCCGCGATTACGTGAGCGTTGAAGATGAAGCGGCGGGGCGTGTTCTGGCCTGCCGCGTCAAGCCGACGAGCGACATCCGTATCAAGGTGCTCGGGAAAATGTGCAAGAACGTCTGCCGAACGCCAAGCGCTCTTTCAGCAAGCACTCCTCTGGAAGCCAGCTGATGCGGCTGGTCGCTCATTTTTCTTCGAGCATCTCCGGCAGCGCTTGCAGCGAGCGGAAGGTCGACAGGATGTGTTCGGTCATGACGGAACAGGCCTTGTCGGCATCCCGTGCCATGGTGGCATCGAAGATCCCTTGGTGCTCGGCATGAACATCGCGGGGAATCGGGTGCAGATAGAGCGACAGGCGGCGATAGCGCTCGGCCTGATGGTAGAGGATGGAAATGAAATGCTTGATCCAACTCGATGGGCAGGCCGAGATCAGAACCTCATGGAAGATGCGGTTTCTATCCTCCCATTCATCGCGTTCCGCCGAGTCGGCAAGCCGTTCTTCGGCTTTCGACAAAAGATGGAAGGCCGCCAGAAGCTGCCCTTCCCAGGCTTCGTCACCCAGTGCAATCGATTGGCGCAGGGCCTCGTTCTCGAGCATGACGCGAGTCTTGGTGATGTCTCCGAAGTCTTCGAGCGAGACGGGCGCGACACGAAAACCACGTTGGCCCTGGTTGATGACGAGCGAATCCGAAATGAGCAGCGAGAGCGCCTCGCGCAGCGTGCCTGCGCCAACGCCGTAGTTGTCCTTGAGGTGTTCGACTCGAAGTTTTGCGCCGGGGACCAGCAGCCCCTCGACGATGTCTCGATGCAGTCTGCGGTAGGCCGACTCGACGAGGGTTTTAGCTTCAGGGTGTGCTGACTTGGCTTTTGGTGGGCTGCTTGGCATGGCAAATCGGCCTGAGTTGGGTTGGAAAGAGTTGGTTTTGGCTGGAAATATTTCGAATAGTACCTTGGGAAATAAATTTTATACAAATCTTTTAAATCTCGAGAATATACGTTGACATCGAGATTAATAAGAAATATCGTTACGTGTAACAGAGCGCGAAAACTCCTGAAAGAAATTTCAGGGATCTTTTAATCACCAGATGGAAAGAGGAGAGGAATAACTATGGCAATGACAGGTGTTTTGCGTCCAGGGCATGCTCAAATTCGGGTGCTCGATATGGAAGAGAGCGTCAATTTCTACACCAACGTACTTGGCTTGCTGGAAACGGGCCGCGACAAACAGGGGCGTGTGTACTTCAAAGCCTGGGATGAACGCGATCACAACAGCGTTGTGCTGCGTCAGGCTGATCGCGCAGGAATGGATTTTTTCGCCTTCAAGGTGTTGAACAAGGCAACGCTGGAACAGCTCGACGCCGATCTGAAGGCGTATGGCGTCAAGACCGAGCGTATTCCGGCCGGTGAAATGCTGGAAACCGGTGAGCGCGTCCGCTTCGTGATTCCTACCGGACACACCATTGAGCTCTATGCCGAGAAAACTGATATCGGCAATGGCCAGTCCTACACCAACCCGGCACCGTGGGTACCGGACCTGAAGGGCATTGCGCCTTCGCGCATGGATCACTGCCTGATTT
This sequence comes from Burkholderiales bacterium, assembly GCA_038316625.1. Taxonomy (GTDB): domain Bacteria; phylum Pseudomonadota; class Gammaproteobacteria; order Burkholderiales; family Rhodocyclaceae; genus Propionivibrio. Next base: position 9,784 of record JBBQAT010000088.1, read on the forward strand.
ACGGTGGCGACATCGATGGCAACCGCAAGCTGTTCGAAGAAGTGTTCGGCTTTACGCTAGTCGAGCGTGTCAAACTCGATGATGGCGAAACCGATCTGGCAACCTGGCTGACCTGCTCGGCCAAGGCCCACGACATTGCCATGGTGCGTCATGGTGAGAATGACAAGATGCATCACGTGTCGTTCAAACTCGATACCTGGGAACAGGTATTGCGCGCGGCAGACATCATGTCAATGAACCGCGTCTCGATCGATATCGGCCCGACACGTCACGGCATTACCCGTGGCACAACGATCTACTTCTTCGATCCGTCCGGCAACCGGCTTGAGACCTTCTGTGGCGGCTACGACTTCTATCCGGATATGCATCCGGTGACCTGGACCTGGGACGAAGTCGGGGCGGCCATTTTCTATCACGACCGCAAGCTCAATGATGCCTTCCTGAGCGTGGTGACCTGATGCAAGTCGCCGCCATGATGCCGGGAATTACGGCAGAAGCGGCGGCGACCGCGGTGCAGGCCGCAGTCGCTCACGCCAATGCCAACGGATGGAAGATCAATGCGGCCGTGGTCGACCGTGGCGGCAATCTGATGTCTTTTTTGCGCATGCCGGGAGCGTTCATTCATTCCATCGATATCGCCATCGACAAGGCCTATACCTCGGCCAGTTTTGGTTTTCCGAGCAAGGACTGGATGGCGATGATCGGACACGACGAAGGAATGAAGCTCGGCTTTTCGGTGCGTCCACGGCTGATTGTTTTCGGCGGCGGATTGCCCATTGGCGAAGGCGAATGGATTGGCGGCATCGGTGTTTCCGGTGCGTCCGAAGCGCAGGACGAAGAGTGCGCAAGAGCCGGCTTATCGGCCATCGGCATGTGTTGAGGTTTGGCCTGAGAACAGCGAACAACAAGGGAAACAAGGCAATGAAACAGATCCTGAATTTCATAAACGGCGAGTTTGTCGCCACCGGAAAGCAGTTCGAGAAGCGTACGCCGCTCGACAATTCGATCATCGGCAGGGTGCATGAAGCCGGCAAGGCTGAAGTGGATGCCGCCGTGGCGGCGGCACATGCGGCCCTCGAAGGACCGTGGGGCAAGATGACGGTGAACGAGCGCACCGACCTCCTGAACAAGGTCGCCGACGAAATCACCCGCCGTTTTGATGAATTCCTGGACGCCGAGTGCGCCGATACCGGCAAGCCCAAGAGCCTGGCCAGCCATATCGACATCCCGCGCGGCGCGGCCAATTTCAAGATCTTTGCCGATGTGATCAAGAATGCACCGACCGAAGCCTTTGAAATGGCCACGCCGGACGGCCGTGGCGCGCTCAACTACGCCGTGCGCCGACCGGTCGGCGTCGTTGGCGTCGTTTGTCCGTGGAACCTGCCGCTGCTGCTGATGACCTGGAAAGTCGGCCCCGCTTTGGCCTGCGGCAACACCGTCGTCGTCAAGCCCTCGGAAGAAACGCCATCGACCGCTACGCTGCTCGGTGAAGTGATGAATGCCTGCGGTGTGCCCAAGGGTGTCTATAACGTGGTGCACGGTTTCGGCCCGAACTCGGCGGGCGAATTCCTGACCACCAATCAGGGCGTCAATGCCATTACCTTCACCGGCGAAACGCGTACCGGCGCGGCAATCATGAAAGCCGCCGCCGAAGGTGGGCGTCCGGTGTCGCTCGAGATGGGCGGCAAGAATCCGGCCATCGTCTTTGCCGACGCCGATCTCGACGTGGCGATCGAAGCGACGCTACGTTCGTGCTTCTCAAATTGCGGTCAGGTCTGCCTGGGTACCGAGCGCGTCTATGTCGAGCGTCCGCTGTTCGACACCTTCGTCGCGGCGCTGAAGAAGGGTGCCGAAGGGCTCAAGCTGGGCGTACCCAGCGACCCCAAGAGCAATATGGGACCTCTGGTCAGCCAGGAGCATCGCGACAAGGTGCTCTCCTATTACAAGAAGGCTGTCGACGAAGGTGCCACGGTCGTTACCGGCGGTGGCATCCCGGAGATGCCCGGTGAATTGGCCAACGGTGCCTGGGTGCAGCCGACCATCTGGACGGGTGTCGGCGACGACGCGGCGATTGCGCGCGAAGAGGTGTTTGGACCATGCACGCTGGTCATGCCATTCGACAGCGAGGACGAAGTCGTGCGGCGCGCCAACGACACCATCTACGGTCTGGCGGCATCGATCTACACGCAGAACATCAACCGTGCCCACCGCGTGGCGGCCAGGATGGACGTCGGCCTGGTATGGGTCAATAGCTGGTTCCTGCGTGATCTGCGCACACCGTTTGGCGGTGCCAAGCAGTCCGGCATTGGCCGCGAAGGCGGTGTTCATTCGCTCGAGTTTTATACCGAACTCAAGAACATCTGCATCAAGCTCTAGCAGGTAGCCATGTTGAAAAGAAAGGATAAAGCTCCACCACCAAGACACGAAGAGCACAAAGTTTCACCAAGAAAACACGTCGTTAACTTGGTGCTCTCTTGGTGGACTTGGTGGACTTGGTGACTTGGTGGTTCGCACTTTTCGTTAACTGATTGCCAAATCGAACACGACTGGAAAAACTCATGGAACAAAGCATCATTCAACAACTGGGCGACGAACTCTACGACGCCCTGAGCAGCGGGAAAACGGTCAGCCCGCTGACCTCGCGCGGCTTCGATATCAGCATCGAGGATGCCTATCACATCCAGCAGCGCGTCCTGTCGCGCCGCATTGCGAAGGGCGAGAAGGTCATCGGCAAGAAGATTGGCGTCACCAGCAAGGCGGTGATGAACATGCTCAGCGTGCATCAGCCGGATTTCGGCTATCTGCTCGACGGCATGGTGTACAACGAAGGCGAGTCCATCCCCATGGATACGCTCATCCAGCCGAAAGCCGAGGGCGAAATCGCCTTCCTGCTCAACAAGGATCTGATGGGGCCAGGGTTGACAGCGGCTGACATTCTGGCCGCGACCGAGGGCGTGATGGCCTGTTTCGAGATCGTCGATTCGCGCATTCAGGACTGGAAAATCAAGATACAGGATACGGTTGCCGACAATGCCTCGTGCGGCGTTTTTGTCCTCGGCGACAAGCTGGTTGATCCGAAGAGTGTCGATTTGTCCCTGTGCGGCATGGTTCTGGAAAAGAACGGCGAAATCGTCGTTACCGGTGCCGGTGCAGCGACCATGGCCTCGCCGGTCAATGCCATGGTCTGGCTGGCCAATACGCTTGGTCGCCTGGGCATTCCGCTCAATGCGGGCGATGTCGTTCTCTCCGGCGCCCTCGGCGCCATGGTTCCAGTCAAGGCGGGCGACAGCCTGCGCGTCACCATCGGCGGCATTGGCGGCTGCTCGGTGCGTTTCGTTTAGCAACTGGCAATGTTGAAAGGCTTGGATAAATACTTCACCACAAAGACACCAAGACACAAAGTCTCACCAAGACGAACGAAGGAAGTGCAAAGCAAGACATGACGTTAACTTGGTGCAATCTTGGTGTTCTTGGTGACTTGGTGGTTCGTACTTCTTCGTTAACTAACTACTAGTCAATCCTTCTCGTAAAGGACGCAACCCATGACGCAAAAAATCAAATGCGCGCTGATCGGCCCCGGCAACATCGGTACCGATCTGCTCTACAAACTACAACGCAGCCCGCTGCTCGAACCGGTGTGGATGGTCGGTATCGACCCGGAATCGGAAGGACTGGCGCGTGCTCGCGAACTCGGACTCAAAACGACCTCGGACGGTGTTGATGGCCTGTTGCCGCACGTCCTCGCCGATGGCGTGCAGATTGCCTTCGATGCCACTTCTGCTTATGTACACGCCGAAAACAGCCGCAAGCTCAATGCGCTGGGCGTCATGATGATCGACCTCACCCCGGCGGCCATTGGTCCCTTCTGTGTGCCCCCGGTGAATCTCAAGGCACTGGTCGGGCGCAAGGAAATGAACGTGAACATGGTGACCTGCGGCGGGCAGGCCACTATCCCGATGGTTGCCGCCGTCTCACGCGTGCAGAAAGTTCTCTACGGCGAAATCGTCGCGACCGTGTCCTCGAAAAGCGCTGGACCCGGCACCCGCAAGAATATCGATGAATTTACCCGGACTACCGCCGGGGCCGTCGAAAAGGTCGGCGGTGCGGCCAAAGGCAAGGCGATCATCATCATCAATCCGGCGGAACCGCCACTGATCATGCGCGACACTGTGCATTGCCTGACTGAAGACATGCCCGACCAGCTGGCGATTACCGAATCGATCCACCAGATGATCAAGGAAGTGCAGAAGTACGTTCCCGGCTACCGATTGGTCAATGGCCCGGTATTTGACGGCAAGCGCGTTTCCGTCTTCCTTGAAGTCCAGGGTCTGGGCGACTACTTGCCGAAATACGCCGGCAACCTCGACATCATGACCGCAGCGGCGGCGCGCACGGCGGAAATGTTCGCCGAAGAAATCATCAGCGGCTCGTTCAAGCTCGAGCCTGTTGAACCTGCAACCAAGCACGCGGCGTAAGGAGAAAATAATGGATCTACGCGGCAGAAAAATTACCGTTCATGACATGACTCTGCGTGACGGCATGCATCCCAAGCGCCACCTGATGTCGCTCGAGCAGATGATTAACATCGCGACCGGCCTGGACGAAGCAGGTGTTCCGCTGATCGAAGTGACCCACGGCGATGGCCTTGGTGGCTCCTCGGTCAACTATGGCTTCCCGGCGCACAGCGACGAAGAGTACCTCGGTGCGGTCATTCCTCGGATGAAACAGGCCAAGGTGTCGGCGTTGCTGCTGCCCGGCATCGGCACCGTCGATCACCTGAAAATGGCGAAAGACCTCGGCGTCACCACCATCCGTGTCGCCACGCACTGCACGGAAGCCGACGTTTCTCAACAGCACATCACCATGGCGCGCAAGCTGGAGATGGATACGGTCGGCTTCCTGATGATGGCGCACATGGCGTCGCCGGAAAAACTCGTCGAGCAGGCCCGATTGATGGAAGGCTATGGTGCGAACTGCATTTACGTCACCGACTCGGCCGGTTTCATGCTGCCTGATGACGTGCGGGTGCGCTTTGAGACGGTACGTGCGGCGCTGAAGCCGGAAACCGAACTCGGCTTCCACGGCCACCACAACATGGCCATGGGCGTCGCCAATTCCATCGTCGCGATTGAAGCCGGTGCCAACCGCATTGATGCGGCAGCGGCTGGCTTGGGTGCCGGAGCGGGCAACACGCCGATGGAAGTTCTCATCGCCGTGTGCGACCGCATGGGCATCGAGACTGGCGTTGATACCTTCAAGATCAGCGATGTCGCGGAAGACCGCGTGGTGCCGATCATGGATCACGTCATCCGCATTGACCGCGACGCATTGACCCTGGGCTATGCCGGCGTTTATTCCTCCTTCCTGCTTTTTGCCAAGCGTGCCGAAAAGAAATACGGCATATCGGCGCGGGAACTGCTGGTCGAACTCGGCCGCCGAGGCATGGTAGGTGGACAGGAAGACATGATTGAAGACACGGCCATGACCCTGGCCCGCGAGAGAGGACTGCTGGTATGAAGCTTGATCAAAAAACCATCGCTCAGTTGGCTGAGCATCTTGAGAACGCCGAGCTGGAGGCACATGACGTTCTCAAGATCACCGACGAGCATCCGGAGATGGATTGGGACGACGCCTACGCCATTCAGAACGAAATCCTGCGCCGCAAGCTGGCGCGCGGTAATCGCGTGGTCGGCCTGAAGGCTGGCCTGACCTCGCACGCCAAGATGAAGCAGATGGGTGTCGAAACGCCATGCTTCGGTTTCCTGGTCGATTACTTCAGCGTTCCCGACGGCGGCGAGATCAAGGTGAGCGAGCTGATTCATCCGAAAATCGAACCGGAGATCGTTTTCGTTCTCAAGCACGCCCTCAAGGGCCCGGGTTGCCACATTGGCACGGTGCTGGCGGCGACTGATTTCGTGATGCCCGGCCTCGAAATTATCGATTCGCGCTACCGCGATTTCAAGTTTGACCTGAAGAGCGTCATTGCCGACAACTGCTCGTCGTCACGCTTCGTTCTTGGCGGTCAGGCCGTGCCGGTCAATGGGCTGGATTTGCGCACTCTCGGAGTGGTGATGGAGAAGAACGGCGAAGTGGTCGCCATCGGTGCCGGGGCCGCCGTACTCGGCCATCCGGCGGCGGCGATTGCCATGCTGGCCAATCACCTGGGTGCTAGCGGCGAGGAAATTCCGGCCGGCACCATGATTCTTTCCGGCGGCGTGACGGAAGCCGTCGCCGTCAAGGCCGGCGATTACGTCAATCTGCGTATTCAGTCGCTGGGCAGTACCAGCGTACGTTTCATCTGATCTGGAAGGAAATGCCATGCCGCTCGCCCACATCTACATCATGGAAGGTCGCACCGTTGAACAGAAGCGGGCCATCATTGAAAAGGTCACTCAGGCCCTGCATGAAGCCGTTGGAGCGCCAAAGGAAAACGTTCGTGTCGTCATTCAGGAGGTCCTGAAGACCAATTGGGGTATTGCCGGCGTCAGCGCAGCCGATTTAGGTCGCTAAGGTCTGGTGCGCGACGGAGCTGATTAGGAAAATGAAAACTGCGGAGACCGTATCTCGCGTCGTCAAACGACGTGCAAAACCGGGATGTGAACCAGCCTACGAGGCCTTGATTGCGGCCATGTTCGAGGAAGCGAGCCGTTTCCCCGGGTATCTGTCAGCGGAATTGATTCCTCCTGAATTGCCCCAGGGCGAGTATCAAATTCTTCAGCGCTTTGCCTCCGAACAGGACCTGGAACGCTGGAACGTATCGAAGGAGCGCGCGACCTGGCACGAGCGCCTTCGACCGGTCGCCGACGGCGACCCTGAATATCGACTGCTGACCGGTCTTGATGCCTGGTTTGCACCGACAGTGTTGCCTTCAACCAAGCCGCCGGCCAAGTGGCGCATGACCGCCGTAAGCTGGCTCGGGATTTTTCCGACGGTTGCTGCTCTGCTTTGGTTCGTTGCTCCCCTTTTGTCGCCCTTGCCGTTTCTTCTGCGGACAGCCATTCTCACCGCGCTGGTGGCCGTGATCATGAGCTACCTGGTCATGCCCCGTCTTTCTCGCTGGATGGCGTGGTGGTTGCGGAAGTGAAGGCAGGCAGACGGTGTCTGTGTTGATCGAATTTCTTGCTGAAAATAAGGGGCATCCGGATTAATCCCAGATTATCCATTAGCCCAGAATCCGTTCGCCCTGAGTAGGATATTCGCCCGCAGGTCGAAAGGCGTTGGCAAGAAACAGGGCTGTGGTAGCGTTGAGGTGTTGCTTTCGGACAAAGACCGACTGAGCACTGGTGCCCTAGAGCCCGTCCTCTGAGTATGG
>JBBQAT010000089.1:0-16893 GCA_038316625.1 Burkholderiales bacterium
GAACTCAGCCGTCCCAGTTCCTTCAAGTCTTCATCACTGCACGTTACTTTCGCCGCTACTCGTGCCATCACCCCTCCGGTTTGTAGTGCAACAAACCGGAGGATAATTAATTATGGCTACTAATGCAATTAAACACTAGTCATGCGACCAACTTCACGACAGATCACTCGCTGTTCCAACGAAACAGAATCGGGGCCTACTCCGGCGAAGCGATCAGCTTTTCTGCCGCCTCGTCACCCGAACCTTCAGCTTCAGGAAGAACGTCATAACCGATACTTGAAACCTGCGTATTGATCCAGCGCATATCGGAAATCAGATCAAGATGGGCCGAACTGCTCTCCATAGCATTTGATACGCCCTGACTCAGGCGGCTGATATGTTGCTTCGAGCTATTCCGGCACATCGTTTTGAAGTCGCGCTTGCGCTGGACCAGAAACCGCCCCGTTTCCTGATGCCACGTCATGATCACTTCGGCTGCAAGTTGTGTGTTTCCAATCAGGTAACGAAACAGCGTATTGAGCTCGTCCTTACCTTCTTGCGAGAACTGCTTGCCCTCATTTTTCATTGCCTCAGGGATACCGATCATGGTCTTGCAGATCACATCGCCGGCATTCTCCAGGCTTGCGGTGTAACGCAACAGAGTCGTGACCTTGTGCTGATCGCTATCGTCGATTCCCTTGCGCGTGAGATCGACCGCGTAGGCGCGCACCGCCCTGAACAGGACATTGACCTTGCCTTCCATCTTGATGATTTCCTGGCATTTCTCTGACTTGCCGGAAATGAACATGTCCAGCGTGATTTCCAGCATGTTCTGGATAGTTCCCAGAATTCGCAGAACTTCGCGAGAGAGTGCCGTGACCGGGAACAACTCCGCCTTCTCATCACCATCGATTTTCCCCGGAATGTATTTCGGCGAAATATCGTCACCGGGATTTGCGGGCTCGGTAAAAAACCGTTCGAGTACTCTGGCAGCGGGTTTAACCAAGCCGGCGAATATGACGATCAAGGATAGATTGAACAGGATGTGCAGAATCACCACCCGGAAGCTCGGCGTCCCCGGAATGATGTCGTAGAGTCCGTCGATCAAACGTAGGAAAATGAAACCCAGAATCACTCCTGACAGTTTGAACGCACCGTGACCAAAGACGATTCGTCGTGCGGGCGCCGCCTGATTCCAGGTCATGATGATCGGGGGGATCGTATTGCCCAGATTGATCCCCAGAACAGCCGCCACAATGAGGGCCGGGTCGCTGGTTATTCCGGCATGCACCAGCGAAGCCCAGAAAAGCAGAATAGCAATAGAGGAATGGGCCAGCCAAGTAAGAATTGCGAACAGCAACAGCGCGATCAGAAGTTCATCACCGAGCGAGGAAATAATGAGCTTGATCAGATCACTTGCGGCAAGTCCGCTTGAAACCTGACTCATGAAGGTGAGTGCGATCAGGATCATGGCGATGCCCAGAAAGATCCGTCCGAACTGTTTCATCGGAGAGTCGCTGCTCGCATAAATCGAATGCAAGAGGTAGCCGCCAAACATCAGAATCGGCCACAGGGCTTTAAGATTGAGTGTCAACAAGGCAGCCACTACGGCGCTACCGGCATCCGCTCCGAGCAGAAGCAGAAGGCCATCCGCTACCGGAACCGCTCCAATCGCAGCAAGCGATGAGGTAAAAACAGCGACCGCAATGGAGCTTTGCAGGATCGTGGCTGCACCGGCACCGGTGAGCAAGGCAATCAACGGATTTTTTAGAACGCGAGGCAGAATTCGACGAATCTCAGAGCCATAGAAACGCATGACCCCAGTACGCGCCATTCTGACCCCCCAGAGCAGCATGGCGGCCGCACCAAGAATCATGGTCAGTTCGTAGGTTCCTGAGTCTTCCATGGTTACCCTCCGAACGATCCAAGGTCGTCAAGAACCAGTGTCGGCTGACGCACCAGTGAAGGTAAATCTTCGCGCCGGGCTTCGCCGCTCAGGACCAGGATGAAGTCAATGCCAGCGTTTTCGGCCAGCAACTTGTCGGTGCTCAGGCGATCACCAATCATCACCATTTCGTCTTGCTTGAAGCGTTTGAGCAAGGGCGAAAGAACAAGCGTGTTGGGCTTGCCGAAGACCAGCTCGGGTAGCCGCCCTGTTGCAGCTTCATACAATTTGACGAAACTGCCGGTATCCGGCAACGGCCCTTTGTCCGATGGGCACACCAGATCGGGGTGAGTGGAAAAGAAACGCACTTCCGGGCGTTGCAGCAGCAGGCACGATGTTGCCAGCTTTTCGTAGGTCAGTTCGGTATCGTAGGCCAGAACCACGGCCTGGCAATCGATTCCCGAGGAAAACACCACATCCGGCAGACGTTCCTTCAGGAACGTCTGAAAGCTGGTGTTGCCCACCGGATAGAGTCTGTTGATCCCCTGTTCCCTCAGATGACTGACCAAGGGCAACAGGGGAGAAATGATGCGGTCGAGCGCGACGTCAAGCCCGAACCTTGCAAGCTTCCGGGTGTACTCGACAAGGCTCTTCGAGGTGTTGTTGGTCAGGAAGAAAATTTCCTTCCGGCCCTGATTGCGCTTGATGAAGTCGATCGTGCCCTGGATGGGCGTGTCACCGAGGTAGACGGTCCCATCCAGGTCAAACACAAAGCAATTTTTGCGTGTGATATCCACTTACATCAGCCACTTGAGCGGCACGAGCGACAGCTTCGGGAAGAGCAACAGCAGGAAGAGCACGCCGATTTCCATGATAAGGAACGGTGCCATCTTGCGCACCAGATGCCCCATGGTGATTCCCGCCGAACCGCAGACGACAAACAGCACGGTGCCCACCGGCGGCGTAATAACGCCGATCCCGACATTCAGGACGAACAGCAATCCGAAGAAGTAAGGATCGACGCCGGCCTGAACAACCAGGGGGAAGAACACCGGCGCGAACAACAGGATGTTCGGCGTCAGATCCATCACCATTCCGGCGGCAAACAGGAAGATCATGATCGCAATCAGCAGCAGCGTCGGGGTGGGAATCAGTGGCTCGAAGAAAGCGGCCATCTGCAAGGGAATCTGCGCCGAGGTAATGAACCAGCCGACGGCGGTGGCCGCACCGACAATGAACATCACTACCGCCGTCGTACGCGCCGACGTGGCACTGACTCGCAGCAAATCGCGCAGGGAAAGCTCGCGATAGTAGAAGCAAGTCACGAGAACGGCATAGACGGCGGCAAAGGCACCACCTTCGGTCGGGGTGAAAATGCCACCGCGAATACCGCCCAGCAGAAGTACCGGCAACAGGAAAGCGGGCATCGATTCTTTCAGAATCTTGATCGCTTCCTCGCGGGTAAAGGTGATGGTTTCGGTATAGCCGTCGATACGGACGATGAAGAACCACATGATCAGCAGGAAAAAACCGATGATCAAACCCGGAACCAGACCGATCATGAACAGCTTGGTGATCGACAGTTCCATCGTCGCGCCGAGCAGAATGAAATTGGCCGACGGCGGGATGATCGGGCCAAGGATCGCACCCGACGCAATAATGCCACCCGCGCGACCTTTGTCGTAGCCAGCCTGTTGCATCATCGGGAAGAGAATTCCCATCAGCGCCGCGGCTTCGGCCACCGAACTGCCCATCAGACCAGCAAAGATGACGCTGGCGACGATCGTCGCGTAACCCAGACCACCCTTGACTCGACCGATGATCAGTTGCGAAAGAAGCACCACGCGCTTGGAGAGCCCGCCCTTGCCCATGATCTCGCCAGCAAAGACGAAGAAGGGAATCGCCATCAAGGGGTAGTTATTGACGCCATCGACCATCGCTTGCGGAATGATCATGAAGTCGCCGTCACCTGAATAGAGCATCAGGGTAATGGCGCAAAGCACCATCACCAGGGCAATCGGGATACCCATGAACAGGAAGACCATCAAACTGGAGAGGAAAACGATCAGTTCCATGATCAGTCTCCCTTCGCGTTAGCGGTAAATTGTGAAGCCGGCTTCTTGATGGTCGCCAGCAATTCACGGCCACGCATATAGAAAACCACGATGGCCATCAACGGCAGTGTGCCGTTGACGAACGCCATGTTGAGTCCGGTCGCCACCGTATTGGTATCGATGGTTTGTATGACCAGCGTCACGCCACCGACGGCCAGCACGAAGATCGCGCCTAGGGCCAGGATCTGGGCCACAATTTCAACGCTCTTGCGAGTCACGCCATGCAGCATCCCGGTCACCATATCAACCGCAATGTGCCGGCCGCGATAGAAGGCTTCAATCGCACCGAAGAAGGTGATGTACATGAACAGGATGCGCGCCCATTCTTCACTGGGGGCAAAACTTGCGTGGAAGACATAACGCAACAGGGCGTTGTAGAAAACCAGTCCAATCATGGACAGAAAGATGAAAGCGCAGAAAACCTGGAATGCTATTTCTCCGACGCTTTCGTTGGACTGCTCCTTCTCTGGCATGAGCTCACTCATTTAGCGCCTCCCCTTGTAGTACTCATTTCAACCCTCTCGTTGATTGTTCAGTCCAATGCACTGGCATTGGAAAATGTTCTCAGCCACATCTGTTTGCACGGTAGAAAAACAGGACGCTGCTTCACCCCGCGATGGAAAATCCATCCGGGTCATGCACACAAAGCCGTCCCCGCTGCATCGCGGGGACGCTGCCAGAGGCAGGACAGCCTTGTCTGTTACCAGTTACTTGTACTGCTGTACGCTATCAAGGATTTGCTTGGCATTCGGCACGGTGTCGTAGAACAGCTTCCAGGTTCCCTGACCGGCCTTGACCAAGGCTTGCTTGAATTCAGGCGTAGGATTGTTGATCTTGCCGCCACCTTTGTTGATTTCCTCAACCGCCTTCTTTTCCCCTTCAGAAGCCATCTTCCAGACATCCTCAGCAGAACGTTTAGCGGCATCGTTGAAGATCTTCTTATCTTCCGGTGGCAAGCCGTTGTAGAAGTCATTGTTGATGTATAGCGAGTGGATAACCAGGATATGCCCCGAAAGGGTGATATTCGGCGCAATCTCGTACATCTTCAGGGCTACGATATCCGAGAAGGGGCTATCGCCACCATCGATGGTGCCCTGGTCAAGCGCGGACGGGACTTCGGCAAACGGCATCGGCTGGCCGCTCTGGCCGAGTTGCTTGGCAAATTCGAGATAGAGCGGGATGTTCGGAACGCGCATCCGCAAGCCCTTCAGATCTTCAATGCCCTTGATGGGCTTCTTGGTATAGAAATGACGGAAGCCCAGCGGGAAGGCGTTGAGCGTAGTCAAGCCCGATTTCTCGGAAAAGCCCTGGTTGATCAGCTTGAAGGTCTCGCCGTTCATCGCACGATGCGCATGCTCCAGATTGTCATACAGCATCGGCGTTTCTAGCATCGCCATCGCCGGGAACAATGAACCGGTCTGGGTGCCGGTGGCGCACATCTGGATGATGCCCTTGCGCGTCTGGGCGATATAGGCGTCTTCCTTGCCGAGCTGGCTGTTAGGGAAAACACGGACATCGTATTTGCCGTTAGTGGCTTCCATGACGTACTTGGCAAACAATTTCATACCGACGGTTTCCGGCTCGCCATCGGGTTTCATGCCGGCGATTTTTACAATGATCTTGTCGGCCGCATAGCTAGGCGCAAAGGCACCACCAATCAACGCAACACCGACAACAGCAGCAAGAAGCAGCATTTTTCGTTTCATAACAACTCCCATCAAAATTGTTGGAACAACAAATGTACAAACGGACACATCAAACAGGGTATTTTCATCCAGGTAGTACAAACAATCACTTTCTTTTTTGCTCTTTTTCGATCAGATACGAACTTTTTATATTTTCAGATCGCTCCATACAGGCGCTGCAGGCTCATTTCCTGTTCTTCGTCTCGCCGTTGCTGATTCCAGCCATGTTCTTTGGCCATCAACTCAATGACCCGGGGCAAGGCAGTGATCGCTGCTGCTTTGTCGAGTAACGCCAAAGGCAAACGCCTGGTCAGAACATCCGATGCGCGTTCGGCGAACTCCTCTCTCGCTACATAGACGACTTCAGCCTCCAAGTAAGGATGCTGGGGATGCAGGCGCGCTCCAAGCCCGGATTCCGCCAGTTTCGCTACAGTGACAGCCCGATCTCCGAAGGCATGATGAAGGTGATCTGCCACATCGGCATCGAGTCCGTAGGTCCGATTCAGGACGCGCTCGCCCACCGCTTCAAAGTTTTCGGCGCCGACCAGCCGAAGATGGTCAGTCTGACAAACGCGCGCCGGCTTAAAAGCAAAGGAGTTGACGGCTTGATCGACGGCTTCTTCGGCCATCTTGCGGTAAGACGTCCACTTACCCCCCGCCATCGAGAGCAACCCGGACGGGCTCATCTGCAACAGGTGCTCTCGTACAAGCTGCGCGGTACTGGCTGCATCCTCAGCCTGAATCAGGGGGCGCAGGCCGCACCAGACCGAGGTCACGTCGCTGCGCGTTACGGACAGGTCGAAATACTTGTTGATGTGGCGCAGCAAATACTCGACCTCCTCCTCCTTGGCCTGAGGATGGTCCAGTATTTCGGACGGGCTGTCGGTCGTACCGATGAGCGCGTGCCCCTGCCAGGGAAGAACGAACAGAACTCGGCCGTCCTCGGTTTTTGGAATCAGCATTCCTGTGCCCGAGGGAACAAATCGCTTTGGCAAGACAATATGAATACCGGCTGCCGCCTTCAGGATTGGGGCTGCAGACGGGTCGTCCATCTGCCTGATTCGATCCACGAAGGGACCGGCGGCATTGATCACCCCGCGGGCCCTTATCGAAAACTCCTCGCCGCTGATTTTGTCGCGAACCCGTGCGCCACATAGCGCGCTACCGGCTTTTTCAAGGGACAGCACTTCAACGTGGTTGGCAATAATGGCTCCGTGTTTCTGGGCCGTCAGCGCCAGCGTAACAGCCATGCGCGCGTCGTTGAACTGGCCGTCGTAATAGACAACGCCAGCCTTCAGTCCCTCTTTCTTGAGCATCGGAAAACGCTGAAGGGCTTCCTTGCGACTGACGAGGTAGCTGTGACCCAACCCCTGCTTGCCTGCCAGAAAATCATAGAGCAACAAGCCGGCAAACACATAGGGAACTTCCGACCAGCTGTAAAGCGGCGTAACGAGGGGAAGACGCGCAGCGAAGTGCGGTGCATTCTTCAAAAATAGCCCGCGCTCGTACAAAGCCTCCTTAACCAGATTGTATTGCGCACAGTCCAGCTTTTTTACCGCCGCTTCGAGGTAGCGTACCCCGCCGTGGACCAGTTTGGTACTTCGACTGCTGGTCCCCTCGGAAAGATCAACCTTCTCGACCAGCGCAACTTTCAGCCCTCGGCTCGCGGCGTCAACGGCGATTCCGCAACCCGTCGCACCACCTCCGATAATCAATAAGTCGAAGCCCTCCCCGTGTTTCAGGGAATCAAGTCTGTGCTGTCTGTCCATGTTTTGTTGTTCTGTGCGTGGTTCTATCGACTGATTATTTGATATGGAGTATTTGAACTTTCGCAAAAGCTCATTTGTTCGTATACGAACATTATGGAGAATGCGCCGCCTTTGTCAACAGACCAATTCGACGATACGAACAGCGGGCGCAGAAGCTACACCGATGGCATTATCAGATATAATGAAACAAAGACTTGCAGGTGCGAGGCAATCACTCCTGAAACCTGCACAGCAAACAGAGCCCGATCAGAACTCGACCATATTTGGAGTTGGAAATGAAATCGCGCGTTTCGCAAATGAACCTGATCCCGCGCCACCAGGAAATTCTGGATCTGGCGAAACAGAAGGGCTACCTCTCTACCGAAGAATTGACGGCGATCTTCAAAGTCACGTCCCAAACTATCCGTCGCGACATCAACGAGCTATGCAACAAGGGCTTGCTCAGGCGCTATCACGGCGGTGCGGGTCTGTCCTCCAGCATAGAGAACGTCGACTATTCGGCCCGACAGGTATTGAACCATCAGGAAAAAATCCGCATCGCGCAACTGGTGGCGCAGCAGATTCCAGACAACGCGTCACTCTTCATCAATATCGGCACGACCACGGAAGAGGTGGCCAAGGCGTTAGGAAATCACAAGAATCTGCGGGTGATCACGAACAATCTGAATGTCGCCGCGCTGCTCAGCAGCAACTCGAACTTCGAGGTCATTGTCGCCGGCGGCGTTGTCCGCCCGGATCGAGGCGTCATTGGCGAATCGACGATTGATTTCATTCGGCAATTCAAGGTCGACTTCGGGATTATCGGGATATCGGGGATTGACAAGGACGGCACCCTGCTTGATTTTGACTACCGTGAAGTACGGGTCGCCCAGGCCATCATCGAAAACGCGCGCCAGGTTTTCCTGGTGACCGACCACACCAAGTTCAGCCGCAACCCGATGGTTCGTCTTTGCAATATCACGGAAATTGACGCTCTGTTTACCGACCGACAGCCGCCGGACGACATTCAGGCGGCGCTCAGCGAAGCCAAGATCCGGCTATACGTATCCGGTAATGCGGGTTAGCCGCCCGAGCGCAATAGCCAGGCCCGTTCGCGGTGAGCCTGTCGAACCGCAGCGCCTCGACAGGCCTTCGACAAGCTCTGGCCGAGCGGTTCTCTATTCTCGTTCAGCGATGAAGCGCTCTAGCAAGCGGTTCAGATAGTGACGTCCGCGCTCCGTTGGGGCGATGCGCCCAGCCTGGCGCTCAATCAGGCCGTCCTGTTCGGCCTGACGAAGCGTGCTTTCGATGCCGAACAGGGGTAACGAGGTACGCATCTCAAAGAGCTGCGCATCAAAGCCCTGATTCAGGCGCAGGGCGTTCATCATGAATTCAAAGGGCAGATCGGCCACCTCGACCGAAAACTCATCGTGCACTGGCATCGCTTCGGCGACCTTGGCCAGATACTGCTTCGGTTGCTTCCAGCGCATCTGGCGCAATACGCGATCATGGAGCGTCAGCTTGCCATGCGCCCCCGCGCCGATACCGAGGTAGTCGCCAAAAGTCCAGTAATTGAGGTTGTGCCGGCATTGCCGTCCGGGCTGCGCAAAGGCCGATGTTTCGTAGTGGGTAAAACCGGCCGCAGCCAGACGGGCTTCGATGGCATCCTGCATGTCGGCGCAACGGTCGGGGTCGGGTGGCTCCGGAGGTGCAGCAGCGAAAGCAGTGTTGGGTTCGAGCGTCAGTTGGTAACAGGAGAGGTGGGGCGGCGCAAAGGAAAGGGCGGTTTCGACATCGCTCAGCGCCTGTTCAAGCGTCTGACCTGGTAGCCCGTACATCAGGTCGAGGTTGAAATTGTCGAAGTGCACGGCGGCGATCTCGATGGCGCGCCGCGCTTCGTTGCCGTCGTGAATCCGGCCAAGCGCCTGCAGGTGCGTTGGATTGAAACTCTGAATGCCGAGCGAAAGACGATTGATGCCCGCGCTGCGGAATGCGGCGAATTTCTCCACCTCGACCGTTCCGGGGTTGGCTTCCAGCGTGACCTCGGAATCGGGCAAAACTGGCAGCAGCGTGCGGATGGCGGTGAGAAGGCGATCAAGCGCCGGCCCGGAAAGCAGGCTTGGCGTGCCGCCACCAAAGAAGATGCTCGATACCTTGCGCCCCCAGACCAGCGGCAGGGCGGATTCGAGGTCGGCGATCAGGGCGCTGACGTACTCATCTTCAGGAATACTGCCCTGCGCCTGGTGCGAGTTGAAGTCACAATACGGACACTTCTGTACACACCACGGGATATGGACATAGAGCGAGAGCGGCAGCGGATGGCGAAACTCCAGCAAGCCTTCCGCCTGGCGTGTGATTTGGCCTTGCGGGATGATCGGGATGATGCGTGGAGTCTTATCGGCCATCAGCGACGGGCTTGCAGGCGCTCGACCAAGTGCTGGAGTGCCAGTCCACGATGCGAACGGCGGTTCTTTTCGGCCGAATCGAGTTCGGCCGCCGTCACGCCGAATTCGGGCACCAGAAAATAGGGGTCGTAGCCGAAGCCGCCCTGCCCGCGCGCCACATCGACGATTTCGCCGTGCCACTCGCCTTCGGCAATGATCGGCTGAGGATCGCCTGCATGGCGCACAAAGACCAGAACGCAGACGTAATGGGCACGTCGGTCGGCACCTTTACCCAGAGCAGCCAGATCGGCGATCAATTTCTGGTTGTTGCGCTCGTCCGATTTGGGTTCGCCGGCATAGCGGGCGGAATAGACGCCGGGCGCTCCACCGAGCGCATGAACGCACAAGCCGGAATCGTCCGCCAGCGCGGGCAGACCGGTGTTGCGAGCCGCGTGGCGCGCTTTTTCCAGCGCGTTTTCAACGAAGGTGCAATGCGGCTCGTCACATTCCGCGACACCAAGTTCCTTTTGCGCAACGGTTTCCCAGCCAAGCGGCGCGAGCAACTGGCCGAATTCGCGCAGCTTGCCGGGATTATTCGAGGCGACGACGAGTTTCATAGTGCAATGATGGCTTTCTGCCGAGCGATCAGTTCGGCAATACCGGTTTCAGCCAGATCGACCAGCTGACCCATTTGCGCGCGAGTAAAAGGTTCGCCCTCGGCCGTGCCCTGGATCTCGACGATACCGCCACGGCCGGTCATGATCACGTTCATGTCGGTGTCGCAGTCGGAATCCTCGGGGTAGTCGAGGTCAAGCACGGCTATACCCTTGTAGATGCCGACCGAAATTGCTGCCACGTGGTCAAGGATCGGACTTGTCGGCAACGTGCCAGACGCCACGAGCTGCGCGCAGGCGTCGTACAGGGCCAGCCAGGCGCCAGTGATCGAGGCACAACGGGTGCCGCCGTCGGCTTGCAATACATCGCAATCCAGGGTGATCTGACGTTCGCCGAGCGCCTTGAGGTCGGTCACGGCGCGCAGCGAGCGGCCAATCAGCCGCTGGATTTCCTGCGTTCGGCCGCTCTGCTTGCCTTTAGCCGCTTCGCGCGCGCTGCGGGTATGCGTCGATCTCGGCAGCATGCCGTATTCAGCTGTTACCCAGCCTTGCCCCTTGCCGCGCAGGAAGGATGGCAGTGATTCTTCAACACTGGCGGTGCATAGCACCTGCGTATCGCCCATTTCGATGAGCACCGAACCCTCAGCGTGACGGGTGAAATTACGCGTAATACGGATATTGCGAAGCTGTTCAGGTAGCCGTTGGCTGGGACGCATGAAAATTCCTATTTTGAGTATTTCTGAATGGTGGAGCGGATTTCGTTGATGGCGCGCTCGATTTCATCCTCGGTCAATTCGGTCTTGTAGTTTGGATTGCGACCGAAAGCATCGAGTTTGGTGGTAATGGTGTCGCGCGACATGGTTTGCGTCGAAACGAGGCTGGACGCGCTGCCGCTAGCCTCAACGTAGCTATCCTCCCAGCGCACCGCGACGATGGACAGGTTGTCCGCACTGGGGCCTCCCCGGCTATCGGCCTGGTTAAGAAGCGCCGGAACAGCCTGAATCAGATTCTCGGTTTTCAGGGCAACGGCAATCACTTCGCCCGGAATCACACCCCACAATCCGTCCGTGCATAACGCCAGCACGTCACCTGCCTCCAGCGGTGTCTTGCGCGAGAATTCAATTTCAGGTGCCTGACGGCCACCAAGACAGCTATAAACCTTGTTGCGCTCGGGATGTACAGCCGCCTGCGCTGCGTTAATCACTCCCTGATCGATCAACAACTGCACGCGCGAGTGGTCGCGCGTGTGGTAAAGCACCTTTCCACCGCGCATCAGGTACAGCCTCGAATCGCCCGCATGCGCCCAGTAGGCAATATTGTCCTGGACGAGACAGGCCACGCAGGTGGTTCGCGGCGAATCCTTCAGGCTGTGCGCATCGGTAAAGTCGAGGATGGCACGATGGGCGTTGGTCATCGCTTTCTGCAAGAACAGGAAAGGGTCAGGAATCCCTGGCGTCGCTTCGCGCTGAAAGGACTCGACCATAACCTGCACCGCAATCTGCGCAGCGATTTCGCCGTAATAGTGCCCCCCCATCCCGTCGGCAACCACCGTCAAAAGAGCGTCACGAGAGTAGCAGTGCGCCAGCCGGTCTTCGTTATTGGCGCGCTTGCCGGGGCGGCTTTCCTGATAGATGGTGAATTTCACTTGGCTTCTGTCTTTCTCTTGAATTTTCCAACAACATGTCCAAGCCAGTTTTTCTTGGGGGCTTCCGGCTTGGTGACTTTCTCGGTGAGTGCCTTTTGCAGCGCAAAAACACTTTGCGGCCGGGAAAAATGATTCAAGCAAAGGCACCAGTCAATGGTTTCAAGCAATTGATCCGAATACTGGCCTTCCCAGCGTGCCATGGCCGGCGTCAACCGATCCTTGACTAAACGGCTATCCGCCGCCTGTGGAGCCGACGCGGCAATACAGGCGTACATCGCGGCCCCGACGCTATAAATGTCGCTCCATGGGCCAAGCAACTCGCGCTGGCTGTAATGCTCGGGCGACGCAAAGCCCGGCGTGTACATCGGCTTGAGCATCGGCGTATCGCTAGCCAATGTCTGCCGCGCCGCGCCGAAATCGATTAGCACCGGGGTGTAATCGTTGCGCATGTAAATATTCGACGGCTTGAGATCCAGGTGCAGTAGCTTGTGCGAATGCACTTCACGCAGCCCGTTAAGCAGCTTGGTAAACACGTTGCGGATGAAGTTTTCGGTGATGACGGACCGATTCTTCTGGATGAATTCCTGCAGCGTCCGCCCCTGTTCGTACTCCATGACCATGTAAACCGTATCGTTGGCGCGAAAGAAATTCAACACCCGGATCACATTCGGGTGCGAGAGTTTCGCCAATGCGCGACCTTCCTCGAAAAAACACTTCATCCCGTAGCGAAACGCGGGAATGTGATCTTCCGTTATGACCGGTTTGATTTCGCCTTCGCCGCGCAAGGCCAAGCTATTCGGCAGATACTCCTTAATAGCTACAAACTGACCCTTGGCGTCGACGGCAAGATAGACAATTGAAAACCCGCCCAGCGAAAGCTGGTGCTCAATGCGATATTCATCGAGTTGGAATCCGGAAGGAAGAGCGTGGTTTGCTTGTTGAGCCATCGGTATCGAAGCTATCATGTGGTTTTCCGGCCATTTTCGGGCTTTGGCGGTGGACTGTAAAGCTAACCGCTCACCCGTCATCCATTTCATCAGGACTCCCATGATCTACAGCATGACCGGCTATGCCGCCAGAACACTTGATGTTGAACGCGGTGCACTGCATATCGAACTGAAAAGCGTCAACTCGCGCTACCTTGATTTTCAGTTTCGCGTATGCGAAGAATTGCGCGTCGTTGAACCAGCGCTGCGCGAGTTATTCAGCGCACGACTCTCACGCGGCAAGCTCGAATGCCGCGTCGGCTTTGCGGCGGCCACAGCACGTGCGCAATCGCAATCTCTCAACGCCGATTTGCTGCAACGCCTGAAAGCCTTTGAAACCCAAGTCCACGGTGAGTTTCCACAGGCTGCGCCGCTGGCCGTAAGTGATGTCCTGCGCTGGCCCGGCATGTTCGGTGACGATACGCTCGATATCGACGCGCTGGTCCCTGCCTGTATGGCGTTGGCCAAAGATGCGCTCGACGATTTCACCGCCAGCCGAGCACGTGAAGGCGAGAAACTGACCGCCGTGATTCTTGAGCGGGTCGCCCGCATGCGTGATCTGGTGCGCGAAGTGGCACCGCGAATTCCCGTCGCACAGGCTGCATTTCAGGACAAGCTCAAACAACGATTGGTCGACGCCATCGGTAGCGCGGACGATGACCGGATTCGCCAGGAAGTCGCCGTATTCGCTGTCCGCATCGACGTAGCCGAAGAACTGGCGCGGCTTTCCACACACCTTGATGAAGTCGAGCGCGTACTGAAGGCCGGCGGGGCTAGTGGCAAACGCCTCGATTTCCTGATGCAGGAACTCAATCGCGAAGCCAATACGCTCGGTTCAAAGTCAGTAGTGACCGAGGTTTCGCAAACGGCGATGGAACTGAAGTTGCTGATCGAACAAATGCGCGAGCAGATCCAGAATCTGGAGTAAGGTTTCAGCCTGTCACAGGACGCCGTACCGGGATTGACGGCAGGTGGGCGAAAACTGGTATTCGTTCGACTTATTCTTCTGCTTTTTCATGAGTATTACTGCGGCTTGGGACTGAAAACAAAAGGATTTTTCCTTGACCGTACCTCGGTTTTAAACTAGCATTCACCGGTTTTTCGACGACTCAATACTTAAGGGGACTGTAACGATGCAAAACATGACTCTGGGCAAATTCGCTGCTGCCGCACTTGTTGCGACGGCTCTTACGGCGCCCGCCTTTGCCGCCGATACCATCAAACTTGGTGTGGCCGGTCCTCATACGGGCGATCTGGCTCCCTACGGTCTGCCGACCAAGGACGCAGCCGAAATGGTCGTGGCGGACGTCAATGCCAAGGGCGGCATCAATGGCAAGCAGGTTGAACTGATGATCGTTGATGATCAGTGCAAACCCGAAATCGCCACCAACGTAGCGACCAAGCTCGTCTCCGAAGGGGTCAACATCGTTATCGGTCACGTCTGCTCCGGTGCCACCAAGGCAGCCATGGGCATCTACAAGGGTGCCAAGGTCATCGCCATCAGCCCATCGGCAACCAATCCTCCGCTGACCAAGAGCGGCGAATACCCCAATTTCTATCGCACCATCGCTTCTGACGACGACCAGGGCAAGCTGGCGGCCACCTTTGTCACCGACAAGCTCAAGGCCAAGAAGATCGCCATCATTCATGACAAGGGCGACTACGGCAAGGGCTTCGCTGACTTCTCCAAGGAAGCAATTGAAAAGGGCGGTGTAGGCAAGGTCGTCATGTACGAAGGCATTCAGCCAGGGGCCATGGACTATTCCGCAGTTATCCAGAAGCTGCGTTCCGAAGGCGCTGATGCCGTGATTTTCGGCGGCTACCATCCGGAAGCCTCCAAGCTGCTGTCGCTGATGGGCAAGAAGAAGATCAAGGTTCCTTTCCTGGGCCCGGACGGCATCAAGGGTGATGGATTCCTGAAGATCGCGGGCAAGGACGCTGAAGGCGTCTACGCAACGGGTCCGATGGATGTCTCCAAGTTTCCGATGAATGTCAAGGCCCATGACGAATTCAAAGCGAAGTACGGCAAGGAAACTGGTACCTTCTTTGACCAGGGCTATGCTGCCACACTGGCTGCGCTAAATGCCATCAAGGTTGCTGGCGGTACCGACTACGACGCATTGACCAAGGCACTCAAGAGCAGCACGATTGAAACCACGGTCGGCAAGATCAAGTTTGACGCCAAGGGCGATGCCGAAGGTGTCGGCTTCTCGGTCTATCAGGTCAAGAGCGGCGCGTTCGCCGAGGTCAAGTAAGCGCAATTTGCAGTAACAGGTATTAGCCGGGAGGCGGCCCTTGGCCGCCTCCCGGTTTTTTGACGTTATGCTTGACCGGAGCAAAGCCTTCGTCGCGATTGATCTCGGGTCGATGTCAGTTCCAATAACAAAAATCACCCCCTGTTTTTCCCATCCCAATCAATAACGGTCTATCCATGGATTTCCAGTATTTGTTCGAGCTGCTGTGCGGCGGCGTGGTCAAGGGGAGCATCTACGCCCTGATCGCCCTCGGCTACACCATGGTCTACGGCATCATTCAGTTGATCAATTTTGCCCACGGCGAGGTGTACATGATCGGTGCCTTCGTCGCCTTTATCGTCGCCGGGATTCTGACCCTGACTGGCTACAGCGGCCTGACGGTGCTGGTGCTGGCGGCGGTGGTCGCCGTGATCTACGCGGCGGCCTACGGTTACACGCTGGAAAAGATTGCCTATCGCCCGCTGCGCAATGCGCCGCGCCTTTCACCACTGATCAGTGCCATCGGCGCGTCGATCTTCCTGATGAACTACGTTCAACTCGCGCAAACCCCGGACTTCCTGCCCTTCCCGGAGTTGGTCCAAGACTTTGAGTTCATGGAGCCGATTTCGCGCTACCTGAGTTCGGTCGACCTGGTGATTCTGGCCGTGACGACGGTGACGATGATCGCTCTGACCGTGCTGATCAAATACACCAAGATCGGCAAAGCCATGCGCGCCACCCAGCAGGATATGGTCATGGCGCGCCTGGTCGGCATCAATGTCGACCGCGTCATCTCGGCCACCTTCATCATCGGTTCGGTCCTGGCCGCCATCGCCGGCGTGCTGATCGCCTCGCGTACCGGCCAGATCAACAGCGCCATCGGCTTCATGGCAGGGCTAAAGGCCTTCACGGCAGCGGTGCTTGGCGGCATCGGCAACATCCCCGGTGCTGTGCTCGGCGGACTGGTTCTCGGCATCGCCGAGACTCTGGGAGCCGGCTATATCTCCAGTGCCTACGAAGATGTCTTTGCCTTCGGTCTGCTGGTCCTCATTCTCATCCTGCGCCCCGCCGGCCTGCTCGGCAAAGCGGTCAAGCAGAAGGTGTAAGCATATGGCTCATTTGAAACGCTCTCTCGGAATCGGTCTGTGGTTCATGTTCCTTACCCTGCCGCTGATGGTGGTCAGGGTCAATACGATCAGCCACGAAATTGAGTGGCGCTGGTCGAACATGGTCTGGGTGGGCATTTGTGCCTTCGCCATTGCCTGGCTCTGGCAATTTTCAATCAACCGCCGCGCCAACCAGCGGGCGCACGTGGCTGCCGATACCCATCCGGAAGTGGAAAAACTCTCGTTTGCACAACGACTGGCCGACGACCCGGTCCTCAGCAAACGGGTTTTGCTGGTGGCGGCGGCAGTCTCCGTGGTTTTTCCCTGGCTGGTGTCGACAGGACAGAACTTCTACCACGTCAATGTCATGGTCAGCGCGCTGATCTTCGTCGTGCTGGGTCTTGGTCTGAACATCACCGTTGGCCTCGCCGGACTGCTGGATCTCGGCTATATCGCCTTCTTCGCGGTCGGTGCCTATACCTACGCGTTGCTCAGCAAGAACTTCGATCTCGG
>JBBQAT010000090.1:0-16764 GCA_038316625.1 Burkholderiales bacterium
ACAGCTGGCTGCCGATGTCAAACCCGACATCGGACGGGACCAAGTCGAGAACGCCTGGCTCAAAAATATAGATGCCGGTACTGGCCAGGTTCGATTTGGCTTCCGCCGGACTGGGTTTCTCCTGAAACGATAGCACTCTGCTTTCATCATCCGCCACGACAATTCCGTAGTTCTGCACCTGGTCTTTTGGTACTTCAAGCGCTACGACGCTAGCCAGCGCACCTTTGCTGCGGTGCTCGAACAGGGCGGCGCCAATATCGAGGTCAATGATCGAATCACCGCAGATCACCAGCGTGGTTTCATCAAAAAACCCGCTGAAATCCTGAATGGCTTTCATGCCGCCGGCCGATCCCTTGGGCTTGGGCAGAATATCTCCGTGCTCGTATACGCCTTCAAAAGAGTAGCCGATGTTCACGCCCCAGCGGCGGCCATCGCCGAAATACTCCTCGATCTTCTTGTGGTAGTACGCCACGTTAACCATGATCTCGGTGACGCCATGACGTGCCAGATGCTCGATCAGGTATTCCATCACCGGCTTGCCCAGAATGGGCACCATTGGTTTCGGCAAGTCTTTCGTCAGCGGGCGAACCCGAGTGCCTTGGCCTGCGGCCAGAATCATTGCTTTTGCCATTTTTAGATCTCCAGAATTATTAGAATTTAGTAGTTAGTCAACGAAAAGTGCGAACCACCAAGTCACCAAGATCACCAAGATGACACCAAGGTAATGTCATGTTTTGCTCTGCGCGTCCTTCGCTCGTCTTGGTGAAACTTTGTGCACTTTGTGTCTTGGTGGTGAAGACTTTATCCTTGCCTTTCAACATGACTGCCTACTACCGTCCAATCGCGAAATACTCGAAACCCTGGTCGCGCACGAACTTCGGGTCGTAGAGATTGCGGCCGTCGAAAATCAGCGGAGACTTCAAGCTCCGTTTGATGGCGGCAAAATCGGGGCTGCGGAATTCCTTCCATTCGGTCACGATCACCAGGGCTTCGGCGTTATCCAGCGCAGCGCTCTGGTTCGTGGCGTAGCTCAGGCGCGGCTCGTCGGGGAAATGGTGCCGGGCCTCATCCATGGCCTCCGGGTCGTAGGCCGTTACGCTGGCGCCGGCGGCTAGCAGATCCTTGATCACCTCGCAGCTGGTGGCCTCGCGCATGTCGTCGGTGTTGGCCTTGAACGCCAGTCCCCACAAGGCAAAGTGCCGGCCTTTCAGATCGACACCAAGGCGGGCCTTGATTTTTTCGCCCAGCACATGTTTTTGTGCGTCGTTGGCCGCTTCAACGGCGGTAAGCACCTTCAGGTTGATACCCGCATCGACGGCTGCCGTCTTGATCAGCGCTTTCACGTCCTTGGGGAAACACGAGCCGCCGTAGCCGGCTCCGGCATAGAGAAAGTCGTAGCCGATGCGCGGGTCGCTGCCGATGCCCTTGCGTACGTGTTCAATGTCGGCGCCGAGCTTCTCGGCCAGATTGGCCAATTCGTTCATGAAGCTGATGCGCGTGGCCAGCATGGCGTTGGCCGCGTACTTGGTCAGTTCGGCGCTACGGATGTCCATCAGGATCAGACGGTCGTGATTGCGCTGGAAGGGCGCATACAGCGCGCGCATGTTGAGTGCGGCCTGCTCGTCATCACACCCCACCACGATGCGGTCGGGTTTCATGAAGTCTTCAATCGCCGCGCCTTCCTTGAGAAACTCGGGATTGGAAACGACACTGAACGGCGTGTTCACGCCACGCTTCTTGAGTTCGTCGACCACGGCCGCCTTTACGGCATCAGCGGTGCCGACAGGCACCGTGCTCTTGTCCACGATCACCTTGTAGTCGGTCATGTATTTGCCGATATTGCGTGCGGCGGACGTGACGTATTTCATGTCGGCCGAGCCATCTTCATCGGGCGGCGTGCCCACGGCAATGAACTGGATGGTGCCGAAATGAGCGGCTTTCTCGACGTCGGTAGTGAAGTGCAGACGCCCGGCGGCGACGTTGCGGCGCACCATGTCCTGCAGGCCGGGTTCGTAGATCGGAATGCCGCCTTCTTCAAGAATCTTGATCTTGGCCGGGTCCACATCCAAGCACAACACATCGTTGCCCACTTCGGCCAGGCAAGTGCCGGACACCAGGCCAACGTAGCCGGTTCCAATAACGGTAATTTTCATAAATACGTCCTCGTAATAACTGAAAAATCGGGCTGGATCATCCGAATGGCAATGGCTTCTGGATGACCTGTTGGCGTCGGCCCACAAATGCATTTAGTCGTCACCCCGGCGGAAGTTACGTACCTCACCGGGCCGGAACAATAATCAATGGCGCTCATGACAGCACTTCAATCGCTTTGGCGACGTCCGGCACCATGTCATGCCTCATCACGCTGCACAGACGTTCGGCAAATGCACGCCGCGTAAACTCGTGTTCGTAGCGCAAACGGGCCGCGCTGCCAAGGCGCTGGCAGACAGCCTCGTCCGCCTCAAGATCATTGACGGCCTTTGCCAGCGCCTGCGCATCCTGTCTGGAAACGCTCACCGCGCACGACTGATCCACATAGTCTTCCATGCAGCTTCCCGATGTGACGATTGACGCCTTGCCTGAACGCATCGCATCGATCAGGACCAGTTGCCCGGCAGAGACCTCGTTTCGGAGAATCGGCAAGATCACTGCATAGGCCTTGTCGATATGGTCCTGGAACGAGACGCCGAAAACATCGTGACGGGCCGTCACATTATCCGGCAAATCAAGACCCCTGATGTCATTGGCGTGGCAGGCGATCACCAGGCGCGCTTTGATACCCCTGAAGGCATCGACCAGCGTCCTGTAGTCCCGATTGCTGGTACCGCCGGAAAAGAAATAGCGCTCTGTCGCAATGGGCTTGGCGGTGCCAGGCTTTTCTGGCGTGTTCCGTCCGAACGGGACGAAGACCACCTTTTTGCCGGTGGTTTCGCCAAATTCCGTCCGGTAATACTCCCGTTCGAGCGAGGCGTGGCAGACCAGGTAGTTCAGAGATGGCGACTTGATAAGCCAGCCGTAGATCGCTCGATAGCAAGCACCGATCAGGCCGGGTTTCCGGTTGTAGATCAGCTGCAGAACCATGCTGCGCGACGGATTGCGTACCCAGAAAAACAGGCGGCAAAACAAGGCGTAATAGAGGCCGACGAATTGTTCTCCAAAAAGAATCATCTCCTTGTCGCCGCTCTTGCGAAATGCCCGGAAGGCCATCAGCAATATTACGGCGTGTCTGCGCCAGACGCCTCGTGACACGGCACGATTTGTCGTGTAATTCAACAGTTCGACATCCGCATCAAGCCGGGTCGTCATCGTCTCGTAAAACGCGTCCTCGTCCCGAAAGGGAGCGACGATCAGTAATCTATTGCCTCTGATTTGCATGTATTTCAATCCTTAATCGCTTCATTCCGTGCTCATTTTCTGGACGTTTTAGAGCGGCTTTTCAATCCTTGCCGAAGCAGCTCAATTTGCGGACGATCAATGCCGTTTATCGGTTCCAGCGAGAGTTCATAGGTCTCACGCCAGCCGCCGCCTGCCCACATGAACCAGTCGAGACACGCGGTATTGCTCATATCCAGGAACTTTTTCAGCGCTTGCAACCAGCGCGGGTCATCCATGGGAACCCCGGTTTCACCGATGGCTCCCCGTTGCCCATTAGCGGCCAGCCAGGTCAGAAATGGCTGCAGCCTCTGCGCCGTACGTGCGCTCAGGTCGGTTGAGCCAACGGACGTTTTGTAATGCCCGCTGAAGTCATCGTCGAAGTAGATATGCGCCTCATAGACGATCTGGTTCGATGGATCGGTGACGAAGGGCACGGGATTGACGACCGGCCAACGTTGCGAATTGCTCCAGCTATCGCCGCCAACATAGATGGGGCGCGTGGTATCGACCTCTCGGACACCGTCAACGCCAGACTGGGCAACCGTGTGCCATAGGCCACCCGTATCGTGCGGCTCGTTCATCAAGCCATAGGCATAGACGGCCGGGTGCCTGGAAAACGCACCGGCAAGGCGCGTCCAGATGTCCTTGAAGGCGGAGGCCGGCACATCAGCGCTGCCAATCAGCTTGGTGCGGTAGCGACCGTAGTTGTGCAGGTCGATCAGCACTTTCATGCCTTGCGCATTGGCCTTGTCAAGCAGGTCGATGGCGTGTTCAAGATAGCGCGCGTCAAGCTCGCCATTCAGCGTCGGCTGCATCGTTTCCCAAACAATCGGCAGGCGGATCGCATTCATGCCGACTTCCTTGTAATAGGCGATATGCGCCGCCGTGGGAAACTGCAGTTCCGCCGCCCCTTTGTACCAGCCGGAAGGAAGCGGGACCAGGTTGATTCCACGGATCGGCGCCGGGCAGGCGGCAAACGCCTGGGTGCAGGGAACGAGAGCACAAAGAATCAGCGCGACCGGCAATACGATCCGCCATAGCCGGGTTTTCATAGGAGTTTTTCCTCATTCGATATGACGGCTTCTTCAGGTGAGGCCGGTTCTGCCTCGGCTAAATGGCGGCGAAGGATGCGAATGACGACCAGGATGGCTACGCATTCCCCGCCGATTACCGAGGCGATCAGCCACGCCGGCTCATTTACGCCGCAAGCCACGGCGACAAGTACGACAGAGAGCAAGGCACCATAGATTGTCCCGAGGGTCAGGTCACGGAAGCGGCGCAAGGCCTGAACCCCGATACTGAGACAGGAACGGATCTGGAAAGCAATATTGGCGACACCCCAGGCTGCAACCATGAAGCCAAGACCCTTGTACTTGTCGCCGAACACGAGCGACGACAGGTAGGGCCAGGCCACCCAGAGGCTGGCGAGGAAGAGGACGTTGAAGGCAACAAAGGACAGCAGGGCCAGCTTCAAAATGCTGTTGAAGCGCCTGACTTCGCCCTGGCCGATCAGACCCGCAAGCTGGGGTCTTGCCACGCGGGCCCAGGCACCGGTGAGCAGGTTAAGCGGCCCGTAGAAGATCCGTCCGGCCTGGAGATGGGCCACTGTCGCAGGCCCGAAGAACGCCGCCGCGACGAAGATGTAGCCACGGTTCTGGATGTCGGTCGTAATTACGCCAAGCAGACTCCAGCGGATTTCATGCATCTGTTGCGCGAATACCTTGAACATTTCTGCCGGCAGGGCGCGTAGCGCCGGTAATTGGCTCGGCACCAGATGGCGCACGATGGTCAGCAAGCCTGCGGCACTTAGCACCAGCAGGAAGACCGACACTGTCTGCAACTGCGCTCCGCCAGACCGGTGCAGATACGCCAGCGTTCCGCCTGCCAGAAGCACATAGGCCACGTCGGCCATGAGCAGAGCGCCCAGCTTGCCCTCCACGGCAAGTAACCCGCGGTAATACTCGCGAACGAACTGTGAGCAGATGTAGAGACTGGCGCCCAGTACCAGCGGCATTTGCGAGGTGCCCAGCCAGCCCACCAGGCCGCCCCAGCTCAAACCAAGTACCAGCAGGGAAAGAAGCAGGTTGGCGGCGGAAAACACCCGGCGTAGAAGTGCCGTCTCGCTGGCGTTGGCGGCCAGCGGCAGGTGTACGGCGAGCGGTGTATTGATCACCGCATTCTGGATCATCGATGCAAAGATCGATGTCGCGGCAATGATGGCGAAGAAACCGAAGTCTTCTGGAGACCACAGTTTGATGAGATAGAGATTCAGTCCGAAATTGAACGCCGAAACAACGGCCTGATCAAAAACCGAGAAGGTCAATTTACGTCTCATGCAACACGCCTTGGCGAGTACTTGCATAGGGGTAAAACGGCAGTTTGTTCAATACCCACGCCGCAGGAACAACCAGGCCGATCCCGATAATCGTGTAGATGAAAGCCCACACCATTCCCCCGTTGTCGTAGGGCGATGGGATGCCAAAAAAGACCTGCAGCACGCCGGTCGTTATTCTGAAGAACAAGCCATGCAGCGGGAAAATGTAAAGCGTGTGTACCGAAAGCCACTGGCTGCACGCATTTGAACGGATCAGGCAGGAAAGGCTGAACACTACGGCACAGCCCATGAAGGCCGCAGCGAAATAGAGCATGAAATTTCCAACGTAGACATTGTTCAAATCAGCTTTTCCGTTAGACAGGGCGATGACCAGGTAGAGGATTGAAAGAGCCAGAGCGGCAAGCGCAAGAGGCGTTTTTCTGCCCGTGTCGTGGATACGTGACAGACCGGATCGGCAAAGACGTCCGGCGGCAAGAAAAACCACTCCGTAAATGGCGCAATCCACACCGAACCAGAGACGAAAAGGCGAATCTTGCATCAACCAATAGTGACCAAATGCCAGCAGGGTCAAGGCCGCCAGGGCAAGTATCTTGCCGAGGATTTTGCGCACAACGTAATAGAGCAGCTTGGCGCTGAACAGGGCAGGGAAGAACCAGAGGACGACATTCACGAAGAGCGACGAACCGGTGCCGATGAAAAGGCCTCGAATGGGCTCTGTCCAGTTCATGTTGGCAAAGCGCTCTGCGGAATTCCCGATGTGGCGTGTCGCCAGCCAATAGGCATAGGCGATCAGGAAAAAGACGACATAGGGAATGAGTATTTCCCTGGCCTGGCCAAAAATGAAGGACCCTGCTTTCAGATCCAGTTTGCGGTCCGAAAGCAGCATGCCCGTAATGAAGAAAAATAGCGGGACATGAAAACCGTAGAGGATTGTCTCGAAATCCACCGAGATGCCCGGGGCGTGTCCGATCACGATAGCGACAATGCCGATCGCCTTCATGTGGTCGACAAAGGCGAGCCTGTCCCCGGATGCAACAGGACGTGCAGCCACGGGTGCCTCAGCCCTGGAACGCATGACCGCCCTTTCGCGAGCGAAGGCGCAGTCGAAGGTAATCGCGCGCAGGCACTTCAAAATAGCGCCAGCTCAGATAACTCAGGCCGAGCATTCCGATGATGAATACCAGTCCCGACACAGGCGCGAACTCGGCAATTTTGCGGCCGATGAGTGCCTGACTCGCGCCGGCGACGAAAAGCATTACCGGTGTTTGCAGCAGGTAGACCGAGTAGGAAATGTCACCAAGGCGCCCGCCGAGCAGAGCCGTTAGACCCGTTAGTTCGCATCGGGAGGCGAGGAGTACAAGCAACGGAAAACCAAGGATAACCAGCGCGCATTCGACCAGCCAGTTGCCGCTGGCAAAGAACACCAGCGAAAGGCAAAAACAGAGGCCAAGTACGACAGCGGAGCCGAGCCATCCGACGATGCGGAATTGCATTTGCCGACTGAGCGCATAGGTCGCCATTCCAGCCGTAAAACCGAACAAGACGCGGATCGCGCCGACACTGAATGTTGCAGCAGACCAGCCTCCATCGAGGCTGCCATGAGCCTGCGCAACCGCTAGCAGGAGGCCGGCAAAGACGGTAGAAAGCGCGATCAATGGCTTTAGCGACAAACCGCGCAGCACGGCAAAGAAAACGAGGTTGACGGCAAATTCAAAAAATACGGACCATGACGCACCATTGAAGATGAACAGGCGATCAACGCCATACACCTGGAAAAAACTTGGCAGCATGGCGCAATTCAATGCGAGAGAGCGAAAGACGCCCTGTACGTCAAAGAAACCGGAATCTCGGCTCAGTTTCATCACGACGACGACCGCACCGAGAAGCGTACTCAGGATGAAAAGCGGCCAGAGTCGGGCAAATCGGGCGGCCAAGAACGTTGTCCAGGCGATAGTGGGTCGCACCGTCACGTGGTAATTGGCCGAAATGACAAATCCGCTCAAGACAAAGAAGAAATCGACGGCGAGATAGCCTTTGTCCATACTCGGAGAAAGCGACCCGAGCATGTAGCTGATGTGGAAAACCAGAACAGCAACTGCGGCAAGCCCGCGCATGAGATCGAGCACGACATAACGCTCACCTTTCGTGGAGTCTGGGAGTGTTTTCGGACGTGCTTCCGGCATCCTGGCGCTCAGGGTATTGGCGACTGGCACTGCGCTCGGGTTATCGGCCCCGGTCATACGCTGCCCAGGACCAAGTCCCGATACTCACCAACGTAACGGCGCTGATCGAACTCAGCAAGAACCCGCTCGCGATTCCGCGAAAGCCAATCGCAGTAGGGCTGTTGCTGCTCGAGTAGAAGAAGCAGACCATCCCGGATGGAGGATTCGTCCAGCGGATCAACGCCGACTCGCGCCTCGACAAAGTCGATGAATCCGTCAATACCGGTTCCTTTTGAATAGAGGATCGGAACCCCGGCTAGAAGGGATTCCACATAGACCATGCCGAAGGTTTCGTTATGGCTTGCCAGGACCATTCCGACATACGATGGGAGTCGTTCCTGGAGCGCCGCGTTGGACAACACGCCAAGCAGCGATACGTTGTTAGCCAGCCCCAGCGTACCCACAAGCCGCTGTACTTCGGCGATTACAGGCGCTTCGCCGCGCCCGACAATGTCCAGGTGCGCATCAGGGTAGCGCTCCAGGCAGTCGCGAAATATCGGGAGCAGGCGATCCAGCCCCTTCTTGCGATAGAGATTGAGGTCAAGCACGGTGAGCAGCCGGTCAGCCCGTGGCGCACTGATAGCCGCTACTTCCCGAGTCGCAACAAAATTCGGCAGCAATTTCTGTTTGTGCTGAGCGATGCGGAAGCGGCGGTTCAGCAGCGGCTTGAACCAGGCGGAAACGTAGTAGATCCGGCTTGCATCGGTCAGAATGCGCTGCAACAGGGGACGATAGAGTGGTTTGAAACGCAGGACTTTCGATTCGGCCTCGCCGCGGACCGACAGCACGAGCGGGACGTGCAACCAGCGGGCAAGCCACCAGCCGGCAAGCCCTTCAAAGGTCAGTTTGTGGGCGTGCACCAGGGCCGGGGCAATGTTCCGACGTTTTACTTCCCTGCGCACTCTCAGCGCGACGATGAACATCGATAACGCCAGCAGAGCGCCAAAGGGCAGGCCCCAGTAGCGCATCGAAACGACGCGCTCGTCGCCGATTCCACTTCCGATCCCATCACCGTCAACGCGCTCAATTTTCAACGGATTGGCCGTGCGTGTCAGGGCAATGACAACGTAGTCGAGGTCTGTGTTGGCCTTGACGAAGTTGCGCACCGCAACGGTGTTCTCCGGTCGATACACATTCGGGTAATCGACCGCCAGATGCAGCACGACTGGCTTGATTAGCGTGTCTCCAGGGCGACTCATACAACGTCACCACTGGCCATCCACAGAAAGGTCAGATTGCCGATGAGGTAGCGGCGCCACATGCGGCCTGGCTCCTGAACCAGGCGGAAGATCCACTCGCACTTGAGATTGCGTACCCACAGCGGAGCCCTCTGGGCTTGCCCGGCGGCGAAGTCGAAGAGTCCGCCGACCCCGATACAGACAATTGCCCCGGTTTTCTCCGCACAGCGGGCTATCCATTCCTCCTGCAAGGGGTTGCCCATGGCGACCAGCAACAGATCGGGCCTGGTTTCGCGGATACGAGCACAGGCCGTCGTTTCATCGGACACGCTGGTGTAGCCATCCTGAGAACCGACCCACTGGTGGCGTGGATAACGTTTGGCAAACCGTTCGGCAACCTTCACGACGACATCGGGACGTGCGCCAACCAGGAAGACGCGCAGCGATCTCCGCGAGAGACTCAGCAGGCGCGGAACGAAGTCCGTGCCGTTGAGGTTCTCGCTGAAGGGCTTCCGGTATTTCCACTTGCTCGCAATATTGACGCCGGCCCCATCATTGAGCACCAGGGAATCCTCCAGTAGCAGACGATACGCGGGCAACTTGCGCGCCAGATTGATCGTATGCGCGTTGGCAATCGTGATACGGACCGGTAAGCGCTTTTCGACGGCGTTGTTAATTGCCCGTATGACTTCGGTCCCGGAGTGCGTATCGATTGATACACCCTGGATCATGCGGGTGTTTGAGCCAAGGACTTCTTCGTAGATCTGCATGAAGCGGGCAGCCGTCCCCGGCCAGCCATAGCGTGTTGCGGCGACCATGGCGGCCGCGCGCACTGCCGGGTAATCCGTTCTGATGCTTTGCGTGTAGGCCAGGATGCTTTGTGCCGCCGCTTCAGGATCGTGGAAGTCAACGAGGTGGCCGACACCGGCTTCCTCGATGATCCGTTTGAAGCTGCTGATCGGCGAGGCCACAGGCACCAGACCGGCCGCCATGCCCTCGACGAGCGTCATGCCAAACCCTTCATAGTCGGACGCGCTGACCACGAAGCAGTGACGCCCGATCTGCGTCTTGATGTCGCTGTCGCTCAGATCGAGCAGCACGCTGACCTGTTCGCTCAAGCCAAGCGTCCCGATCTGTTGCCGCATGCGGGCAAGATTGTCATCCCAGTCACGCCCGATAATCGTCAGGCGAACATCGGGCGTCGTGCGCTTGAGATGGTGGATGGTCTCGAGCAGCAGATCGATGCGTTTGTTATCCGAGAAACGTCCGATAAACAGGAAGCTGTTGTCGAAGGACCGTGGCCCCAGATCAGCAAATTTCTCGATATCAACACCATTCTCGATGAGCCGGAGCCAGGGCTTGCACAATGGTGCGAAGACGGTCTGGTCGTTCTCGCTGCACGCGATCACGCGCTTGTAGCCGCACAGGCTGACGCGAGTGACGGTATTGAAGAACAGTCGTTTGAAACGCGATGCGCTTGTCGTGTGGAAGAATCCGCCATGCGTTGAAAGCACGAGCGGCGTCTTGTGGAACAGGCGAGTAAGGGCAAGATAGTCCGCAAAAAAGTCGACGGCATGCACATGGATGATGTCGAATCCGCTCAGGTGGGAGCTTGTCGAAAAGGCCAGTGGATACTTGTAGCTGCCTACCCATGAAACGCGACGCACCGGGATGCCCTCGACCTCGTCAATTGCCGGCAGCCGTGGTCCTTTCCGATGAAAAACGGTATCCAGCGTGAGAACCTCGGGCTGGTGACCTTCCTGCAGCTGGTTTCGGGCAAGACAGAGCACGAAGTTTTCAAGTCCGCCAATGGCGGGGCTGAATTGACGAACAATATGCAAAATGCGCATGGTCTATCCTTTGTATAGTTCAACGGCGGCATAGCCTGTCGCTGCACGCAGCTTGCCGAGATTGGCAGCCGCTTTGATCTGGTATTCCATGGAGTTGCCGCGTCCGAAGGGGCGGAGGATGAGGGCGATGGTTCCTGCTGCAAGCCATTGCAGGAAGGCCCTGAGCAGGAGACCGCCGCGCACGACGGGACTTGCATTGGCAAAAAAGATGCGGAAATAGGTTTCTCCGACACGCATTGCTTTCTTGAGCAGAAACTCGCGATTCAGTCGATGCGCTTCGACCGTTTCACTGACGATGGCTTCGCGGCAGCTCACCATCGGGACACCGCGCTTCGAGAGCCGGTAGAAAAGCTCTGTGTCTTCGCCGCCGGTCGTTCCGTAAGCGACGTCAAAAATCCGTGTTTCACTAGCCAGCGCAGCGCGCGCAAGCAGGGCATTGCTGGTGGGCCCGCTGTTGACGCGGGTGCCTGTCGGCGGCAGGTGTTTGCCAAACAAATCGCTGCTTATGATCCAGTCAGGGCAGCCTTCGGGATACAGCGTACGCACCTCGCCAAAAACCACCTGGGCGGCATTGCTCTCGGCACACGCCAGCAGTTCCGCGAGCCAGTCGGGGGCGGCAAACTCATCGTCATCGATAAAGGCCAGCCACTGACCGCAGGCCTCGCTTACGGCCTTGTTGCGTGCTTCGGCAACGCCTTTGCGTTCGGCAACGACGTAGCGGATGGCAAGAGGCAAGCGGGTACACGCCTGCCTGACCAGCGCACGGGCAGAGCCGTCAAGGTCGCTATCGACAACGATGATCTCGACAGTAACCTCCGGCGGAAGAATCTGTCTGGCGAGGCTTTCCAGGGTGGCCGAAAGACTAAGGCGACGGAAGGTGCACAGGCATACCGAAACAGTAATCGTCATGCGGTTCTCCGGACTTCGACGGCCATGCGATAGGTAATCGCCATGGCGATCAGTTGAACCACCCAAACCAATAGATATCCACGCAAAAGTGATGTTTCCGTAAAGTTGTGCAATATCGCAAACACGACCAGCGTCCAGCACAGCGCCAGCAAACCGCTCCGGGATTGACGCTCGGCGGTCGATAGACAAAATAGAAATCCGACCAGAACGCCGACGCAGGCAACAACCCCGGTTGCACCAAGCCCGAGCAGCAGGTCCAGATATCCGTTGTGCGCTTGATTGAGCATCGGAATGAAGCCAGTGCCATAACGTACGCTGGGCGAAGTGGGCCCGATGTCCCAGAAACCCCCGTAACCATGCCCCAGCCATGGATGTTCGAGAAATCTCGCCACCAGGAATTGCCAGATGTCATCACGTCCAGTGAATCCGAGTCGGTGCACCCAATATTCGAAGCCGCCTCCGACATCAACACCAGAGATGAAAGCGACTGCAAAAACGCCATAGGCCAATCCGAAGATTCCCAATAGCGGAATGCCAACGCCAACGCTAAAGCTGCGCGCAAAGAAACGCAAACCAAGCGCAATTGCCGGCGCTGCAAGGGTCAGGGCCAAGGAGGTCTTGGAACGGGAGATGACCAGCAATACAAGCCATCCGAGTAGATAGGCAGAATTCCAGTTTGCTGATCGCAATAAGCACGACTTTCTCACCCAAACACCCGTGAGAATGGCAATCGCTGCCACATATCCGACGACATTCTTGTGGGTATGTATTCCGCGAAAAAGTCCGCCTTCATCGAATCCATTCGCGCGAAAAAGCATGAAGAACTCGAAGGCCAGTGTGATGGAGGCCACTCGATATAGAATGACAAATGCGTGTTCGGCGCGTTGAAGCGATGCAACATTGGCAAGAATACTGACGATTACAATGCATTCCAGAATAGCGCGGCGAAGCGAAATCGCTGGGGCCAGCGACCAGAGCGAGCTCACTACGAGTAGCAAACAAAGTACCAGGAGTGGCATTGCCTTTACGTAAATGCCACTTAACGAGCGTGATGTGTTGATAATCGTTGTTATCGAAAGCAGCAGCATCCCGACCCAGAAAAACTGATTGAACGGACTTCCGTCATTTCCTGCCACTGACATTCCGTCAAAGGTGAAGGTCGGCGGCAACGCATTGAAGCAAAATGCGATGATCAGGAACACTGCAACCGTGGCTCTCGTTTCTTGTGCAGAAAGAACTTGCGCAGGCGAACCAGCAAGCCAGTTACTGAATCGATCAAACATGCCCTTGCCGGAATGAAGCTGTCTGGTATTGACCGGATTGCTTCTGCAGGGTGGTGTCAATAGAGTTTGCGGCACCTCAATTTTTCCTGACTCAGACGTCGTTCAGAACCGAACCCACCAGGGCGGCGCCGGATTGCTGAAGGCTGAGCGTGAGCCGTGCGACATCGGGCAGCGAACTCTGATTTTTGCGGGCAAGCATGAGAGCGGCGCCCGCGCGGACGGCAATCGTCTGTGCGTCGGCATAGTGGCTGGCGGCCGGGGTGTCGACGATTATCACGTCGAAATCACGATTGAGCGACTGCAGCAGTTCGCTAAAGGCCGGGCGACCAAGCAACTCCTGTGGGTTGGGAGGTACAGCACCGGCGGGCAACACCGCAAGAGCTCGCAAGGATGGGACGTCTACCACAGCCTCGGCTCCGATGCGGCAGGCCAGCATGTCCGACAGCCCGGCGCTGTTACCGAGTTTGAATAGTTCGTGCTGACGCGGTGAACGCAGATCGGCATCGATAAGCAGGGTGCGCTCGCCCAGTTGCGAGAAAACGATAGCCAGGTTGGCGGCAATGAAACTGCGCCCTTCGCCGTTGCCGGGGCTGACAATGGCCAGCACCTTGTGCTGTGCTTCGGTGTCGAACCAGCGCAGAATGAGCTGGCTGCGCAATGCCCGCAGTTGCTCGACGACCGGGCTGAAAGGCGTGTAGGCTGCCACCAGTTCGCGGCTCAGGCGGTTGTCACCGGCCGCCAGATACGGGTAGTCAAATTGACTGGCGAGGGCGAACTGGATGTCTTCTTCGTTGAGCAGGCCGAGTCCAATGGCCGCATCGCCAAAACGTTTGCCTCTCTCCTTTTGCACACGCAGGATGTTTTCAGCGCTTTTTGCGGAGAGGCGCCCGGCGTCAATCAGGATGGCGCCAATCGAGCGGCCTCCGAATGTGACCGGTGGGGGCGTTATCTTGTTATAGAAAGGGGGGTCCATCAGATTCATGGCTGGATTTCCTTATGGGTTCAGGAAGTGGCGGCGTACGTTTTGCGGCCGGAGAAAAATCCGCGCGACGTTTTGCGTGGAGAGAGCGGGTACGTGGTAGCGCTAATGCTGGCGAGAACCTGCAACCCGATCATGTCGGTCAGGTCATCCGCTGAGCGCACGCGGCGATTGACGAGCTCGAGCACCAGCGCCAGGCCCGAGCCGAGCATCAAGCCGAGGAAGATCGAGATCAGGAGGTTGAGTTTGATCTTCGGACTGGAGTGCTCCGTGGGTTCAGACGCCGGATTGAGTATTACCGCGTTGGTCTGCACCGAGAGACTTTCCAGGCGGGTTTGCGACGAACGCAGGCTGACGCCTTCAAAGGCACGCTGGGCTGATTCGACGTCGCGCTTGAGCACGCTGATTTCGTCGCGCTGCTTGTTCAGGCTGAGAACGCGGGTTTTCTGCGCTTCAATGGCGCCGATCAGTTCTTTCTCCTTCTGTTGTCCGACCTGATAGGAGGTGTCGATGCTGCCATGAATTTTCTGGATTTCGCTGGCCAGCCTGGCCTTAAGCGAAGCCATTTCGGACTCGGCGCGCTGGGTTTGCGGGTGGTTCTTGCCAAGGTTGATGTTGCTTTCCTGCAGCTTGGAGTCGAGATGGGCAACATCCGCCTTGAGCGTATTGATCAGGGGGCTTTGCAATACTTCGACCAGCGTCTCGGAGCCGCCGGACGGTTTGATCTTGCTGTGGCTGTCGGAGGTTTGTCCTTGTACGACAGTGAGCTGGGCGGAGAGCTCGTTAAGCTTGGTTGTCTCAAAATCGAGGCTGTCTTCGGCGGCCAGAATGCCGGTTTTCTGCTGCTGGCTGGAATACGCCCGCTGGGCCGTTTCAAGTTTCTCGCGCAGGAGTCTGGTCTGGCCCTCGAACCAGGCGGCGTTCTGGCGAGCCGGCTCAACCTTGAGGTCAAGGTTTACGTCGATGTAGGCCTGGGCGAAGGCGTTGACGACGGAGGCTGCAAAGGCAGGTTCGGTGCCGCTGAACTCGATGTTGATGACATTGCTCTCGCGCGCCGGCTTAACGTCGAGTTTCTTCTGCAACAGATTGGCCAGCCAGACGACGATGTCACCTTTTCCTTCGCTGGCATCCTGCCATTTTTCTCTGGTCGTCGGACTTTCATCCAGGTGCAACAGCTTGACGACACGCTGGGCAACGCGGTCGCTGGTGATGATGTCAACCTGAGTGGCCATGTAGCCGGGTGAGATCATTCCGGGAAGCACCAGGCCGGCGATTGGATCCGGCGATTTGACGTCGATTACCACGGCGGTGCTGGCTGTGTATTGCTTGGGCAGGATCAGGCTGACGGCCAGTGCGGCCACGATGGTGGCGAGCAAGGTTACGAGCACAACGTTGGCGCCCGCGCGCAGGATGATCAGTAATTGTTGGAGGGTCATGGGAGTTTGGCCGTTCTTAGAAAATACTTTCGCGGACGTAAATCACGTCGTTGGGCAGTACGGGGTCAGTCATTTCAGGGGAGAGTTTTTCGATTACACCGGCGGCATTCTTGCGGTGCAGGCGCAGGCGATATTCGCTGCCTCGCGGCGTCGGGCCACCACCCTGGGCGAGGGCTTGCATGACCGTCATGCCGCGTTCGATGCGATAGGGACCGGGGCGTTGTGCTTCACCGTAGATGTAAAAAATCGGAGCGCGGTGCACATAGATGGTGTCGCCACCGGAGAGAACAATGTCATTGTCCAGCTTCTCGCCAAGGTAAAGTTCGGGAATATCGATCTCTTTGCGGAACGGCTTGCCGTTACGCACACCGGTAACGATGGCCACGTCGTCGCCAGTCGCCGTTGCGCCACCCGCTGCGGCAAGCATGTCGCTGACACGGGTATTGAAGGTCTCCAGCGGGAAGCGGCCGGGGCGGGTGACCTGGCCAAGAACGCCGACCTGATTGCCGCGCACCTGGATGAGCACGATGTTGACCTGCGGCTCCTTGACGAAGCCGCCGCTTTTCAAAGCGCTGGCAATCTTCTTTTCGGCGGCCGCAATGGAGAGGCCGCCGATTTCAACCTCACCGATCAACGGGACGGTAATCAAGCCGTTTTCCGATACCCGGGCTTCCGTGGTCAGATCAAGGTTCTGGAACACCAGAACGCGAATGGCATCGCCAGCACCGAGTGGATAATCTGTTTGCGTAACTTTTTCTTGCGCCATGGCGCTCAGTGCAAAAAAAACGGCAATCAGGCTCAGGGTTCGAATCAATGCTTTGGTCATGTGCTACTCCGTTATGTTCTGGTGACCCACGTCTTGTGGGCAGAACGTGAAACTGTCTGGAAGATACTCAATGGCCGCGAAATGCTCTGTGCGGCAACGCACAGACCAGCGGCACGAGGGAAAGCCGGCGTGAAAACACGCTCCCGAGGCGAATTGGCCGAGCATGGAAAGGGAAGTTTCATGGCCCGTTAAGGCACCATGCGGGCTCTTGGGTTATTGATCTAGTAGGCAGTCATGTTGAAACGCGTAGATAAAAAACGCCGTCATTCCGGGCTTGACCCGGAATCTGACCGAAGGAAATGCAGAGCCAGTGGTGCACTACTGGATTCCGGGCTCTGCACTTCCTCCGGTCGCTTTCGCCGGAATGACGG